>DASROI010000169.1:0-33704 GCA_035646955.1 Pyrinomonadaceae bacterium
AAACTACGAGAACGTGATCTGGATACGTATGACGAAGTGAATCAATTAATGGTCGCGCTGCCTGGGTCTCGCCAACCGATACTGAGTGCAGCCAGATCACAGGTTTTCCGGAAGCTTGAACTGACGGAACTGAACCCAGACGTTGGCGCAGGCCTGAGAGGTACTTGCCGTGCGCCAGCGCCTGGTAAAGAAAATATGGAATTAGAATCAGGAGACCAACCGTTAACAGCAGACTGTAAGCCAGGTACATGGCGGGCTAAACGGACGTGTCTCCAACGAATCTTAGAAATGAAGGCTTACTTTGCGCGTTCTATGTATCTTCCTTCGGAAGGATCTACACGAATTCTGTCTCCTTCGTTGACGAAGGGAGGAACTGTTATGGTGACGCCGTTTTCGAGAGTCGCGGGCTTGTTAACGTTCGAAACTGTAGCGCCTTTCATTGTCGGCTCCGTCTGCGTAACAGTCAGCTCCATTGAAGGCGGGAGATCGACACCGATTGGCGCTCCTTCATAAAACTCAGCCTGAATCTTGAGTCCGGGAGTTAACCATTGGGCCGCATCTCCCAGATCGTCCTCGCTCAATGCCACCTGCTCGTAGTTTTCGGTGTTCATGAAATGGTGATGTGAACCATCGGAATAAAGATATTCCATTTCATGCTGCTCCAGTGATGCTCTATCTACTGTATCGGCAGAACGAAAGCGATGTTCAAAGGATGTACCGGTGCGAATATTGCGCAACTTCGTTTGCACCATGGCGCGGAGGTTACCCGGGGTGTGATGTCGAAATTCAACTACCTTGCAGGGCTGTCCCTCAAAAACTATAACCATACCGCGTCTGATGTGGGTTGCAGGAATCGCCATAAAACTGAATTCTCCGTTTAAAAAGTTGTCTATTACTTGATGTGAATCTCTACTCTAATGAGTTACCGCTCATGAGAAACCGCGTAGTCTAACTAGGGTTTTGACTCTTTGTCCAGCCGCTTGCCCGCTGGAAAGACATTAAAAGAGCGGCCTATTCCGTTCTTGAACCGGACTAGACCGCTCTTTTTTGAGGAGCCCACCTACCTCGTTTGTAGTAACGCGCAGGTGGTGTTGTTGTTCCACGAACTTTGGAGTGCGCCGGCCTGGCGGCGCTTTTTGAGATCTTCGATTTTCGAGTGGCGCGATTTAAGACCGAGTTGAGTGGAGTGCCAGTCTCATAAAAAGCGCCGCCAGGCCAACGCACTCCAAGGTTAGGCGGCTCGAGCGCGGGGAACACGACGTTGTCTCGCCAGTCGTTCCAGCCACTTCTGCGCCTGGTCGTAATGTGGAAACCTGCGCTCGTCACTTCGGAAAGCGCTGGTGTGATAGAAACGGCGCCCATTGATCAATCTCGCCGGGTGTTTAATGTGCAACATCTCGTGATAGAGAATGTATTCGACAAACCACTCGGGCACATCAATTGAATCAAGAGTCTTACTAATGGTGATGCTGTCGTACACATGATCATGATGACCAAGAATGCTACGAGTACGGCGCTGAGACCAGGTCAATGTTGGTTTTTCGATCTGACCGTCAAAGTATCGACGATTTAGTTTCGTGAACATTCGTTCCAGATCGTAAACCTCGCCACGAGCTGATGAAATCATTTTGCGTCCACGGCCACGTCGAGCGAGATCTGACGAACGCATCACAGCAGGTGTTAGGGAGTAGTCTCGATAAACTCGTTCATGAATTGTCGGAACTCTCTTGCCCAGTAATCGAGCCACCAGTATCCAGGCTAACGAGCGATGGACATCGGCAGGCGCATCCTTACAGATATCGGAAAGTCGCACATAGACTCGATTTGAGCGAATCCTGATCGTGTGTCGCAATCCCGCGTAGGGATAGAAGCGCACCTCAATCGCGGGCACACCTCGATTGCCGCCAAGATGCCGGAAAGCGTCAGCGAATAATTTGCTCAGATCACTCATGCGGGTTATCTGTACTGGTCTCAGGGGACTTTGGTGCGGTCGCGAGGATCAAGAGGTAAGTTGATCTAACGGGAACCGGCGCCGGTAGTTTGACCAGGATTTGAAATTCCAGCGACGTAATCTTAAAGACGCGTTGCCAGCCTAGTCAACCAAACTGGAGCACCCTCAATTTTGCGCCCATTTACGGCCAAAAACGGGCTCGAACAGCTCCCGCAATCACATCGCAGTATTAATGCCGCAGGTAACTGGTGAAATATTTAGGCTTACAGGGTAGACGGGTTATGAACCTCCATTTCTGGCTTATCGGCGGCGATCCCGCGAAAGCTCGCAAATTCCTCTAACACAAGCGTTTGTTTGCAGGTCCTGACCTAAATCCTTATACTGCTGGACTGGGTTAAAAGGTTGAGCGGAAGGCGCCCAAACCCTGGTTTTGAAGTAACTTTTGTTGATATGCCCCGTCGCAGTGCCAGTTTAAAATCAAACGATCCCCACGCACTCGACTCCCGGGCCGAGGTACTCCTGGCGGCACTAATAAAGGAGCACCTGGTCACTGGAGAGGCGGTCGGTTCGCGCGTACTCTCAGACCGTTTCTCACATGGCTACGGCTGGAGTCCGGCAACAATCAGAAACGTGATGGGCGAACTCGAAGAGGCAGGACTGGCTGAACAGCCACATACCTCCGCTGGCCGCGTACCTACAGATAAGGGCTACCGATACTACGTCGATAACATGCTCGGCGAGGCCCGCCTGTCACGCAGCGATCTTAAAGCCATTGATCAGTTTTTTGCCGACAATGATACTGACTCGGGAAACTCACCAGACAGGCTGATGGAAACCGCTTCTCACGTTCTTTCGGCGTTATCGCAGAATGTCGGGATCGTGGTTTCGCCCTCGCTAGCGGAGAACCGCTTGAAGCATATAGAGTTCGTGCAACTACCGGATCGGCGCATCCTTGTAGTCCTCGTCTCTACTACAAACATCATTCATAACAAGGTCATTCGGACAACCGACGACTTGTCGCAAGATGAGTTAGATCGCACGGCACGCTACCTCAATACTGAGTTTAGTGGGAAGAGCCTCTTGACCATTCGGGCTGAAATTGTCGAGTTGATGCAGGAAGAAAAGGCGCTGTACGACCGACTTTTACGTAATGCGGTCCTGCTGTGCGAGCGGAGTCTTGAAGGTGAAGAGACATCAGGTGGAGAAGTTTATGTTGATGGTGCTTCGAATATCCTTTCGCAACCCGACTTTGTCGATGTCGAGCGAATGAGAGAATTATTTAGAACTTTTGAAGAGAAGTCGCGGCTCATTAAGATACTGAATGAGTGTGTGTCACACGATCTTCAAAATTACCCTGGTGATGTTCAGGTGGTTATCGGCAGAGAACATCCAGCCACCTCGATGCAAAATTGTGCGTTAATCACAGCTCCATACCGAATAGGGTCGAATGAGAACACGGGCACCCTGGGTGTTGTTGGGCCCATGAGAATTGAATATGCTCGGATCATGGCTATGGTAAACTACATGGCGCGGCTAATTGAGCATCGCTTAAACGAACAGATAGCTTCGTAAGTGGAGCTATTTTGGAAAATGTTGATCCTCCCGCATGGTAACGGATAACGATAATCCAAAGCATCGAATTCCCATCAGGTTCGTAGACACTGACAACAGTGAATCCTCCTCCGACAATGATCAAGCGGACATGAGCACCTTGGACCCCGACAACGAGTCGAGTCAACTTTCAAGTGAGCCGGTCGAAGACCCCTCAGACGAGGAAGTTTTCGAAGCCGAAGAACCCGAGGCTACTGAAGCGCCTCGCGGGCTTGGTGGACCTGCGGTTGCCGAGTTAGTGGCCACCCGCGCTGAGCTGAAACGAGTAGAAACCGAAAACCGACAACTAACTGCTGAGATCGCTGAATTTAGGGATGTACTCGCTCGAAGACAGGCTGACTTTGACAACTATCGCAAACGCGTCGAGCGTGAACGGGCCGAAACCTATAATCGCGTTGTTGCGGATGTGGCCCTGAAACTCGTCGGCGTACTCGACAATCTCAAACGAGCTCTCGATTCAGAAGCTTCGGTCGAGGCATCCGAATCGGACGAATTTAGACACTTCTTCAATGGCGTTGATCTGATTTACAAACAGTTCAATAGTGTTCTCGAAGGTTTCGGAGTCCAGCCAATCGAGGTGGTTGGCGAAACTTTCGATCCCCATATTCACGAGGCGGTAGCTACAGAAGTAAGTGATCAGTTTGAGCCTGACACTGTTATGCAGGAGATTCGAACAGGATACCGGCTAGGCGACAAACTAATACGACCGTCTCTAGTGAAAGTATCGGCGCGAGGTTAGTTGGAGAGTCTCAATAGCTAAATGGGAAAAGCAATAGGCATAGACTTAGGCACCACTAACTGCTGCGTCTCAGTACTTGAAGGCGGCGCAGTTCAGATCGTGCCGAACAAAGAAGGTGGCCGCACCACTCCTAGCGTCGTGGGTTTTACTGACAAGGGCGAACGGCTCGTTGGTCAGATTGCCAAACGCCAGGCTGTAACCAACGCAGCAAACACCGTGTTTGCAGTGAAGCGTTTGATCGGGCGAAAGTTCGAATCGCCCGAAGTCAAACGGATGCGCGAAAATTCCCCTTTTGAAATTGTAGATTCCCAAAACGGCGATGCGCGTGTTCGAGTTCAGACCAGAAGCTATAGTCCGCCGGAATTGTCCGGCATTTTGCTGCAACGTCTCAAAGCTGCCGCCGAAGACTTCCTCGGAGAATCGGTAACGGACGCCATAATTACCGTGCCTGCGTACTTCGACGACACGCAAAGACAAGCGACTAAAGACGCAGGCAAGATTGCAGGTTTGAAGATCGAAAGAATCATTAACGAACCCACGGCCGCGGCTCTTGCCTACGGGTTAGGAAAGACAAATGTAGAGCGCATCGCTGTCTACGACCTGGGTGGTGGAACGTTCGACATCTCCATACTCGAAATAAACGATGGCGTTTTCGAGGTTCTGGCCACGTCTGGAAATACATTCCTGGGCGGTGAGGATTTCGATGAACGAATAATGAACTGGATGGCGGAACAGTTTTTGGCTGACACTGGAATTGATCTGCGACAGGACAGACTGGCTTTGCAACGTCTCAAGGAAGTTGCAGAACGAGCCAAATGCGAGCTCTCGACTGTCACGGAAACAAATATTAACCTGCCATTCATTGCTGCGGATGCGACTGGACCGAAGCATTTCAATAAGTCGTTGAGTCGCGCGCAGTTTGAGGATCTTGTTCGTGATCTAATCGAACAGACAGTTGAACCATGCCATATCGCGCTGAAGGAAGCCGAGCTTCAAAGTTCTGACATCCATAAAGTCATCCTGGTTGGTGGTCAAACGCGATCTCCCATCGTTGAGAGAACTGTAGAAAAGATTTTTGGGAAAAAGCCTTCAGCTGAGATAAACCCTGATGAAGTTGTTGCCATGGGCGCAGCAATTCAAGGCGGCGTCTTAAGTGGTGATGTTAAAGACATCGTATTGCTCGACGTTTTGCCGTTGAGCCTTGGTCTGGAAACGCGTGGAGGCTTGTTTACAAAGATCATCGAACGCAACTCGACGATCCCGCTTCGAAACAGTCTGACGTTTACTACCGTCGTAGATAATCAGTCATCCGTAGAGATTCATGTTTTACAAGGTGAGCGCGAGATGGCCGAAGGGAACCGCTCGCTTGGGAAGTTTGAATTGGTGGGAATTCCTCCCAGCCCGAGAGGCGTGCCCCAGATCGACGTTGTCTTTGAAGTTGATGCCAATGGAATTGTTTCAGTCTCGGCACGTGACAAGGCGACTGGGCACGAACAGCAGATGCGAATAACGCCGACTTCAGGTTTAGCGCCGGACGAGATTGAGCGTCTGATTTCCGAGGCAGAGCATTTCGCCGATGTCGATAAGGGAACGAAGGAGTTAATCGTTCTCCGAAACAAACTTGAATCCCTCCTCAGAAACACTCAAAAGTCTTTTGGCAAGTTCGGCGGATTGCTGTCGCAGAATGAACAGGAAAGAGCCGAACGCATTTTTGCCGAGGCCGAGACTGCCAGTAAAGGTCAGAGCGTGACCGACGTCAATAACGCTTTAAACGCTCTAGAGCGAACTGCTGGTCAATTGACTAACGCCATGATGAACCCCAACTCTGAATCAACTTCAGAGAGTTAAAATTCCCATTTAAAATTTTCAGCTATATTTTCGAGAGGTTAAAAATAGGATCGAATGAGTAAGAGAGATTATTACGAGATTTTGGCCGTCACTCGCACGGCAACAGATCAAGAAATCAAGAGTGCATATAGACGCCTCGCCGTTAAATACCATCCTGACAAGAATCCGAACGACGCAAGTGCAGAAGAGAAGTTTAAAGAGGCCGCCGAAGCTTACAGCGTTTTGTCAGACGCTGAGCAGCGGCGGAAATACGATCGCTTCGGACACGCAGGTGTTTCCAGTGGCGCCGGCTCCGGTGCCTGGGGAGGAGCGCCTGGCTTTGGTGGAATCGAAGACATTCTTGGCGACCTGTTTGGTTTTGGCGACGTTTTTGGTGGAAGCCGAAGTGGTTCAAGGCGGTCGGCCGCTCAGCGTGGAGCCGATCTCCGCTATGACTTAGAAATTTCACTCGAGGAAGCAGCGGCGGGCATGACTGCACAGCTCCGCATTCCTCGCCTTGAAGGTTGTGATACGTGCAAGGGCTCAGGTGCAGCCGCTGGAACGCAACCCGAAGCCTGCAACACCTGTTCGGGAACCGGTCAAGTTCGTTATCAACAAGGATTTTTCTCCGTTGCTCGTACTTGCCACGCCTGTCGTGGGGTAGGCCAGATCGTCAAGGATCCATGTGCTACCTGTCACGGTGCCGGTCGGGTCGAGCGCGAGAAGCAAATGGAAGTTAAGGTCCCGGCTGGAGTTGAAACTGGTTCCAGACTTCGTATTCAAGGTGAAGGCGAATCGGGTACGCAGGGTGGCGGAGCTGGTGATCTCTATGTGGTTATCCACGTTACCGAGCATGAGGTATTTGAGCGACAAGGTAGCAATCTGTACGAGGCCGTGCCGGTTACTTTTGCCCAGGCCGCTCTCGGGGCAGAGATCATGGTGAAGACACTTGAAGGCGAAGACAAACTGAAGGTCCCGATGGGAACGCAAACAGGAACCGTTTTTCGATTGAGAGGGAAGGGAATGCCGGTGCTCAGTGGACGCGGCCGGGGAGATCTATTTGTCTCGGTCACGTTGATTACACCAACCTCACTGACTCGAGAACAGCGTCGTTTGCTGGAACAGCTCGCCGAAGTTGAGACTAAAGATCTCGAAGATAAAGGGCTGGTCGATAAAGTGCGGAACATTTTCAGTTAATCTTGTAACGCGCCGATTTGGGAAAGCGAGAAGATGATGATTAGAACCTCCCGACTCCGTGGTTATCGTTGCTGCTCACTTTTATTGATTGGTCTATTCTGCGCAGTTACGCACGCGCAAGATCCTTTGGACGCCTGGAAGGACTTCGATTTCCGCAAGACTTCCTTGAAACAGCCGCAAGTCCAGGCCCTGTCCATCGAGGACCTGAAATTGGTGCGGGGCCTTGTTTTCGGGCGTCATGGACGTGTTTTCAAAGATCCAGAGATCAAGGCTTATCTGGAATCACAATCCTGGTACAAGCCAAACGCTGAGTTCAGTAACTCGATGCTGAACGACACCGAGCGACGCAACCTGGACTTGATTCGGGTTGCGGAGGCCAGTAAACACGCCACTATTCAGCCGGGCGATATGCGCTATTGGAAAGACCGCGCAGTCAACACCAGGAAACTGGGTAAGCACAGCGGTGCCGAATGGAAAGTATTGATCGCCGAAGTCGAAGCTATTCACGGCAGGCGTTTTGACGATGAGCCATGGCTGCAACGTTACTTCGAAGAGCGTTACTGGTATTTCCCAAGTGCGAACTACGATCCGAAGAAATTGACGGCCATTGAACGCAAAAATCTGGTGGCGCTGACTGCTGCACAGAAGCGTCAGCGGAACGTCGCTCTGCTGCCGGGCGATATGGAGTTATTTGAGGAGCGTCCACTCTCACCCAGGATGCTCGACGGATTAAGTCTTCACGAACTTCGCCTTTTGCGGAATGAGGTTTACGCGAGGCATGGACGTTCGTTTCGGGCTGAATGGCTGCAGCAGTACTTCTTCCAGCAACCATGGTATGCGCCTGATGAAAACTTTAAGGATGACCAACTCTCCGGCTTTGACAAAACAAACGTAGAAACGATCGTCAAGCGCGAGAACGAAATTCACCAGGAACTGGGAACCAAAGCAATTACCGCTTCATTGTTGACCGGCCTCTTCCTGGAAGATGCGAGTCAAATGCGACAGGAAATCTACGCTCGTCGCGGCAAGGTTTTTAAGGAGCCCTGGCTGCAGAAGTACTTTTCAAGTTTTGATTGGTACAAGCCCGACCCGACTTTCAGCGAGACCTCTCTGACCGAGGTCGAAAAGAAAAACATCGCCACCATTGCAGCTTATGAAAAGCGGGCAGTGACGGCGATGAGTACGATAGAGGGTTGATAAGGCCCACTTAAGTCTCGCGTGACGAGACTACGAAAACAAAGGAAAAGCAAGAACTAAAGCCGGTACCTCACGCCTGCTCGCCTGGCCGCCTCCTCTTCAAGATCAATATTCTGGAGACGTAACGTGACATCGGCATTCATGTCGAGCGTGCCGCGTTCGTCCGCCTGTAACTTGACCGTGCCGGCCGCGGCAATCATCGCAGCATTGTCAGTCGATAAATGTGGTGACGGGAAATAAACAGGCAAATCGAGTTCAGTAGCCATTACTCGGCATTCCTCTCGCAACTTCCCGTTGCAGGCGACTCCACCAGCGACTATCAGGGTCTTCGGATAATATTCATTGGCGATGCGCTCCATGGTCTGGACCAGCGACTGGACCACGATGTGTTGAAAGCTTGCCGCCAAATCCTTCACAGCGGGCGTGGGTTCTTCATCTTTTCCCACTGGCTGGAGACCTGTCTCGCGCACATACTTGCTGACAGCTGTTTTGAGACCACTAAAACTGAAATCAGGCAGGCCATCGCCCATTCGTGGTATTGCAAAAGGAACTGCCTTTGGATTTCCCTCACGCGACAGGCGTTCGATAATTGGACCACCCGGATAACCGAGCCCTAGTAGTTTTGCCACCTTATCAAAGGCTTCGCCGGCCGCATCATCCCGGGTTCGCGCGACGACCTTGTACTTTCCCGGTTCCGGAATATAGAAAATGTTCGTGTGGCCACCTGAGACGATTAATGCTTCGGCGGGATATTCAATCGGCGGATTTTCAAATGCCACTGAATAAATATGACCCTCGATGTGGTTTACGCCAACGAAAGGCTTCTTTAACGCATATGCCATTGCTTTGGCGTAGGAAACTCCGACGAGCAGAGATCCAACCAGCCCGGGACCAACGGTGACGGCTATTCCATCGACGTCGCGCGGCTGCATTTGAGCGCGCTCAAAGGCTTCGCTGACCACCGGAACAATTTTGTCGAGGTGTTCACGCGAGGCTAGTTCCGGTACCACCCCACCGAAGCGTTTGTGCGTGGCGATTTGTGAGGAGATAACAGAAGAAACGATCTCTCGACCGTTCCGAACGATAGCTGCCGCCGTTTCATCGCAGGATGTTTCAATCCCAAGTACGAGCATTTCCTGTTGCATGGGAACGATTTTAACAACACGACCAGACTATTGTCGCCACACCACCCTCCTCTTGTGTTCTCAGCGTCCTCTGCGGTTCTCAGCGTCCCTCTGCGTCTTTTCTGAGTCGAAGCTAGAACTCACCTTGGTTTGAACTGAAGCATCGCAGAGATACGCAGAGAAGCGCACAATGCCGTCACAAGATGTTGCCGTCGCCTTTCAACTCGCCAATGTCAGCGGGTCCCACCCCGGTAGGGGTTACATGTTCATAGCCAAGACGGGATTTATCGATGGCGCCGTTCGGATGGAGCGGGAATTAACTAGTGTCAGGCGCGCCCAGCGAAAAAGCTCAGCGATGAGTCACCCTGTTTGAGGACTCTTGTGCGGTCTAACTTGGCGAGCACCTGAGGCAACTCCAATTTGTGGTGATGTTCGACAATAACTATTCCGCCATCGCTAAGTAGTTGTGGTTGATGTATCCCAATCAGCTCAAGCAGCGGCGTTGGATCGTCTTTGTAGGGAGGGTCGTAAAAGATTACATCCCATGGCGCCATTTTCCAGGAGACAGCCTGGCGAAGAAAGTCTGCGGCATCGGAATTGTAAATCTCGGCCTGCTCTTCAGAGATGCGGCACAACGCGACGTTGGACTCGATCAGCGTGCAGCTTTTCCGGGATCGGTCCACGAAGGTTGTATGAGCCGCACCGCGCGACAGGGCTTCAATCCCAACTGCTCCCGTGCCCGCACATAGATCGAGGAACCGAGCGTTCGAAATTCGGGGAGCAATCACATTAAAAAGAGTTTCACGCAGACGATCTGACGTGGGACGCACATGCATTGAAGGCGGACTCTTGAGTGTGCGACCTTTGTAGGATCCGGCAATGATGCGCATCGATTAACCTACGGCGGCGAGTCCAAACTTTGATTCGTCACTAACGTAGCGGATCATCTTTTGAGTAACCGCAGAGTCTTCCTTATTAAGATAAACCTCTGCTTCGCGTCGAGCTTTTTCGAGCAGTTGCTGATCTCTAACTATATTGCCGACCCGCAACTCAGGCACGCCTGATTGTCTTGTTCCAAGCAATTCGCCCGGCCCACGCAGCTCAAGGTCCTTTTCGGCAATAACAAAACCATTTCCACTCTTTTCCATTATGCCCAGCCGTTCCTGAGCTATTGCGGTCTGTTTGTCGCTCGTCAGCAGAATGCAAAAACTTTGCTCTGCGCCTCGTCCGACTCGACCTCGCAATTGATGTAGTTGAGACAGCCCGAAACGTTCGGCATGCTCAATGATCATCACTGAAGCATTTGGTACATCCACTCCAACTTCGATTACGGTGGTTGAGACGAGTATCTGGATCTCTCCTGCGACAAACTTTTTCATTACTTCGTCTTTTTCAGCCGGCTTCATCTTCCCGTGTAACAAACCCACCGTGAACTTAGGAAATACCGTATCTCGAAGATATTGAAAGCGACGAGTGGCGTCTTTCAAATCCATCTTCTCTGACTCTTCGACGAGCGGATAGACTACGTAGACCTGGCGTCCGGCTCGAACTTCCCGAGAGATTAAGCTCTTCACCTCCTGTCGCTGGTCCTCACCGAAAACCTTGGTTTGTACAGGTGTGCGACCCGGTGGGAGTTCGTCAATTACCGAGACATCCAGGTCTCCGTACACCGTCATCGCCAATGAGCGCGGGATCGGTGTGGCCGTCATAACGAGAACATCGGGATTCAAACCTCGTCCGCGCAATTCAGCTCGTTGCAGCACTCCGAATCGATGTTGTTCATCAATAACCACCAACCCCAGGTTTTCAAAAGATACGGCATCCTGGATCAATGCTTGAGTTCCGATGACTGCATGAATCTCACCGGCGCTCAAGGCCTGTTGCAGCCTCCGTTTTTCTGCCGGCTTCAAAGAACCAGTTAGCAGTTCAACTCGATATGGTGTTTTAGCCAGCAGCCGTTTGACATTTCTGGCGTGTTGCTCGGCGAGTATTTCGGTCGGGGCCATCAACGCCGTCTGCAATCCATTTCGCATTGCAGCCACCATTGCGATCAGCGCCACGATTGTTTTGCCACTTCCCACATCGCCTTGTAAAAGCCTGTTCATCGGTGCAGGCGACTTCATATCGTTGAAGATCTGGACCGTAACTTTTCGCTGAGCGCCCGTGAGTTTGAACGGAAGGACTTCAGACACGGCATCCTTAACGCCCTTATCAATCTTGACTGCTTGTGGTTTCGTTTCCTTAATTCGCTTGCCACGTTTTAGACCAATGGCGAATGTCAACCAGAAAAAGTCTTCGAAGATCAGTCTGATATGTGCAGCGCTTCTAGCAATCTCATACTCATGCATTGAGGCCGACTTTGGCGGGAAATGGATCTCGCTGAGCGCTGTCTTACGATCCATCAGTTTGATCCTTTGGCGCAATTCCTTTGGAAGAGTTTCTTGAATCGTTTCGGGATCAAGATTCTCAAGAATGGCGTGGATGATCTCTCGAACGCGTTTTGAGTTGAAGTTCCCCAGTTTCCGATATACCGGGACACGACGGCCCACGTGGATGGCTGCTAACGTCGGGTCCGGAGCATTTTCCTCTGAATGCTCTGGATCTAATTCTTCGGGTTCGTCTTCATCCGGCTCGACCCGAGTCAGGATTTCGAGCTCGTCGGCAGGTTTTTGCAGTCTCAGCGAAAATGTACCGCGCCGCTTGTCCCAGTCCCAACGTCCGAAGGTTATGAAGCGAGTCCCTCGCGTGAGTTTGCCAGTGTAGTACTTGACGATTTCGTAGCAGTGCCGGCCGGACACAAACCACCATACGACTACGGGGCGGCCAGTGTTAGCGGCGTCGGTTGCCGCGGTTTCAAATATAAACAGACGCGATCTGCCAGCTGTACGTCGATTTTTAACTTGATATCCACCTGATAGTTTGACGGTTAACTCGAGTGACGCCTCCATTCCATCCTGAAGATCTTTGATTGTGGTCAGATGTGATCGATCCTCATAACGGAAAGGCAGATAGCTGAGTAGATCCTCAACAGTAGCCTCTGTATAGCTGGCCTTATTGGCGAAGTGTGCTACAGCAGCTGCGAGTTTACGGGAAAGGATTTGTCCTAACCGCGCAATCTTAAAACTGTGAAGATCCTCAATCCGGGTGTTGAGGGAGATGGCGCCAGTCATCGCGTGGATCATAGCACAGCGATCGCGGAACGGGTGGCACTGGCACGACCGTTCAATAGTGTCTTAATCTGTAGAGGCGTCTCCGTGGACTGCCCTCAGACTCATGAGCGGGGGGCCGCTCCTTAGGACGTACCCTAACAAATTAGGACCGGAAGCCATATGAGTAAGTGGGAAAGCTTAGTCGATAGGTTGATTCGCGAGTCGATGGAGCGCGGCGAGTTTGAGGATCTGGCTGGTGCGGGCGAGCCAATCGATCTCGAGGAGAATCCTTTCGAAGACCCAGATCTCAGAACCACACATCGCTTACTTCGAAACGCCGGGTTTGCTCCAGCATGGATTGAAGAATTGAAAGATATCGACGCCAGGCAACAGCAGGCGTTGGCAGTCTTGCGTCGTGCCAGGAAACTCTACTTGCCTGGCTCAGCGCATTGGGAGAGGGCGGTGACAGAATTTCGTGAGATTGGTGCTGAACTTAATCAACGAATCAGGTTGTACAATCTAAAGACTCCCGTTGTGAAATTGCAGCGTAAAGTGATAGACATTGAGGCTATCGTGAGCGAACTGGAGCAAGACGAAGTAAAGGAGTCGAATAAATAGTAATGGGCGACGATGGTCTATCCGAGAAAATGCGCGAGAGTCTCAAAAACTTGAGACAGGGGATGTTGAAACTTCATAAGTTATTGCTCGATACAGAGCGAATCGGGTTCGAACGGGCCCGGGGGAAGATCAACAACAGCTATGAATTTCTCCAACTAGCCTTGAAAGATCCATGGTTCGACTGGCTGCACCGATTGTCGGAATTGATCGTCGAAGTTGATGAAATGCTTGACACGTTAGATTCTGAAAAGGCTGCGACTGAGGAAGACGGAAGGGCTTTGATCGATCGAGTCAGGCAACTACTTTCGCCGTCGGAGTCGGGATCAGAGTTTCAACGGAACTATTTCCTGGCTCTGCAGCAATCACCTGATGTTGTCTTATTGCACTCGGAGCTGATGAAGTTACTACCATGACAATGGTCAGTACCGATTCACGGTAGCGTCGGGTGAGTACCCGGCTGTAGGCAAAGTCCTATCAGCTGGAGACTCACCCGACGCTACCGCGAATCGGTACTGACCCTTGCTACGCCCGAGACTAACAGTACTGACCTTGCTACGCCCGAGACTAACAGTACTGACCCTCGCTACGCCCGAGACTAACAGTACTGACCCTTGCTACGCCCGAGACTAGCCTACCCTAAAAAGCGTACATTCGATCAGATTCACGCCGCGTGCTATATTCCTAAGAAATTAGATTCAGGAGCTTTGAACACATGCCTTATCCCGAAATTATGATTCGCCCAATGCGAGAAGAATTGACTCGCCTGGGCGCGGAAGAACTAAAAACACCGGAAGCCGTCGATGAAGCCGTGACTTCAAACGAAGGTACCTTAATGGTTATTGTTAACTCAATTTGTGGTTGTGCAGCAGGAAAAGCCCGACCTGGCGTTGCGATGGCTCTGCAGCACGACGTCAAGCCTGACAAAATTGCTACTGTCTTTGCAGGTGCTGATATTGAAGCGACGGAAAGAGCCCGAAGTTACTTCAAAGGCTTTAGACCATCTTCCCCGTCGATCGCAATTCTTAAGGGCGGCGAGTTGGTATACATGCTTGAGCGATTTCAGATTGAAGGTCGCGATGCAACCCAAATCGCTCAGGAGTTGACTTCAGCGTTCGACAAATACTGTTCTAACTAGACTTGCTTCAGTGGTTGAATTGAGATTGCCCGCGGTTGGTCACCATCGCCGGCAATCTCAATTTGCCAGACACTATCAGGAAGTGGATATCCTCCCATTCGCTCAGCCCACTCGATCACAATTACGCTCTCTTCATCCGCCAGTAAGTCCTCAAGATCCACCGCATGCGCTGCGCTTGCCCCCTCATCCAAACGATATAAATCAAGATGATAAAGCCGAAGCCGGCCGGTGTAAGGATTTACGAGTGTAAATGAGGGACTTGTGACATCCTCTTCATCGATACCGAGTGCGGAGGCGATGCCTTTGACGAAGATTGTTTTTCCCGCTCCCAGTGGTCCACTCAACAGCAATATCTCTCCTCCTTTTAAACGAGAGCCCAGCTGATGCCCAAAGTTGAAAGTCTCTTCAGGCGAGTGGCTTTTAAAGTGACCAGTTAAGAGTACTTGGTTTTGCAGCGCTTCAATCAAAACTGGGAGTCTCTCCTTGAGCATCTAAAAACCTAACGGCATCGCTGAAATGATCTCGAATGTCCGACGCAACCATTGTTCTCATACCCAATTTCCGGGCAGCAAAGTCTCCAGCTAATCCGCTGACAAAGAGTGCGGCTACTGTTGCACAAACCGGATCAGGATCAGTCTTAGTGTTTGCGTATTCCTGAGCCAGGAAACCTGCGATGATGCCGGTGAGTGTGTCTCCTGCTCCGGCCGTTCCTACGCCAGGATTACCAGTTGGGTTGATTAGGACCTTGCCATCAGGAGTCGCAACAATTGACCGGGATCCTTTGAGAACAAGGATTACCTCATGCTGAGTTGCAAAGTCACGAATTGCGGCAACTCGGCCGACAATCGTCGATTTATTCTCGGTTCCAAGTAAACGCAACATTTCACCTGGATGAGGAGTTAGTACTATCGGCAACGTCCTGGTACCGCTTAAATCATCCGGCCATGGTGCGAGCGAATTTAGACCGTCGGCATCAATCACCAGTGGGAAGCTGCGCCGGCGAACTACGTCGCGGACAAACGTCCGTGTTCGCTCGTCATCTGACGTCAAACCTGGACCAATCGCAACGACGTCGACTCTCTTGGCGAACTGCAAAAAGCTTTCCAGTGCAGCGTCACTGATGGCTCCGCGATCAGTTTCGGCAAGTGAGGTGGTTATTACTTCCTCCATTACTTTGGTGGCGACAACGCTCTGAGCCGATGCGGGCGTAGCGACTGTTACAAGGCCGGCACCCGATCGCATGGCTGCATTTCCGCATAAGGCTGGCGCTCCGCTGTATTCGCGCGATCCTGCGGCAATCAGGACATGTCCATGGGTATTCTTATAGGACTCGGGCGTGTAGCGCGTCCGCCTTAACCATTGTCGAACTTCCGCTTCCTCAGTCACGAATAACCATGGTTTGGTTTTCTCTACTAGCGAAGCAGGTGATCCAATATCTGCAACAACCAGGCGACCGCCAAAGCTGGAAGCCGGCGGCAACACGTTTGCAGGTTTTGGAGCCGTAAAGGTAACAGTCAAGTCGGCCGTAACTGCTGGTCCAATTGGATTGGCCTTGTCTGCATTCAGTCCGGAAGGGATGTCTATTGAAAGGATTAACGGTCTTTCGGCCGCAGCTCGACTTCGCGCTTGTTTTAGCAGCGACAGGTGCTCGATGACCTGTAAGTAGACGCCATCTAACGGGCGACTAAGACCGGTGCCGAAGAGCGCATCGATAATGAAATCATATGCGCCCCGGGGTCGAGCGATTTGCTCCCAGGCGGCTATTCCATCGCACTCGGTGAATGTGACTGGTGACGGTGAAGCAGCCGACCCGGCTTCGAACCTGGCGAGCTGTTTGACCATCGCGAAGTTTGTTTTTGCATCGCCAATCGTCTCCGACAGCTTGCCGAACAAGACAACATCACAATGCACGCCCACCCTGGACAAGCCTCGAGCTAAAGCGGCCCCGTCTCCGCCATTATTGCCTCGGCCGCATAGTACCAGGGCCTTCTTGTTGTTTAATGAGCCGGCCTCAGCTTCAAGCGCTCTAAGGCAAGCGTTGGCAGCGGCCTCCATTAGAAAGGATGATGGCGTTTGATAGCTATCGGAGGTGAGACGGTCGATCTCACGGGCTTGCTCGGCGAAGATTACGGGTTGCACAAAGGGATGATAGGAAGACTCAAGAGGCAGGGTCAATCAGAAGCTGCAACAAGCACCAAAAAAAGAGGGTCCGCCACCTCGCCCCCCTGACCTGCCGCTGCACCAACTGTCCGTTTTCCAGGATACTTAAGAAAAATTGTTAATGGAGAACCCTTTCCAGAAAATAGTTAAAAATTTTTTGGAGCCCGTTTTATTGGGTTTTTGTCAGAATCTATAAACTCTAGCGCTTGAGTCGTGCCACTCTGAGGCCACGGTTGAGGACCTCGCGCGCTTCCGGGATCCCAAAAGCTCCGGTAAGCCCAAAATAGGTTGTCCCATAACCGCCCAAAACCAGGATTGCCAGCGGTATTGGGTGGATTCTCCCAACCAATAGCTTTATCCCCCAACCTACTGCTGCGCCCAAACCCGCCGCCGACCATAGTTGGATTACGTAACGGGATCTCAGCCCCGTTTGGCCTATCCTTCGGTTTAACGACCGCCTCAGCAGAACAAACTCCACCCAGCCGGCAAGTCCGGCGGAAATTGTTAAACCAGCGGCGCCCCAACGAAGCTCCAGTCCCAGGTAGGGAGGAACCATGATTGAGCAGATATACCCAAGCACGGTCGTCAGCACGACTCTGACCACTGCATATCGGAGCGGAGTGCGAGTGTCGCCGAGCGCGTAATACGTAGACGAGTAAAGCCTGCCAAGAGTGGAAGCAAGTAGACCAACGGATGATCCGGCGATAATCGCCCAAACGTACGTGGAATCTCGGGCAGTAAACTTTCCGGTCTGGTAGAGCACGGCCGCGATGACATCACCCAGGGCCAGAAACGCCATTGAGGAGGGTACGATGAAAAACGCAATCCGGTGTAGTCCATTGTCCAGCCGTCGTCTCAGTGTCTCAGCGACCACGTCAGCTGCGCCCAGCGATTTGGACATCGCCGGTAATTCTGCCGCCGAAACCGACATTCCAAATAGACTCACCGGCAGAGTGTAGAGACTCTGAGCATACGTCAGAGCAGAGACGGCGCCCTGGCCCAGATAGCTCGCGAGCAACGCATCTACGAATGCGCTTATCTGTACCACTCCGCGACTGATGAAGACTGGAAAGAAGTTTTTTGTTACGGTCCGAACATGTGAGTTGACGAGATCAATCGTGGGACGAAAGTGATGTATGAGTCGCAATACGGTGGGTAGTTGCACGCTAAACTGCAGCGCACTACCGATCACCGATCCCCACGCTGTCATCCTGGCAAGTGCCGCCGGTTCCACGCGGCTTCCGTAGACGACCAACGCGGTGATAATCGCCACGTTCCAGGCTACTGGAGCGGTATATGAGATAAAAAATTTGTGATGACTATTCAACACTCCCAGGCACCACGCGGACATCACGAGCAGTCCGGCGCCTGGAAATAAAATTCGGACCAACGTAATCGTCAACTCGCGTCGCTCATCCTGAAAACCGGCTGCGATAATCGTAACGATATAAGGAGTTGCAAATACGCCAAGAAGCACTATGACGGAGGTTACGAGTGCAAGCAGACCAAAAACAGCGTTTGCTACTTTCGCAGCTTCCTTCTCATCGTGTTGCGCCAGAAGCTTCGCGTAGACCGGAATGAAAGAAGCGGAGAGAGCGCCTTCACCAAATACATTTTGTAAGAAGTTTGGGATTCTAAACGCCGCGTTGAAAGCGTCAGCGGCGCCGCTGTTTCCAAAGTAATGCGCAAAGATTCGTTGTCTGATGAGACCAACGATACGGCTAATTAGGATGCCGGCACCCACAAAGAATGCGGACCGTCCAGTGCTCGGTGTTGCTTTTGCGGTTGAACCCTTTGACTGGGCTTCGGGCGTTGACGCACCAACTTGTTCGATTGTCTCCCCGGCAACAGTCGACGCCCCTTTCTCGACAACGGTGCCAGGTTTTCCCGAATTTAAAGAGGAGTCTCGTTGATTTGGCAGGAGCTCGGAGTCAGACGATTTAGTTGAATCGTTCATCGATATTCAGATTGCGTATTCCTTCATCTTATGAAGCAAGGTCTTATAACTAATCCCCAGGTCCTCAGCAGCCTTCGCTTTATTACCGTTGTTTGAAGAGAGCACTGCAAGGATCTTTTTTCGTTCTACCGCACTTGTTGCCCGGTGGGCGACGTCGCTGAGTGAGCCCGTCAAATCGAGGGTTTGAAAGTCATCTTCGCCGACTGACTGTCGATTACTCGTCAACTCGAAGTTTTCTGGACCAAGCAACAATGTGTCGGAGAGGATGCAAGCCCGCTCAATGGCGTTCTCTAACTCCCTTACGTTGCCTGGCCATGAATACTGCCGAAGAGTTCGTAAGGCTGCATCGTTCAACGTAGCCTCGCGGCCTCGTAGATCTTTACCAAGCTGCGCGGCAAAGTGTTTGGCAAGCAAGGCAATGTCGTCACTACGTTCCCTTAAGGGAGGAATTTCGAGAGGGAAGACAGCCAACCGAAAAAATAGATCGCCACGAAATTGTCCATCATCGACAGCGCGCTTGAGGTCTCGATTGGTTGCTGCAACAACCCTGACGTCGACCTGCACAGGCGCGCGACCTCCAATACGATCGATGACTCGCTCTTCAATTGCTCGTAAAAGTTTTCCCTGGACCGCAAGGGGTAGCTCGCCAATCTCGTCGAGAAACACGGTGCCCGACGAAGCCAGCTCAAACTTACCTTGCCGGCGATCATTAGCTCCCGTGAAAGCGCCGCGTTCATGTCCGAATAACTCGTTTTCAATCAGGGTTTCCGGGATGGCAGCGCAATTGACCGCGACGAAAGGCTTTTCACGACGATTTGATAGATGGTGTACCGCTCTCGCGAAGAGTTCTTTGCCGGTGCCGGATTCTCCGAGTAACAGGACTGTTGCCTCAGTCTGCGCTACGCGTTGAATTTCTCCGACAGCTTGTTTGATCGCGTCTGATTCTCCGAGGATTCTGGGAAAGCCGTATCGTTTGGCCCACTCTTCGCGCAACAATAGGTTTTCAGTTCGCAACCTGGCCTGTTCGAGCGCGCGTTCGACCAGCAACAAGAGGTGATTTGAGTCGACGGGCTTTTGCAGAAAATCGTGAGCTCCCTCTTTCATCGCCTGCACCGCCTCGTCAATTGAACCGAAGGCAGTCATTACGATGACCGGAACGTCGGGGTCGGCGGTTTTCGCACTGCGCAGGACATCGAGGCCCGATCCATGCGGCATGCGTAAGTCTGTGAGTATCAGACGGTGACGAGCGTTGGAGATTTCGTGGAGCGCAGTCCGCGCGTCATCGGCCTCGGCTACGCTATAACCTGCGTTTTCGAGAGTGAGTCGGAGAACGCGTCGTAAACTCTCTTTATCTTCGACGAGTAGGATGTCGGCCATCAGGCGGTGTAACTAGAGTTGGAGTGCGTGGTCACGTGCTTCAAGAATGCCACGCAATGTTCGTTGTTACACGCCGCGCTGTCAAGCTATTCATAAATATTGATCAATCCGCGCCTCTGGCTTGGGTACCATTGTGCTTGCGCGACACCACCGGCTTGAAGCCGCGTGGAGATTCAATTTCCACCTGGCCGAATTTCGCGTCAACCTTGTTTCGGCATGCGGCGACGAGGGAGAAGTTGAATCACCACGCGGCTGAACTAAGTCATCCGTGGGCTGAAATGGGCGGTGAAATTCCGAGTTTTTCACACACAGTCTCGGCCTCTTTTCAATACGGAGCCAAAGACAGCAATTGTTTTCGGAAAAGTGACGGCTTTTGCACTTTAACTTGATTGGTGCCCCTAAGCACCGTGAGTCGCATCACGAAATCGTCCGCTACTTTGCGGTGCCGCACGCCGCGAGTGGTTGGACGGTAAAGCGCCCTGAGGATCGCAAGACCTTCAGGGCGCATACTGTCATTGGTCATTGGTCATCGATCATTTGTCATTTTCTCTTCACTAACAACTTAGGTTCGCCCATCGCACAAATGGGAAATGACCAATGGAAAATGATCAATGAGAAATGCTCGACAACAGATAGTAGCGGCTCGCTTCCTTACGGATGACTCATCTGACCTTTTATCTTCGGCGCATATTCTTCCGACGTCGCTAATGAACTCTCAGTGTCAGAAAGTTGCATCGGCAACATCACCGGCTTGTAGTCAAACGACTTCGGTCCACCGCGAGTGTTTTGAATCAGCATCACCAGGTAGTCTTGATTCTCTCGGAACCGAGTTACGCTGCCGCGCTGATTCATGATTACGAAGTACAGTGTCTCTCCATTCTGACTCTTCATTTGCCCAACGAGTGCACTTGCTCCGCCATCTGTTCTGACCAGCGTTCCTGTTTTTGCTATCACACTTCCACGCCAGGCGGGCCCGGTAAACCTCTCTCTCATCGTGCCGGGATCGATGCCTGCAACCGGCAGTATGTCGGAGGCAGCCAATCCGTTCTTCTTGAGCTCGACCAGCAGCGCTCTATAAATCTTCATCATTACTGCCGGACTGATCCGATTTGAGCCCAGACCGCTCAACGATGAAAGTCGAATTTCCGATGGACCAATGCCGAGAAGTGTCGTCAACTGCTGCTGCACCGAAGAAGGTCCACCAAGACCTTCACCGATGCGCTCGGCCATGAAGTTATTTGAATAGCACAGCAACACCTTTAAGATGTCAGACAGCTTGCTCGATTTCTGAGTTAAGAGCAGCTTCGCATTTGGAGAGACTGGTCCCACGATGACGGCGTTCATCACGGCCACGGTAGGCACTGTTTCGGGCGCGATCGTCTCGTTTAATAATGTGCGTTGATAGTTCCAGGCATTTATGGCTTCGGAAGACCGTATGGTTGAATCGAGCGTGTCGTAGAGCTGCTCACCAGACCGGCGCGAAGACGAGTTGAAATTCATCGTGAAACCCGGCGCCACTACCAGATCTCCGCTCACTTGTTTGATACCGAGTTTGTTGAGTTCCCTCGCCAGTGAGATTGCGTGCTCGTAATGAAATGAAGGATCGCGCCCCGATATGTAAAGGTTTCCACTTAACACGCCGGTCGATTTGTCGAGTGTGCCATCTGACCAAACCCCGGTCGCAAAGCGATGCTGTGGTCCAAATGTGCGCAAGGCAATCAGAGCGGTAGCAAGTTTTACCGCTGAGGCGGGATTAAATTGCTGATTCTCCGATTGAGCCGCTACCACCTTGCCATCGAGTGCTTGAACGAGAACACCTTGTGTCCCGTAGAGCACAGGCCGGCCATCATCAGCAGGAGTCGGAGAGCCCTGCGGCGATGGAGATTGCTGTGGAATACCCGGCGTTAATACCGAAGGACTCGGAGTTGGTTGTGGTTGTTGGGCGAAGGCGTTTGATGTCCGCGCAAATAAGACGGTAAGCAGTAACACACCAGCGATGACGCTGATTGCGCTCAAACCTCCATGGACAACTCGTCTCTGGTAATTACCAATCATAGTTAGGAACGTGAGGAGAGCACTTACTTCAGATGCGCTCTTTACGGACTGGGATGTTCCAAGCGCTGAGTCATGGGTATCGAACCCGTCAACCATAATAGCGAACTTTGTCTGTCGCTTGTAGTACCTTGTTATCTGAGGGGCGAGAAAGTTGACAGTAAAGATTTTGCTTGACAAAAACGGAAGCTGTTACTCCCTAAATGAAGGGGCGCTGAAGCGTCTTGACGATTCGTTGACAAGCTTTCCGGCACACTCATAGAATCGCCGTATTGACAAAACAAAAGTGCAACGCAATCAGGAACCGGTAACAGTCGAAAGTGTAATTGCCACTCATCGAGCGCGGCGTAGAGAAATTCGAAAGAGACTCGG
The DNA here is from genome assembly GCA_035646955.1 of Pyrinomonadaceae bacterium. Classification (GTDB taxonomy): domain Bacteria; phylum Acidobacteriota; class Blastocatellia; order Pyrinomonadales; family Pyrinomonadaceae; genus PSRF01. The sequence continues at coordinate 22,467 of DASROI010000169.1, forward strand.
TGAGTTTGATGAGGTTTGGCGTAAAGGCTCGGACGCCCGTCTCTGGGAAGAACTTGCGTATTGCATTTTTACCGCAGGAGCTTCAGCCCGAATGGGGATCGCTTCTGTAGACGCCGTCCGAACCCTTCTGCTCGAGGGTCAGCCAGAAGAGATGACGCTCGCATTAAAGAAGGCGGGGGCTCATCGGTTCCCGGTTGCGAGACCAGCTTACATAGTCACAACGCGCAATTACTTTCGCCAGAACTTCAGAATGCAATTGCGTAAACGGTTGCGCAGTTTCTCTGATCCATTTGAAAGACGTGACTGGTTGGCCCAGGAAAAGCAAGTGAAAGGCCTGGGTTATAAAGAGTCCAGTCACTTTCTTAGAAACATCGGGATTCGCGGACACGCGATTCTCGACAAGCATGTAATGAGATGTCTGACCGAAGTGGGTGTGACAGACAGTATCAAGCCTCCAGCTACGCGAAAGAAGTACCTGGAGATTGAACAGGAGTTTGGCCGGTTCGCCAAAGATGTCGGCGTAGATTTTGATGAGCTCGATCTAGTTTTATGGTCTATGAAGACTGGCGAGATTCTGAAGTGATGTCGGAAGTGAAAAGATGAGGTTCGTCTCCCCGATTTCAACAACTTCAATCAAGAAGGTGTGAATCATGCAATCTCTTAAGCAACGAACCTTTTTACAAACGGCGGCGTGTGGTTTGGCCGCCGTACTCTTTTGCTTAGCGCTATCAAACTATCAAACCGTTAAAGGCTTTGATAACAAGAAGTCGTATAACAAAGGATACAAAGCGCTACGACAGGGTGATTTCAAACTGGCCGAGAAGATTTTTCGAGACTTGTTGGGGAAAGATTCGCATGACAACGAGGCTCGACTCGGTTTGAGTTATAGTCTACTCAAACAACGAAGTCTTCAGGGCGCGTACGACAACGCCGCTCGTGTGATTCTCGTTGACCCCTTGTCAGCTCGAGCGCACGCGTTGTTGGGATCAGCCATACTCGGAGCCGGCGAGTTCAGGTTATCGGTCGAAGAGTTCCGGACGGCGCTCTCGCTCAATGAGAACGAAGCGCTCGCAGTCGCTGGTTTGGCAATGGTTGATTTTTATGAGAACCGCCTCCCGCTCGCTTTACCCGGTCTTCGTAGAGCCGCCAGCCTGGATCCGGATGAACCGGATTACGTCTTCAACCTGGGTCAGGCCGCGGCAAGAAGTGAGAAGTATAAAGAGGCCGCTGACTCGTACGAACGATTTTTGGTCATCGCGCCCAAGACGGACGCTGATCGCCGGGCCCGCATCGCTGGCCTGATTGAATTCTTGCGCTACCTTGGGCGTCAGGGTTCGTTATATGTTCCGGATGGTAAGAACCGGACAGCGATAACATTTGAATCGGTCGACAATCGTCCGATCTTGAAAGTGAAGGTCAACGGGGACAAGGAACCGTTGCGCTTTGTGCTCGATACCGGATCTGGCATGTCGGTTGTCTCTGAACAAACAGCGAGCCGGCTGGGACTGAAAGCAGTTGCGCGAGGTGGACTGGCGCGTGCGGTTGGAGGTGGCGGTAAATTCGAAATCGTTTACGGCTTCCTCAATTCGCTCGAAATTGAAGATGTCAAAATCAACAATGTGCCTGTTTACATTCGAAAGTTCTTTGATACGAATATTCCAGTCGACGGGTATCTGGGACTGTCGGTGGTGTCGAAGTTTTTGACGTCGATCGATTATGGTAATCGTAAGATGACACTGCTCCGGCAACATCAATCGGATGATTTTGAATCGTGGAGTAACCTGCGACGCGGTGAGGTGGCGCAGGCATTAGCCGCCATCTCAGCGGAAGGAACAGTTGAAGTGCAGTTACGGACCACATCGAGCGGGTTCTTGAGCGGTGAAGTAGGACTTGAGGGGTTCGACAAGACTATGAACTTTATTATTGACACCGCAGCCAGCATAACGGTCGTGTCGGAAAAGTTGTCGCAAGAGGAGCAGCTCCTCGATCTCTTGCAGCCTTCAAAGATGAGAGTCTTTGGAGCTGCGGGTATCACCGAAGATGTAAAATTATTGCAGTTGCCCAAGCTTAGTTTGGGCCTGACAAAATTGGAGAAGATAAGTGCGGCGGTTCTGGATCTCGAGCCGGTGAACGAAACGTCAGGGTTCACGCAAAGCGGCATCCTCGGTGGAAATTACTTGAAGCATTTCAAAATCTATTTTGATTTTGCGCGGGGCGTGATGCGACTTGAACCGCTGGGTCAACGGCCAAAGAGCGCCGATAATACGCCGGAAACTGCGGCAGAAACACCATGAAGCAAAGTTTGTATCTTGAAACGTCAGTAATCGGAGCCTATCTGGACAATGGAGAGCCGTTTCGTCGAGATTTGACGATCCGTTGGTGGGAACATGAAATGCCCGATTACCGGGCCGTAATTTCGCCGTTGGTGGCTGCTGAATTGGGTAGAGTGACTGAGCCTCATAGATCGTCGTACTTAAAGTTGATTACGACGTTGGAGCAGGTTGATCTAACAGAAGAGGCAGCCATTCTGGCAGAAGGCTACATCGCTCGCGGAATTTTTCATCGGAAGTATATTGCAGATGCTTTACACGTTGCGATTGCATCCTTTCATAAGATTGACTATCTGGTGACGTGGAATTTTGGACACCTGGCAAATGTGAGACGCCAGGCAAGGATTCGGTTATTTAATACCGCCGCCGGTTTTTATGTGCCGATGATCGTGACTCCTGAATTTCTCGTCTCCGAAGCAACAGAGAAGGTTAATTAGGGAGGTGGGCTTTGGTTTGGGCTCTGATCTTTGGAATTGGTGCTTAGTACTTTGTACTTAGTACTAGGTGCTTTATGTTCTTTGCACCAAGCACCATGAAAGACAAAGTACCAAGCAAAAAGATCAAGGCCCAAAGAAAGATCCAAGACCAAAGACCAAAGACCAAAGACCCAACCACAATGTATCGTCGACCAAGATTTCTTGAAGTGCTGCACTCGATACGCGAAGAGATGTCGCGTGAAGCAGACTATGATGTTGACCTTTTCGCGGAGATGGTGAGATCAGGTCAACAACCTACTCATGGTCCAGAACGCGTCATTCGCGGATTTAGAACTCGCGCGCCGAAAGCTGAGAACGAGTCAACTACGAAGAATAAACGTAGACAGCGAAAGCGCACAGCGTGATAATGAGTCTGGCAATTATTACAAGTGAACTCGGTAACTAGATACTGCGGAATTATGAATCCTACTTTTGAAACAATCGGTCTGGAAGTTTCGAGTGAGAAGGCCTTCAACTACCTTGCTGAAAGAGCAGGGGACCAGGGAGAGCCAACCCAACTTAATCGTCGAGGAGCTGTTCTACATGGCAGATGCTGGAAACTCGGAGGTGGTCTGGAAGTATGGACCGTGCTCTACGAGTCTGGCAGCGGTGACTTGTTCTACGCTGACTGCCGGCCTGGTTTTCGCGCTCGCTATATTCAAACAATCTCTCCGTGGGCTCTGACGGAATACGACGAAGAGGGTGAAGCAGTCATTCACGGCTTTCGCGAGGGTACCGATTGCGAAGTACTCTTTGAATTGCAGAATCTAACCGAAGTTGGTTCCGCAAGTTTTAGCGCTCCCGAACTACATGTTGGTCTCTGTGGTCTTGCGTATCGCGCCAGGGTTCGCAGCGGCAAGCCCGCCAAGGCTCGTTGGGTCCCGCTTGAAAAGGCTGCTCCCGCGAGAGCTGCGCATGAAAATGATTGGAGCTTGTCGGGCCAGGTTATTGCTTATAAACCGTTGAAGAATCCCCTTTCCGGAGGAGAGCTTTTCTGGATTCACGTGGATCTCGAACGCATCAAGTTGGAAGTCTTGGTGAATAAGCGTGCCTTGCGTGGCAGTCCACTAAGTGTTGGCGCCACTCTCGAAGCTGAAGTCTGGTTACAGGGTCACGTGCTCGATGAACATGCCCTTCGTTCGCGTTACGAGGGAGTTGACTACTCTTGTTCGCAAGCCAGTTACTGGTCGACTCTCAAACGGAAAAATTAAACTACTCGGCGCGACGGAAGATTTGAGCTCACTCTCAATCGTTCGAGCAGAGTCTTGTGAAACTTGATGAAACGAGTGGTCGTTTTTGTAGCTTTAGTCCTTACCCTTTTCCTCGCTGCTTTTATCCTCAACAACTACTGGATTCATCGCTACGACCTTTTGATTGAGCGGCAGGCAGCTGTTTATCGCGTCGATCCGGATCTAGTTTGGAGCATCATTTACGAAGAGACGTATTTCAGCCCCTGGAAGATCGGCAAAGATGGCGAGATTGGTTTAATGCAAGTGACCCCAACCGTCGGCAAAGAGTGGGCGGCAGCGACTGGCATGAAAGAATTCGAAAGACAAATGTCCAGTGACCCAAAGAGTTTCCTCACCGAAGCCGAACACAATATTCAGGTCGGTTGTTGGTATCTCGAAAAGATTCACGAGCAATTCCAGGATGCGAATGATGCGGAAACCCGAATGGTTGCCGCTTACAATGCTGGACCAAGCCGGGCGGTTGAGTGGAGTCGTGTGGCGGAAGAGGGGAAGCGGCAAACCGGGGCTGAGTTCATCGCCCGGATTGACATACCCTCAACCAAGGCGTACGTGATCTCGATCATGCAACGCTACCGTCAGCTCAAAACTGCGAAGAATCAAGCGGTAACCGTTCACAATCCTTAATCTGTTTCTGCGATGCTCTGGGAGAGACTTTGCTACGTCAATACTTTCCTGAACTGATAGTTGCGTTAAAACTATTGGTCGCCATGATATGTGGTGGCGCCATTGGTCTTGAGCGCGAACTGAGTCGCAAGGCAGCCGGACTCAGAACCAATGTGTTGATTTGCATTGGCGCAGCGCTTTACATGATCGTATCGCGACATATCGGTGGTGGCGCGCCTTACACCGACCCTGCAAGATTGGCAGCCCAGGTGGTGACCGGCATTGGCTTCCTGGGTGCCGGCGTGATTTTGCAGTCGCGTGGTTCTGTAACTGGTCTAACTACGGCCGCCACTATATTCGTGGTTGGCGCGGTCGGCATCGCGATTGGGGAAGGCCTCTTTGGAATTGCGATTTTTTCAACGGCGCTCATCATCATTGTTCTGGTGGTGCTGCGTTCTGTGGAGCGCGCTGTCATCAAGCGCCGGCGAATGTTTCATTACACATTGACCTCGCGCGATCCGAGTGAACTACTGGAACATCTTCTGGATCTATTTGAGCGCGAACACGTCCATCTTGAAGACTTCGAGGTACGCGAGTTGGGAGGTGGAGAGCACGAAGTCAAGGTTAGTGTTGTAACGTCGCTTGACGGAAATCGACGCCTGTTGCGCCAATTGAGGACGCTCGGTGGTGAACTCTTGACGACTACACAGCATCGACTTGGTTAACCTACATTGACGACAACCTATACAGCACGGTGGCTTTTACCAGTTTCATCTGAGGCGGTCGAGGACGGCGCGCTCGTAGTCAATGGAAACGAAGTCGTAGGTGTCGGAACGCGGAAAGAAATGTTAACCCTCTTTCCCGAATCCTCAGTTCAATCTCTAGGGGAAGCCATCATCCTGCCTGGTCTCGTCAATGCACATACCCACCTGGAACTAACCGCGATGCGTGGTTATCTTGAAAATGAGGAGTCGAATTTCTTTGCGTGGCTGCGTAAGCTGACTTTAGCGCGGCTCGATTTAATGACGGAGGATGACCTCGAAGTTTCGGTGTTGTGGGGAGCCTGTGAGGCGGCCCGGGCAGGAGTAACATCGGTTGGAGATGCAAGCGATGCAGGCCGGATCAGTATGAAGGCACTCCAGGCAATCGGTGTAAGAGGAGTTGTCTTCCAGGAATCATTCGGACCCGACGCGAACCTGGCTAAGGATAACCTCGCTACCTTGCAGACGAAGGTGGACCAATTGCTCGCACTGGAAAGTGACCTTGTGCGCGTTGGGGTTTCCCCACATTCCCCGTATACAGTCTCGGCTCCCCAGCTTGAATTGATTGCAGATCTTGCTCGCCAACAGAATTTGTCTTTGATGATTCATGCTGCCGAATCCGCCGCAGAAGAGTCTTTGATCCAGGATGGCAAAGGTCTGTTTGCGGAGGGTCTGAAGAAGCGAAATATTGATTGGCATGTCCCTGGACTGTCGCCAATTCAGTATCTGAAAGATCGGGGAATACTGGGAACCGAGACTTTACTCGCTCACTGCATTCGCGTGAACCAGTCCGACCTTGAAGCGATAGCTACAACCGGCGCCAGCATCGTTCATTGTCCAAAGTCCAATTCGAAGTTGGGCCATGGGTTCGCTCGACTCAGCGGATTTCTGCAGAATGGAATCAATGTTGGGATAGGCAGTGACTCTGTTGCGAGTAACAACAACTGCGATATTCTCGAAGAAACCCGTTTTGCGGCGCTGTTATCAAGGGCCGTAGCGTCACCCGATGATGGTCAAAGTCGAATTAGCAACCCGGAACTACTTCACCTCGCGACCAGTGGAGGTGCTAAATGTTTAGGTCAGACAGGTGGCTCGCTCCAGATCGGCGCGAAAGCGGACTTTATTGCAGTGGCAATTGATGGAACTCACCAAACACCGGGGTATGATCCGGTAGCAACTCTTCTTTTTGCGTCATCAGGGCGCGACGTCAGGTTGACGGTTGTGGACGGCCGGGAAATTTACCGCGATGGTCGAATATTGACCGTTGACGAAGAGAGGCTTCGTGCGAGAATTACGGAAGTCTCGCGTAAACTATCGTCCCATGAATATTCTGGTTCTTAATTGCGGTTCATCATCCATCAAGTTTCAGATCATCTCCACCGATCTGTCGTTAATAACGGCCAATGGAGATCAGCGTTTAGCTCGGGGCACGATCGAGAGAATTGGTGGCGAGGCAATAGTCTCGCTGCAAGCGGCCGATCGTGAAAAACAACTCTCCACTGCCACTCTCCGAGATATCCGTGCGGCTGTGGAATATCTGGTCCGATGGGCGGGTTCCGATAATGGACCAAAAGCCATCACCAGCGTTGCCGATATTCACGCAGTCGGCCATCGAGTGGTTCACGGTGGTGAACATTTTAAGCATTCAGTATTGATTGATGAGAAGGTAATTCGGGCAATCGAAGAATGTATTGAACTCGCACCGCTTCACAACCCAACCAATATTAAGGGAATCCAGGCAGCTCGAGATGTATTGGGCTCCGGTTTGCCACAAGTAGCTGTTTTCGATACTGCCTTTCATCAAACGCTACCAGAACGCGCATTCCTTTACGCAATTCCTTACCAGCTCTATCGCCGCCATCGCATCCGCCGCTACGGTTTTCACGGGACCTCACACCGGTACGTTGCTTATCGCTATCGCCAACTCCGTGGCATCTCCCGGGAAGAGACCAACGTCATCACGCTGCACCTGGGAAACGGTTGTTCGATCGCTGGTATCCGCGAAGGCGATTCACAAGACACCTCGATGGGATTGACGCCCCTGGAAGGATTGGTGATGGGCACGCGTTCGGGCGATCTCGATCCGGCGGTGCTTGATTTTATCGGCGAGAAGGAAGGCCTGAAGCCCGGTGAAGTTGAGACGCTGCTGAACAAACAGTCGGGCTTACTCGGTATATCGGGATTGACTAATGACATGCGCGAACTACTTGCGGAGGAACAGGAGAATAACGACCGGCGAGCTCACCTCGCCATCGAGATATTTTGTTATCGTGCCCGTAAATACATTGGGGCGTTTCTCGCAGCCACAGGTGGTGCGAACGCGCTGATATTCACTGGTGGAATCGGGGAAAACTCGCCGGATGTTCGAGCAAGAATCTGTGACGGGCTCGAATGGCTGGGGCTGGATCTCGATGACGAAAAGAACGCCGCTGCCAGTAATGGTTATGAAGGTCTTATTAGCAAAGACGAAAGCCGGCTGGCTTGTTATGTAATTCCTACTGATGAAGAGTTACTAATAGCGCGCGACACGGTGAGATGTGTTGAAGGTGTGCCGCAGCGATATTGAGTTGTGTTGAGTTTGAGGAGGGTCCAATTATGTTGGTTATCAACTGTTAATTGGACCCTCGTCATTTTGCGAAAAGCTATGACTTGAGCGAGGCAGTGATGGCTGCGTCGAATATCTCGAGTGCCACATCGACGTTTTCTTTGCTCAAGATCAATGGCGGCGACCAGCGAATTGAGTTGGGTCCGGCCCCTAACAGGATTAGTCCTCGTTCAAAACTCGCTACCTCAATCCGATCTCGCAACTCTGGTGCGGGCTTCATCGAGTCTCGATCTGCAACGAATTCAACTCCAATCATCATTCCGAGTCCTCGAACATCGCCGATGCAATCGTGCTTCGCTTTGAGTTTCTCCAAGCCCGCTTTCAGATAAGCGCCTACCTCGGCGCTGTTTTGCACCAAACCACCTTCGAGAAGCTCTATTGTCTTCAAGGCAGCGGCAATACAGACTGGGTTACCACCAAACGTTGAAGCGTGAGCGCCTGGCTTCCAATTCATAATGTCAGCTCGTGCGACACAGGCACCGATGGGCAGTCCCGATCCAATGCCCTTCGCAATGCAGACTATGTCAGCCTGAACGTCGTAATGCTCTGAAGCAAACATTTTTCCGGTGCGTCCCATGCCCGACTGAACTTCGTCGACAATCAGCAGAATGCCGTGCTGGTCGCAAATACGTCTTAAGCCTTTGAGAAAATCCTTTGGTGCTGGTACGTACCCGCCCTCGCCCTGGACCGCCTCTACGACAATGGCTGCCACCTCATCTGGAGGGGTCGTCGTTTTGAAAAGTCGTTCTTCGATCCAGTTCAACGCACCTTGTGAGGCGCCACCGTCTCCACAATCTGCCGCACTAAACGGATTGCGAAATTCATTTGGATAGGGAACATGGACCACGTCCAACGCCTGTCGCTTAAATCCTTTTCGTTGCGCTGCGCGGGATGACGTCAACGACAGAGATCCAAGAGTACGTCCGTGAAAACTATTGAAGAACGCGATGAACTTCTCGCGTCCGGTCGCGTGCATCGCCAGCTTTAGGGCCGTTTCGACGGCCTCAGTGCCACTGTTTGCAAAGTGCGTTTTCGTAGGCGATGGAACCGGAACGATGGAATCAAGTTTTTCAGCCAAGGCCGGCATATGGCGGTAATAGTAATCGGTGCCACACATATGGATGAGCTGTTCAGCCTGTTTTTGGATTGCCTTTACGACTTCGGGGTGACAATGACCGGTCGAACAGACCGCGACGCCGGCGTTGCAGTCAAGGAAGATATTGCCGTCGACATCCTCGACCCAGACGCCGGCAGCCTTTTCAGCCACTAATTTAAAGTCTGGCCGCGGGTAGGACGGATTTACGAATTGTGCGTCGGCTTCAATAATTTTACGGCCGTTGGGTCCTGGTAACTCAGTTTTAATCTCCGGACGACGAGGTGGTGCTAAAACGCTGCTAGCCATAGGGTTAACTCCTTATTCTCTAAAACGCTTGGTGACAAGTGACGAAATCTTAGTCGAGCTACGGGCTCAACTCACGAAAAGTTCATTTGAATGGAGGGCTAGTCAGCGAAGAGGTTCGCTCGCGATTCAACGGGCCTAAAATGTAAGGGATGCTGCGTAAACATAAGGGTTGGAAGCATTCTAGCATCGCGGCAAGGGATTGAGCTAGACCTTCAGGTGAGGAGAGAACCCCCCTTATTGGTCATTGATCATTTGTCATTGTGCGAAAGACGTGATCACGATCCTGATCGAGCCTCGCGATCTGAAATGACCAATGATCACTGACCAATGACCAATGATCAACGATCACTGACCAATGGCCAATAACTCTTCCTTTCCTTGCATGGTCAACAGACTTTCTATCTGGCGGAGGAGGCGCCTTCGGGATTGTCAATTACGAAAAGCCAGCTCCCATCCGGCTGCTTCCTGACAACATCAGATGTTTGTCCGGATGTCACTCTCGGCGAGCCATCGTCCGGATCTGTCCCCGTTAAGGTCCACGTCGAAAACAATAAAGCTACATCATCTGCCTGAAAAATCCTGTCGACGTGTAGCTCCATGTGCCCCTTAAATGACAGAAACACGGCCAATGCTTTTCGGATCGCCTCATGACCATGAACCGGCTCCGACATCATCACTAGCGTGGCATTCGGTTCATATAGCGAGATGACTTTCTCAAGGTTGCCCTCATTGAAATACTGTACAAACAGATCGTGCGCCTCTTTGGGAGTCGTGGCTGGCATTTTGATTCCTGTCTTTAAGCGGTACCTAGAACGTCCTTCAATGCTGTTGCCAGATCATGCAAAGCTTTCTCACCGTCGCCACTGAAACTAGACCCATGCATTGTGGCGATCGTTCGCGGCTTTAGAGTAGCAAGTCGTTTAAGAGTAGCATCCGTCAGACTCGTGTAAGGATAGGCGTTCGCAAATGGACCTTTCTGATCAGCAATCAAGCCGTCTTTGAATTTACCAACCACGTCGGATTGCGTAAGAGGCACCGCATCACCCCAGTGGAAAAATAGATCGGATGAGAAAAGTGTCTGGTTCGTCTCTTCAAATAATAGACTTGCCTCCCAACAGTGTGGGACATGCGGAGTGGCAAGAAATCGGAATCGATACTTACCGGTTGAGAACACATCGTCATTGTTCATCGCACGCGCGGGCCGGTTAGCAAAATCATTAACGCTTACATTTGCTCCGACGAAGCTGCAGACGGCGGTTGATTCCGGGGCAACTTCGAGCCACTCGTTCAGAGCACCACATTCATCGGCCTCGAAATGACTAAAACTAATCCATCGGAGTTTTGCAGGATCGATTACCTGCGCGGCGGCCTGGCGGACTTCCGGAAAGATATGACGCATCCCGGTGTGAAAGAGCAGTGGTTCGTCGTCGCGTACGAGGAACTGATTAAATTGGATGTTCATCTCCGGGACGTACAAGCTGAAACGAAAGATGTCGGGAGCGATTTCATCGATCTTCATCGGGGGATTTCCTCCAAATTGAATCAAACACTTTAGCGATGCATCTTAGTCTTTTAGTCCTGAGGATCAAAGCCTCACCCAATAACTCTTACCATGCGGCAAAGTCCCACGACTCAGCTCTGTGCAACCTCTGTGGCCTCTGTGATTCGGTGGTGGACTTTGCCATCTCTTCTAACCACTAACCATGGAGTTCGCTGAGATCCACAAGGTTAGAGTTAGGACAAAAACTAACCGCACTTTGAACTTTTAAATCAAGTGACTTAAAGTATCCTCAAAATCTTGGATCTAAACC
>DASROI010000170.1:0-6818 GCA_035646955.1 Pyrinomonadaceae bacterium
AAAGACTTCCGAAGCGGCTCAACTCTTTTACTACCTGAACAGAACTTGCTTCAATGGCCTGTGTCGTTTTAACCAGAGCGGCGAGTTCAATGTGCCGTTTGGCAGTTTCAAACGAATTAAGTACGCGCCGAATTTTTTGTCATACAGGGATCTGTTTCGCAGCTGGAGCTTTTCATCTGGAGACTTCCGTTCGCTTGAACTTCGGGAAGATGATTTCATCTACGCCGATCCGCCATACGACGTTGAGTTCACAACTTACAGCGCTGGTGGGTTTTCGTGGCAAGATCAGGAACGAGCCGCACATTGGTTGGCTGCGCATCCTGGTCCAGTAGTAATTTCAAATCAAAAAACAGACAGGATCGTCGAACTCTATCGCGACTTGGGATTCAATATTCAATACCTGGATGGTCCCCGGCGAATCAGTTGTACAGGTGATCGATCTTCGGCCAAAGAGGTGCTCGCAACTAAACATCTGTGACCCATTCCTCTGAACAAGTATGGCTACCCGATCTGATCTTCACCGGCGGGACTTTTGTTGCCGAAACTGCACTCGTGTGCAGCGAAGGGAAGATAGTGCGACTATGTCCGGCCGCGGAGATTTCAGGCGGAATGCGACTAAACAATCGAGCGATATTGCCAGGGCTGGTGAACGGCCACTCGCATGCTTTCCAGCGCGTCATCAGAGGTAGAACTGAATACAAGACTCACAACACAGACAGCTTTTGGACATGGCGCGAGCAAATGTATGCCGCAGCCAACCGGTTAACACCCGAGGACTTGTATGCAGCATCGCGCATGGCCTTTCTTGAGATGTCCCTTAGCGGCATCACTGCCGTCGGTGAGTTCCATTACATTCACAACGCCGCCGATGGGTCCCCATATTCCGATCCGAACTTACTGGCCAAACAAGTCATCAAAGCGGCAAACGATGTCGGAATTCGGATCGCGTTGTTGCGAGTGGCATATGCACGCGCTGGTTTTCAAAAAGAACCAAATGCTTTGCAGGCGCGCTTCATCGAAAACTCGGCCGAAGTTTATTTAAAGAATGTCGAGTCGCTCTCGGTTGAACTTGGAAACGGAGAGATGGCATGGGCAGGCGTCGCGCCCCACAGCATACGGGCCGTTCAACTGGATTTTCTAAAACCGGTAATAGAATTCGGCAACAACCACCAGTTGCCAATCCATATGCACGTCGCCGAACAACCAGCTGAAGTCGCCGCTTGTATTGAAGAGTATCGACGTACTCCGGTGGCGCTGCTCGAAACTGAAGGTTTGTTGAGCAATCGATTTACGGCGGTGCACGCCATTCATGTCACGCCAAAAGCGATTCCGGCGTTTGCGGCGACTGGAGCGATGGTGTGTGCTTGTCCAACCACCGAGCGGAACCTCGGTGATGGAGTTATTCCCGTTGATGCTTACTTGCAGAATAGAATGACGGTCTCGCTCGGAACAGATAGCCAGGCCCAGATCGATCTTTTGGAAGACGCGCGCGAGCTCGAATATCACCTCCGACTACAACGCATCGAGCGAAACGTACTGGCTACCGATGAAGGTGATCGTTCATCGTTGGCCCGACTGTTGTTTGAATGCGCCACAATCAACGGCGCCAAGAGCATCCGGCACGAATCAGGGAACCTCGCGCCAGGAGCACCGGCTGATTTTTTTACAGTCGATCTTGGAGAACCATCAATAGCGGGCGCCAACAATGAAACACTCCTGGCGAACATTGTCTTTGCGTCATCAAGATCTGCTGTACGTGATGTGGTTGTTGCAGGTAAACAAATAATTAATGACGGCCAACACCCCGATCACAACGAGATTGTTCAAGACTTTAAGGACCTGCAAAACAGACTCTGGAATTAGAAAATGAACGTTGAAAACATCCTGGCAGACCTGGTCGCGATCGATTCAGTTTCTACGCATTCCAACGAAGAGATCATCCAGTATCTCGAGACACGTTGCGAATCTCTCAAATTCAAGCTGAAGAGGGTTTCCTATACCGACGAGGTTGGCTTAGAAAAAATTAATCTAATCGCAGTAAACGGAACGAATATCGATGGAGATATCGCAGTCGACCTGGCTTTAGTGGGCCATACCGACACTGTTCCCTATGATCCAAACTGGAGCGAGGCCACAACATTAACGCTCCGTGATAACAAGCTCTTTGGGCGAGGGGCTTGCGATACCAAAGGTTTCATCGCGTCTGTTTTGGCTGCTGTAGAGAATCTGGATCTCAACCTAATTCGACACCCACTCGCACTCGTTTTTACCGCTGACGAAGAGATTGGACTGCGTGGAGCAAAATATCTTGCACAACAAAAATCGCTGAAGCCCAGGTTCAGTATAGTTGGTGAACCGACATCGCTTCGTCCGATTCGAGCCGGCAAAGGATACTCACTTACCGAAATTGTAGTCCGTGGACGCGAAGCCCACAGCGCCTATCCAGCCCTGGGAGCTTCGGCAGTCTTCAGGGCAGCCAGGTTGATTTCCAGGATCGAAGCGCTTGGTCCAACGTTGCGAAATGATCAGCACCCCGCCTTTGATCCACCTTACACCACTTTGAATGTTGGACTAATCAAAGGTGGCACCGCCAAGAATGTCATCGCTGGCGAGTGTCGCTTTACTCTCGAGTGGCGTCCCGTTCCCTCTCAACCATCCGATCACGTGCTTTCGTTGCTTAACCAGGCCATAAAAGAAGAGCGAGCCTCTGATCCGGATTTCGACTGTGAGGTGCTGGAAGGGCGAGCTGACTCTGGATTTGAAACATCACCGGAGTCGACTCTGGTAAAACTGCTTGAGCAAGCAACAGGAAAAGAGGCTGGCACTGTAGCTTTCGGAACCGAGGCGGCCCAGATGAAATTGCTGGGTGGAGATGCCGTAGTAATTGGGCCCGGCGACATTCGCGAGGCCCACCGCACCGGAGAGTTCGTGCCGGTAGATGAATTACATAAGTGTGTCGCCATTCTCGAGCAAGTTATCCGCTCGATCTGTTTCTAATCGGGCGGAGCCCAACACTCGACTACCCACCTCGCCTTCGAGATATGTAAAGCTTGCGTTAAGCTAAGGTGCGCAAGGCAACCAGCGGGAGCCAGTTTCCATCGGAATTTCAGCAGTTATTCATTCTTTAGCCAGGGTTCTCCCAGTTATGAACAGCTTTACTAAGATCTTTTTCCTTTTTGCACTTCTACTTCTCGTTTCATTCCATCCCGGGGCATCTTTTGCCCAGTCTGAGAAGCCTATTTCCAGCCAGGAAATGGTCAGTTTGCTCTATCTTCTGCCGAGACACCCGGAAAAGCGCGAAGAGATCGTCGAAGAGATCCGCAAACGCGGAATCGGATTTCCACTGACCGATGGTATGCGCTCATTGGTCGCAACCAAGAGTGGAAACGACTCTTTGCTCAGGCGCACTCTCGAAGAGGCGGAACGCCGAAGGGTAAACCCCACCGGCTCAGCACTCCCATCGAGCACTGAAGGAGATGACCTTCTCCAGCGAACCCGAAACGTAACTCTCGCTGCGGCCAACGCGATGCCGGATTTTCTGGTGAAGCAGATCATCCGACGGTCGGTAGCGTATGGAACTACGACAAACTGGATGCCCCAGGACAATCTGACTATCGCGGTTGGTTACCGGGCGAATGCGGGAGAAGAGTACAAACTTCTTACAGTAAACGGGATGCCTGCGCCAGATGAGGTTCGCGATGGCAAGGACTACACGAAGTATGTGAAGGGAACAACTTCGAGCGGCGTTGAATATGTTTCGGCACTGGCAGATATATTCAAACCCGAGTCGAAGACCGAGTTTCGCATGGTTGATACTGATGTAATCCAATCACGCCGAACTATAGTCTACGAATACAGTGTTGATCGGGAACAGTCCCAGCTCACGCTGAGTGTTGGTGACACTGGTGATCGCGCCGTCGTTGGATCGCGAGGCAGAATGTGGATTGATCGCGAGCTCGATAGAGTTCTGAGGTTTGAACAGATCGCGACGCAGATTCCCTCGGATTTCCCAATCACCGCCGCCAGCAGCGTTATCGACTACGATTGGGTCGACATTAACGAACACAAATATCTCCTTCCGTTTCACTCGGAAATTCTCATGACGACCAGGCAGCCCAAGTTTGTCCTCCAAAGTCGCAATGACGTGAAGTTTCGGAACTATCAGAAGTTTGGAGCCGAACTCAAGGTCGTCGATGAAGTTGGTGAAGATGACGAACCGGCAGCCGATGAACCACCGCCGCCTCCAAA
Organism: Pyrinomonadaceae bacterium; assembly: GCA_035646955.1. GTDB lineage: Bacteria > Acidobacteriota > Blastocatellia > Pyrinomonadales > Pyrinomonadaceae > PSRF01. Next base: position 4,249 of record DASROI010000170.1, read on the forward strand.
GCCAAAGACCGACAAGCCAATCAAGCCACCTGAAGACTAGATAAGAACTTAGACTAGTCCGCAGAAGTCTTATTTCTCATTGGTCATTGATCAGTGAGTATTGATCGCATCACGAACTCTCATTCTGCAAAGCAAGCGTCCACAAATGTAGACCTAAAGATCTCGAGGTGTGACCAGATGGTAACACCAAAATGGGCTTAGACTTCCTTAGTACAGAGTCATATGTGATTTTCCTACGTAATTCAGCTTCGGTACGGTCGTTGCTATTAAAGCTAGTCCAGAACAAGGAGATCGTCCCTAAATGAAGTCAAAGATTTTGATTGTTGACGACGATAAGGCCATTACGCAGCAGCTTTACTGGTCGTTATGCAGCGAATACGACGTAATCACCGCTAACGACATGCAGACAGCGATTCGTCGAGCAATGTTTTACAAGCCCGACATCTCGATACTCGATCTACAGATGCCGCCTGAGGAAGATACTACTGCCGTTGGCATGCACCTGCTGGAATACCTGAAAGGTAATCTCCCTAATTCCAAGGTCTTAATTATGAGTTCGAATACCGACCAGGGGGTGCAGCGAGCTTGTTACGCGGCAGGGGCAGACGAGTTTTTTGACAAGCCTTTTGACGTGGAACATTTGTTGGCAAGTATTTGCAGGCTCATGCCTGTTCATAAGTTGGAACTGTTTGCGCAGATCATTTGAATTGAACACTACCCACCCTTAAGTGTTCACTAAGAGCACCCGAGATGATTCCCACTTCATCAGAAGGTGTTTCAAGGCCCCACCTCCGAGTCCCCTTCGCGGAGTTGGGGCCACTCTTTTTTAATCGGGCTGAATACGCAACTCCCAGACTGACTTCTGCTGCTCCGTCTGCGATAATGCGACTTCTCCTGATTTCAAATTTTGATCTACTTACCGAGCCCAGTTAAGTCTCAGCATGAGCGAAGGATTCGATAAAGTGAAGGGAGTCGTTGAACTCCCGGTGTTTCCGTTGCCTGTCGTCCTTTTTCCGGGTGTACCCCTACCGCTACACATCTTTGAGCCTCGTTACCGGCAAATGCTTAAGGATATTCAGGTCACTAACAATCTGTTTGGGCTTGCTTATTTTGACTCGAGCACGGCGGAAACTGATCTGCCAGCGGCTGGTCATATCGGGTGTGTCGCGGAAGTGAACGAGGCGCAAACGCTTCCCGACGGCCGCTCAAACATTCTCACCCTTGGAGTAATTCGTTATCGCATCGAGTCTTATGTCGAACGTGGCGATCCTTATCTAGTGGCCCGCGTCAGCTACTTTGAAGATCAGGATGAAGACGATGCCCTCCTGGCTGAATCGACCCGGGAGGTCGCTGATACTTTTACACGCATTGCCAAGGCAATTCGCGCGATGAATGACGAACGAGCGGTCTTGCCTGATATTTCCGATACTGACCCGCAACGACTTTCTTTTTTGGTTGCCGCAGCTCTCGAAATCGAAGGCGAAATTAAGCAAGAGTTGCTTGAGTTGCGATCAACTTCTGAACGCCTCGAAAGACTCAGGACGATGTTGGACCAGGCAGTAAAGGGCTACGAAGAACGAGCGCGCATACATCAACTGGCAAAAAGCAATGGACACAGCGGAAAGAAGATTGAAATCGAATGACTTCCCGACCACCAGATGAAACAATCGTAGTCCGCATCCTGTTTTTTGGCGGCGCCAGAGACGCCACGTCAGCCAGCGAGGTTGATTTACACGTTCCCAGCACGGCTACGGTAAAAGTAGTTTTCGACAAATTGACGGAGCGATTTCCGGACCTTCAGCGATTCGGCCGCTCATTACTGTTTGCCGTAAATCGAGAATATGCAGGACCGGACGTGAAATTGGAAGCAAACGACGAATTGGCAATATTCCCTCCCGTGAGTGGAGGATGAACGGGCGATGAGCGAACAAAATACAGTGTGCGATTACAGGTGTCCTCTCGACTTCTTTGAACTCACCAAGGAGCCGATTGATGTGGGCGCAGTTGCCAGGCGAGTTGTACCGAGAGAGTGTGGAGCTACGGTTAGTTTAGACGGATACGCGCGCGAATGGACCAAGGGTCGTAAGACTGAATACCTGGTCTATGAAGCCTACGACCGAATGGCGATTACCGAAATGGAACGGCTCGGAAGAGACGCTCATAAGCGTTTTGAGATTGCCCATGTCGGGATTGTTCACCGTACCGGCCGGTTGGAGATAGGCGACACGAGTGTCGTAATCAGTGTAAGCGCACCTCACCGGCGAGCGGCCTTTGAAGCCTGCCAATGGTTGATCTCTGAACTGAAAAAGACAGTGCCCATCTGGAAAAAAGAAGTCTTCTCCGATGGTGAGGTGTGGGTCGAAGGCGACTCAAATCCGGATACCTAGCTTCTCTGGATCTCTTTCGTTGCTCTATGGCCGGGAGGACCGCCCAGACTCCACCACCGAGGCACCGAGAACACAGAGGTGGTACAGCGCGGCTTAGGCGGCAACCAAAACGATCAAGTTGCCGATCTGCCTACTGCCCTCTGTAATGTCCTCGCATAAAAACATCGTCAGAAAAACAAGAAG
>DASROI010000171.1:0-6821 GCA_035646955.1 Pyrinomonadaceae bacterium
CGGTCACTCTTGAGAGTAAGACCCAATACTTGCGGGATGATCAAAACAGCGTCCCAGTAGAGGTTAAGAGTTATAACGCGTCAGGAACTGTGCTGCTTGGGATGACGCGCCACTATTTCCAGGGCAATCCCTTCTTCTCAATGCTGGAGGATCCCAGTAGACCAAGTGCGATTAACTTCTCACCGTGGAATGAAGGCCACGAAGTTAAGACCGAGGTCTTCGACGTCCTTAATGGGACAGCGGTGTTGAAGCGGACGGTGGAGCAGACCTGGCAGCAACCCATAGTCAGTAGCACGTGGCCAATTAGCCCGGCTACGACTGAAACCTCGAGCCTGGCGAAGCCAAATAATCCGCAGATTACTGAAACAAAAACCACGCTGGCAGATACTAACCAGGTCGCCAAACAGACCTTTAAATATGACAAATACAGCAATCAGACCGACGTGTATGAATATGACTATGGTTCAGGTGCTGTCGGCGCTCTCGTAAGGAGCTCGCATGCTGATTACCTGACGACAAATCCGGTCAATGGATTTGACTACGCCTGCGATCCCGCAACTACGTGCAACAACAGCGCCAACATCAACAACGTCATTCATCTTCGTAGTCTGGTTACGCAAAGACAAGTGTTAGACGCAGCAGGCACGGAGAGGGCACGCTCGACTTTTGAATACGACAACTACACCGCCAGTTCTCCTCATGCCGCGCTAATTAATCGCACCGCCATCAGCGGCCTTTGCGCTGTTGTTACGACGGCTATACCCTGTGACAACTCAAATCCAACCTCGTTTGTAAAACGCGGAAATGTCACAGGTGCGAGCAATTATCTTCTTGGATCTCCAACGACCAGCGTCACCAGCTATACCCAATATGACATCGCCGGCAACGTTGTGAAAGCAATAGATACTCGAGGTTATGCGACGACGTTGACTTACAACGATTGCTTTGGCGCACCCGACGGCAATGCCCGAATAAACTCCGCTCCGCTGGCACTCTCACAAGTAAGTCAAGTGAGTTATGCCTTTCCAACCATGGTCGCGAATCCGAAAGGGCACACTGCCTATTCGCAGTTTGATTACAATACCGGGAAGGCTGTTGACGTAGAAGATGCGAATGCGGTAGTTGCCAGCTTTTACTTCAATGACCTTCTCGATCGTCCCACTCAAGTCCAACGTGCGGTTGGAACGGCTTTGACGAATCAAACTACCATTGCTTACGACGATATCGGCCGAACGATAACTACCTCTAGTGACCGCGACTCGAACAACGACAATTTGCTGAAAAGTATGGCACTTTACGATCCACTGGGACGGACCATCGAGACCCGACAGTATGAAGGAGGAGCTAACTTTATCGCGGTAAAGGTTATCCCTTTTACGGTGCTGCAAGATGTTGGAATCTGGCGTACTGCATCGCAGACCTCGAATCCGTATCGTCCTTACCTGGGCGAACAACCTATTTGGACCACTAGCTATTCTGACGCCCTCGGTAGAGTGGGAAAAGTGAAGACGCCGGACGGCGGCACTGTCACAAGCAGTTACAGCGGAAACACAGTCACGGTCAGCGACCAACTGGGAAAATCGAGAATGAGCGTCACCGATGCGCTGGGCAGGTTGAAAGAGGTTTATGAGGATCCCGGCTCTAATCCGCATTTGAACTACCAAACGACTTATGAGTACGACGTGCTTGACGATCTTGTCTCAGTCACGCAGGGAAGCCAGAAGCGGTACTTTATGTACGACTCGTTGAAGCGGCTGATCCGAGCAAAGAATCCTGAGCAGAAAGCAAAAAGCACCCTTTACCTACCCGATACGATCACCCCAAACGCTGATTGGTCGATCGGCTATCAATACGACAACGCGGGTAATCTGACGCAGAAGACAGATGCTCGTGGTGTCGTCGCCACCTATGGATATGACGAACTGGGCCGAAACGTGTCCGTCACTTACAGCAGTGATCCGGCCGGAACATTACCGGTAACACGTGTATACGACAGCGCTACCAATGGTAAAGGCCGCCTCTATCAGTCGCAAACCGCCGCCGGCTCGTTGATGACGATCGATGGCTATGATGTTCTAGGCAGACCAACGACACAAAGGCAACAGTTCTATGTCAGTGGAGCGTGGGGAACGTCCTTCACCACGACGCGAACATATGATCTGCGTGGGGCAGTCAAACACCAGGGATATCCTTCAGGGCATTCTGTCGATTACACCTACGACGCGGCTGGCAGAACTTTGAGCTTTACAGGTTCGCTCGGCGATGGGATTGCTAATCGCAACTACTCGACGGAAGCAACCTACTCACCCTTTGGTGGACTCACCAAAGAAAAGTTCGGGACCTCCGTCCCGGTTTATAATAAACTCTTCTACAACAGCCGCGGCCAATTGTCGGAGATTCGCGAGAGCACTAGCTACACCGGGCCCACTGATACGACGTGGAATCGCGGCGCTATCATCAACTTCTACAGCAATCAGTGTTGGGGAATGTGCGGGGGCAATAACAGCACGAGCACGATGACTGATAACAATGGGAATCTGCAGCGGCAGGAAGTTTACATTCCTAACAATGAAACGCTGCCGACGACAAACTATTCGATGCGTTATCAGGTCTACGATTACGACGTTTTGAATCGATTGCAAACCGTACGTGAATCGCTTGAGGCGGGAACGGAGCAGTGGCGGCAGTGGTTCAAGTATGACCAATATGGTAATCGCACTATCGACAATACCCAGGATGCTGGTGATCCACACACGCGCACCTACGGCAGCGGTATCAACAACAAGCCGTTCAATGCAAACACCGCGACCAATCAGTTAGACGTGCCGGTTGGGCAAACGGGGGTGATGTCGTATGACGACGCCGGTAATCTAACTAATGACACTTACACGGGGTCGGGAAATCGCACCTACGATGGAGAGAACCGGATCACCTCGGCCTGGGGCGGCAACAACCAGGCGCAACTCTACACATATGACGCGGATGGAAAGCGGATCAAGCGCAAGGTGGACGGCGTCGAGACTTGGCAAGTCTACGGTTTCGAGGGAGAGTTGCTGGCTGAGTATGCAGCAAGTGGGACGGCGAACAGTCCGCAGAAAGAGTATGGGTATCGCAATGGACAGATGCTGATTTCTGCCACGCCCGCCTGCGGTAACTGCTCGCTGGCCGTGAATGGCTCCGCCGATTACGTCTCAGTACCGAACAGCGCTAGCTTGAACATCACAGGTTCTTTGACGCTGGAAGCGTGGATCAAACCGAGCTCCTCGATGTCCAGTGCGCAGATTATGAGCCGCTACAACGCTAGTGGAGGCGGTTACCAGCTGGGAGTTAATAATGGCAAGCTGCGAATGGACATCCTCCACACTGGCACGGCCTACAACTCCATATTTGGCAACACGACTCTAACACTGAATGCCTGGCACCATGTGGCCGGAGTATTTGATGGGAGCCAATATCGACTGTATGTGGACGGAGTTTTAGATGCGAGTACCGCTAACACATACGCACCGGCGACCGGCACTGCGAACGTGGCGATCGGCCGAGATACGACGGGGAGTTATCAGTATTTCGCCGGCTTGATTGATGAGTTGAGAATTTCGAATGCCGCTATTTATACGAGCAGCTTCACACCCGCGCAGCACTTGACGGGGACAGGCAGCACGAAAGGACTCTGGAAATTTGACAGTCAAAGTCCGAACGATTCATCAGGCAACAGTAACAACGGCACGCTACAAGCTGGAGCGAGCTACTCGACTGATGTACCAGGAGGCGGCGGTAGTACGACGCCAGCTGGTCCACAGTGGCTGGTGTCGGACCAACTCGGGACGCCGCGAATGATCTTTGACCAGTCGGGTAATCTGGCGAGCATGAAACGCCACGACTACCTACCCTTCGGCGAAGAGCTAGGCTCCGGCATCGCCCTCCGCACAAACGCTCAAGGCTACGGCGGCGGCGACGCCGTCCGCCAGCAGTTCACCCTCAAAGAACGGGATATTGAAACCGGCCTCGATTACTTTGGCGAACGGTACTACGCCAGTATACAAGGACGGTTCACGGGGGCCGATCCTTACGACATCAACTTAGAGCGGCAGGAAACTGAAGATCCCAGGGAAGCCAATGCGCTATTTAGAGATTACATCGAGCAACCTCAGCATTGGAACCACTATGCTTATGGCTTGAACAACCCGCTGAAATACGTCGATCCCGATGGATTGTACGAGTATGAAGCTGAACTTCTGGGTAAGAAGATCAAGGTTCATATCGATGATTCCATCCTGAAGAAGGATCCAGATGCTCTCAAAAGGATCCAAGGCAATCTTCAGAAAGCCTTCGACAAGATCAACGCGGGTGCCGATAAACTAACGAAGGAACAGATACAGTCCATCGGTAGCATGAAAGGCGTTTCTGTTTTGACTCGGACGACTGGAGGGATGAATGGTAGTACCTATGAAATGAAACAAACGATGGCTGAAAATCCCAATATCGACAATCTTGCATCGGGAATGATCCACGATTCACGTCATGCGGAACAATTTAGAAGAGGCATTGATTTTAGCCCAGAGACCGCGATTCCCATGGAAATGGAGGCCAGCCAATTTACTGTTGACGTGATGAAAAACATAGGCACATTTGATGCCAGCACAATGAAGACTTATGAAGACGATGCCAGAAGCGGTCACCTGTATCAACGGGGATGGAAAGATAAAAGCACACCTAAAACTAGAGAGAAGATCTTTTCCACCATGAAGCCTCGTAAGTGAGTGGAGGAACAAAAACCAATGAAAATATTGCTGATTCTCGGACTCGCTTTTGGAGCTGTTGTCAGTTTTGCGAGTCAAGCTGCGCGGACTCAAGAGCTACCGCAGAGCGTTGCCGTTGAGCAGAAGGCGGCTAATTTGGAAGTGTCCCTCGCCGCCGATAAACGGACCTACAAGCGGAGTGATGATATCGACCTTGAAGTGAAGCTAACCAATACCGACGGTGTCAAAGATATATTTGTCTATGGCACACTTGAGTTTGGGTTTCGTGGCAGCTTCATGCTGTACCACCAAGACGCAAAGGGAAAGGATGTGCCGACACAATTCTTCCCTGAAGCTCAGACCCGTGTTCCAGACACTAAAGATACAAGCGCCTTTGTTAAATTGCTTCCCGACCACTTTCTTGGGACTTATTATAGGTCGTCAATTGGGACATTAAATATGGTGAGACCCGGAAAATACAGCATATGGGTTGAATATAGTTGTCCGGTCTCGATTGCGGATGTTGCGCTAAAACCATTCTTTGGCAAAGAGAACGGCCCACTCAAATCGAATGTGGTGTGGATAGAAGTTCTTTAATTGCTTGGGGCGAGCAGATGTTCGAGGGAGTGCTCACGAGCATTGGCCAGAAGAAAGCGTTTGGTGGCTTCGGGTGAGATGTCATAGAACTCGCAGGTCTCAATGCCGCAGCGATCGCAAGAGTCACAGATACCGTCGCAGATGTTGACGGTGGAGCTTTCCCAGGTGAAGTTGTTGCCCACCTTCGCAACAGACTTCCAGCCGTAGGGACATTGAAACTTCATCGCGCTTCGGTCCTTTCTCCAGCGGCATGTTGGGTGATGAAGCTTCACCACCGCGAACAGCTACTGCTGTTCTTTGCGTGGCAACGAGGCGATAGCGGCCATCTGCTTTTCCTTCACTGAGCAACTTTCGTCGTCACCTTTGCGTTGCTCTAATCGCTGTCTTTCTCTTTAGCTGCTCTTAAACCGCTGCTGTTCTTTGACAAAACGCTCTCGTGCGGGTGGGTGCGCGGGGAGTAACTACCCGTTCTTAACCCTCAAAGAACGGGATAACGAAACGGGACTCGACTACTTCGGGGCAAGATACTACGGATCGACGATGGGTCGCTTCACGTCAACTGATCCGATCTTCACGACTTTGGAGAGGCTCATAGATCCTCAACGACTGAATTTGTATTCGTATACCAAGAACAATCCGCTGAGGTTTACCGACGGAAATGGAGAGGATCTTGCCCTTGATGCCAAGTCCGAAGAGGAGGCGAAGAAGAAGTATGAGCTATTCCAAAAAGGCCTAACGAAAGGCGACCGGAGCCATACCCACTTCTTTGTCGGAGATGGAAAGAACGGCTATCGGAAAGGAACGTTCTACGTTCAGGTCGATAAAGACTATAAGAGTGATTCCGGCAATTTCACGGCTGTGCAAACCATTGCCAATGACCGAAGCGGAACGGCAATGGTCAGTTTGGAGAAGGGTGGCGTGAAAATTACGGAATTGACCGCCTTTCGGGAGGGAGGAAAGATTGTTTTGGAGGATGCCTCCGAGCATTTTAAGGGAGAGGTAACTCCCTTTACGCTGGGACCGCAACCCGATGATACTCCGACCTACGGCAGGACGTTGTTCCCGGTACCGACGAATCCGGAAGTGGGTCAGTCGTACGGGGGCAGTAAAAATATCGAAGTCCACGTCTGGAATGAACAATCGGACGTCGAAATCGTTGCGACGATGTACCACGAGCTTAGGGCTCACGTGTACTTAAGCAACATGGGCAGGGATCCCCACAAAGGTGATCACGGTCAAAAAGGGGTTGACGAGACAGCGAAAGCGGCTGAAGCTGAGGCTAAAAAGAACTTCCAACAGTAATTAGTGACGGCAAATGGAGAATGTCATGTCTAGAACAAGAGCAAGCCACGCATTTCCAGTTCTTGGGGTTCTTTCTGTGCTTTCTTTGTTTGTCGCTGGTGTAACCGGTCAAACTCCTGCACGTTTTTGCGAGAACTCTTCGCAGTCGCAACCCGAAGGCAGCTTGTTGGAGATCAGGCGACT
>DASROI010000172.1:0-8278 GCA_035646955.1 Pyrinomonadaceae bacterium
GCCTTATATCAACGGCGGGCGTCGAGAAGTTGTGGTAACAACGCGGTGCTTTATATCAACCTCGGGCGTCGAGAATCTGTTGTAACAACGCGGCGCTTTATATCAACGTCGGGCGTCGAGAAGTTGTTGTAACAACGGGGGCGCCTTATATCAACGTCGGGCGTCGAGAAGTTGTTGTAACAAAGCGGCGCTTTATATCAACCTCAGGCGTCGAGAAGTTGTGGTAGCAACGCGGCGGGTTAATCAACGTCGGGCGTCGAGAAGTTGTTGTAACAACGCGGCGCCTTATATCAACGTCGGGCGTCGAGAAGTTGTTGTAACAAAGCGGCGCCGGGCCGCCGCACTCCAAGGGGAGGGTATAGATGGCTTTCAATCGTCGAGATTTTCTGTTTGCATCGGGTGCCGCGCTAGTCTCGTCTTCTGTGGCGAACGCGTCCACCCCCTGGTCCAGCTTTATCAACAGTTTTCCGACCGCTCAGCCCACCCCGAGGAAGTTGATCATCGATGCTGATCCCGGAGTAGACGACACGGTTTCGATACTGCTTGCATTGAAATCAAGAGAGGTATCTGTCGAAGCGCTGACAGTTGTTGCGGGAAACGTTGAAGCCAATTACGGAACTCGCAACGCCTTGACTATCGTGGAGGTTGCCGGGCGGACCGACATACCCGTAGCGCTCGGTGCAGAGCGACCGCTGATGCGAACCCCGATTTCAGCTCGTCCTTATCATGGTGCAAATGGTTTCGGAAACGTAGTGAGACCGGAACCGAAAAACAAGCTCGTTAATCAACATGCGATGGATCTAATCATCTCCCGCGTCAAAGCGTCACCGGGAGCTATCAGCATCCTTTCGCTTGGTCCACTCACGAATATAGCTCTTGCTTTAATGAAAGACCCCTCTATCGCCCCGCAAATTGCCGAACTCGCCTTTATGGGCGGAACAGTCTTATCGAACGGAAACGTCACACCAGTCGCCACGTTCAATATTTACGCCGACCCTGAGGCGGCGAGAATTGCAGTGAACTCAGGTATTCCAAAAATAACAATGGTAGGAACTGATGTGACCACCAAAGTGAAGTTTACCGGCAACGACTTTGACACCTTGGAAAAAGTCGGAACTCCGGTCGCGAAGCTCGTTACCGAGATGGGTCGCTTTCGTTTGAATCGGGCGAGTACATCAGATCCGCAAAATCGGACCACCGGTTTCAACGACCTCTCGACCACGGTGGCGATGTTGGACCACAGCCTGTTCACGATCGAGGCCATGAAAGTCGACGTGGAGACTAAAGGCGAACTGACGACGGGAATGACGGTTGCTAACAAGCGAAACATTGTGGTCAAGATTGGACCAGATGGCGATCATCTCGGTCTTATCGGCAACGAACCCGTAAAGCCAAATGTCGATGTGGCTACTGGGATTCAGGAAGAGAAGGTAAGACGGTTCTTTCTGGATCGAGTCGGAGCCTCTTAAGCTCCGTGCCACCTTTGTGTTCTCGGTGACTCGGTGGTGGATGTCTTCGCAATTCTTACTAACCACCGAGTCACAGAGAACACAAAGGTGGCACAGAAGAGCCCACGCAAATTCGCAGTGAAAGGAACCTATTGAGTTCTCGACAATTCAAAAATCTTCGCTGGTGGATAGTCGGACTACTCGCGGCCGCGACGGCGCTCAATTATCTCGATCGACAGAGTTTGCCAGTCGTAGTCACTGAACTTCAGAAAGAAATTCCTTTAACCGATCAGCAATACTCACAACTTCAGTTCATGTTCCTGCTCGCGTACGGGCTGATGTATGCGGCAGGTGGAAAGATTATCGATGCTCTCGGAACCCGCGCGGGTTACGCGGTGATGATCATCTGGTGGTCCATCGCCAACTTCATGCATGGAACTGTCCACAGCGTCTTAGCGCTCGGAGTATTTCGTTTCCTGCTTGGACTCGGTGAAGGAGGCGGCTTTCCCGGGTCGGCTAAGGCTGTGTCCGAATGGTTTCCGCCTAAAGAGAGGTCGTTTGCCTTTGGACTCTTCAACACGGGTTCGAGTGTAGGAGCGGTAATAGCGCCACCTTTGATCGCAGCGATTGTGTTGTGGCTGAACTGGCGTTGGGTCTTCTACATCACTGGTCTACTTGGCCTCTTGTGGGCAGTGCTCTGGTTGAGGCTCTATCGCGTACCAGCCGAACATAAGAACATCACAGCCGAGGAACGCGATTATCTAAAGACCGCTCTTGATAGCGCCGCGGTTACCTCCCAGGCAGATGATGTTCGAATCTCATGGATTTCGCTGCTGAAGTATCGCCAGGTTTGGGGGCTGATTGTTGCGAAGTTCTTATCAGATTCAGCATGGTACTTCTTCATCTTCTGGTTGCCCAAATACCTTGGTGACGTCAGACATCTGAATATTAAAGAGATTGGTTACTACGCCTGGATTCCATATGCATTTGCCGGAGCCGGCAGTTTCATTGGCGGTTGGCTCAGCAGTTATCTCATCAAGAAGAATTTCACCATTGATAGCTCGCGAAAGATTGCACTCGGGATTGCTGCTGTCTTGATGCCTGCCTCGCTTTTCATAACCGCGTCACCACTTAGTCTCGCAATCGTCTTCTTCAGTATGGCTCTCTTTGGACATCAATTCTGGTCCACGATTATTCAGTGTCTTGCAGCTGATATGTTTCCGTCGAAGGTGGTTGGTTCGGTGGCAGGTCTTCTCGGGGCGGCCGGTTCGTTTGGGGCGATGCTCTTTAATCTTCTGGTGGGCGCGATCCTTGGGCACTATCACAGTTATTCAATAGTGTTTGCGATCTCCGGCATTCTTCATCCAACTGCATTTCTAATCATTCTTTTGGTTGTGCGCCGGATTGAAAAGGTCGTCGGCCCCCGAGCAGTCCCGGAAATAGTGTCAGGATTGAGTTAGAGAGCGTGCAGGCCAGAGGTCAGTGCTGATTCCCGGTAGCGTCGGGTGAGTCCCGATGTATTGTCTAGCTCTTAGTATTTCGAGACTCGCCCGAGCTACCGCGAATCGGTACTGACCTCTCCTGAAACGCCCCGTCGAGTCAGGATCAAGGTCATGATTTAAGGAGGGGGCATGAGCCTAAACAGGAGAGACTTTCTCTTAAGTGAAGCGGGTCGTGAGAACGTAGTAGTTCGAACCAGCGGGCCTGAAACGCAGCAGGCGGCCGTCCCGGTCGCGCGTCAAACGGGAATCCGCAAAGTTATTTACGATCAGGACCATCGTGGTCCACTTAGTACTGACACGGTTGGAACCCTGATGATGCTACAGGCGGATAACATCGACCTGCTGGGTATTACTACAGTTGCCGGCGACAATTGGGTCAAACAGGAGACGGCTTATGCTCTTCGTCTACTTGAGTTGATGGGACGAACGGAAGTACCGGTTTTCCAGGGCGCAGATGCTCCTTTATTGAATACAAAAGCGGAAGCTCATATGCGCTACCAGATGTTCGGAGCGCGCCGGAGCGGTGAAGGCTTTCTCGGAGCGATGAACAAGGACCATTGGGGACCAGACGAAGTCAGACCGTTGCCGCCGCCATACAATGAGTTTGCCAAAACCAAAGCGCAACCTGAGCACGCCGTTGATTTCATTATTCGCACTGTGCGCGCCCATCCCCACGAAGTTACGATTTATTGTGGTGGTCCACTCACGAATCTGGCACTAGCTGCGGCCATGGCTCCTGATATCGTTCCGCTCACGCAGGAGGTTGTTTTCATGGGTGGTGGAATCCATCACGCCACGAGCTCGGTGAATGTCTACTTTGATGCAGAGGCGGCCAAGATGGCGTTTCGCGCTCCATGGCCCAAGTTCACAATTGTCCTGACCGATCTTGCCGAGACCGTACACATGGGTGACGACGGAAAAGTCGATTACATCGTAGAGCATGCGCATCAACCAATTGCTGACCTGTTCCGACTGTATGAACAGAAACCACATCGCGACAATCCCGAACGTCGTTGGTTTCGAATGCCGGACGAAATGATGGCTGCGCAGATCATCGATCCGACGATATTTACGGATTCATCGTGGATGTATGCCGATGTGTTTACCGAAAACGACGGCCACTACGGCGATACCGGGTTTTGGGACATCAACTGGGACCAGGGTGATAAGGCCTCGCCGCGCTTTGGACAAAATCGACCACCAGTTAAAGCCGGCAAGGTTTTAATTTTGAAAGATCTCGACAAGAAGAGGTTCAAGGATCTCTTCGTCGATCTGATGACCAAACCAATTCGAAAGCCTCGACGAAATTCGTAGGGGCGGCCCTCCGTGGCCGCTCCACCTGTGAAGCTTTGCCCGTTCAAACGGAGGTGGGAACAACGGGGCTCAAGCTCACGCCGAAAGTCATCTCGGTCAGGCAGAGTTGCCGCCCCACAAATGGAGCAATTGAAATGACAGTAACTCGAAGAGACTTTATTAAAACCACCGGAGCTGCGATTGCGGGGGCACAATTGGTTGGAGTCCCAGTTGCCGGCGCCTCAACTAACTCAGCTTCACAAACTCCGCCGAAGAAACGAAAAGTGATTTACGACCAGGATAATACTGGTCCACTGGGAACTGACATGCAGGGTCTGCTAATGCTGCTGCAAGCAGACAATATCGATCTCCTGGGCATTACCGTTGTCACTGGCGACGCCTGGTTAAAACAAGAGCTGGCCTACACCTTGCGACTGCTGGAAATGATGCGCCGGACTGAAGTTCCTGTTTTTGCCGGCGCTGAATTTCCACTCATAAACACAAAGGAAGAGGCTTTGCTGAGATACGACTTGTTCGGCGGCCACCGGTTAGACCCACATCTCGGCGCGTTTAATCGTGGGAACACCGGACCGGATGTAATCAAGCCTCTTCCAGAAACTTATGGCAGATTTGCAGAGATCAAACACCAACAGCAACACGCAGCAAAATTCATAATTGATACTGTTCGCAAATATCCGAACGAAGTCACGCTGTACGCTGGCGGGCCCCTTACAAATCTTGCTCTCGCCGTTAAGTTAGCGCCGGACATCGTCCCACTCGTGCCTGAAGTAGTTTTCATGGGGGCCGGCTTTCATCATTTCACCAATGCTTTCAACGTCTTCTTTGATCCGGAAGCAGCGCGGATTGCGCTTCGAGCGCCGTGGCCCAAGTTCACTGTTGTCACTGTCGATCTGGCAGAAGAAATTCATATCTACGACGAACTGCGACCCGGGAAGTTAATGGTGGAGGAAATTGTCGAGAAGGCGTCGAGCCCGATCAAGGATTTGTTTGCAGTAAGTCTCAAGAACTTTAATAACGGGGGACGCAAAGCCAAGGGCTTTCGTTTGCCGGACGAGATGATGTCGGCCCAGATCATTGAGCCTTCAATCTTCACAAAGAGTGGGAAGTTTCACATCGATATAAACACCTCACCTGGTCCTCGTTATGGCGATTCGATGCTCTGGGATCCGGTCGACGGAGAAAGGGCAAATCTTGCGGGAACAACGCCTCAATGGCCATACGGACCACCGCCTTCCGCGGGGCAGGTGAATGTACTGTTGGATTTGAATAGAGATCGAATGAAACAGCTGTTTGTCGAGTTGATGACCAAACCGATCTAGTCGTGGAGTGCGCCGGCCCGGCGGCGCCTTCGTTATGGGTGGGTGATAAAAGCGAGCAAGTCAGATAACAAAGCGCCGCCAGGTCGGCGCACTCCAAGGGAGCAACCTATGAGTTTCGACCGCAGAAAATTTCTTGTCGCGAGCGGCGCCACGCTGGGCACCTTGCATCTGTTGAAAGGATCTACGCTGGCTAAGGCGATTGATCCGCTCGGGAACCAGGGAGCCAGACGTACCAGAAAAGTCATTTACGATCAGGACCATCGTGGTCCACTGTCTACCGATACGGTCGGCACCTTAATGTTGTTGCAAGCCGAGAACGTGGAAATACTCGGCATAACCACGGTCACTGGTGATCAATGGGTCAAGCAGGAAACGGCCTATGCGCTGCGTCTACTTGAGTTGATGGGACGGACCGAGATACCCGTCTTTATGGGTGCCCGGGAACCGTTACTAAACACTAAGGCTGAAGCACAGAAGCGTTATGAGATGTTTGGAGCGCGAAAGCTCGAGGGCTTTCTCGGCGCCTTCAATAAGGACCACTGGGGGCCTGACGAAGTCAAACCTCTACCACCGCCTTACAACGAGTTTGCAAAGACTAAGGCTCAAGCCGAACACGCCGTAGATTTCATCATTCGAACGGTAAGAGCAAATCCAGGACAAGTAACGATTTATTGTGGTGGACCGCTGACGAATCTTGCCCTTGCGGTGATGATGGCGCCTGACATTGTTCCGCTTACTGAAGAGGTCGTCTTCATGGGTGGTGGTCTACATCACTCGACCAGTTCGTTCAATGTCTATTTCGATTCGGAAGCGGCCAAGATTGCGTTTCGCGCGCCCTGGCCCAAGTTTACTGTCGTGACAGTCGACATCTCTGAACAGGTACACATGGGAGACGATGGACGGGTCGACACCATCGTTGAGCGAGCTCACTCTCCAATAAAAGAATTGTTCCGCGACTACGAGCAGCGACCGCACCGTGATAATGCAAATCTGCGCTGGTTCCGGATGCCTGACGAGATGATGGCGGCGCAGATAATCGACCCGTCAATTTTTACTGCGAAGCAGGAAATGTTTGTTGATGTCCTGACCGATAATGACGGCCACTATGGCGACACTTTCTTCTGGGACGCGGACTGGAACAATCGGCCGGCAAGTAATCCAACCGCCGGCCAGAATGGACCATCACCCAAAGCGGGCAAAGTGCAGGTGCTTATGGAGTTGGACAAACAGCGCTTCAAAGACTTGTTCATCAACCTTATGACCAGGCCTATTCGTAAATGAGCTCTTGGAGTGCGCGGGCCCGGCGGCGCTTTGTTATCCAATCATGTAGCAACGATATTCAATCAAGTAGCAAAAAACACGAGTTCTGAAAAAGCGCCGCCGGGCCGGCGCACTCCAAGGAGACCAGATGAATTTCAGTCGCAGAAGTTTCATTAAGAGAACCGGAGCAATGAGTTCAGTTTTGAGTGTAGCCAGGGCTGCCGAGGTCTTTGCGGAGATTCCGGCAATAGCACCCGCAACGACGATGCCGCAGACGGGTAGACGAAAAGTAATCTACGACCAGGATAACTCCGGACCATTTAGCACCGACATCCTCGGCCTATTGATGCTTTTGCAGGCCGACAATATCGATCTCCTGGGAATCACTCTGGTGACAGGCGACGCGTGGCTAAAACAAGAGATGGCCTACACGTTACGGCTACTCGAAATGATGGGCCGAACGGAAGTCCCTGTTTACGCCGGCGCAGAATTTCCTATGCTCAATACAAAGGAAGAAGCGCTTCTCCGGTACAAGCTCTACGGAGGTCATCGACTTGATCCCTGGTTAGGGGCATTTAATAGCAGCAATGGTGGACCAAATGAGGTCAAGCCGCTGGCTGCAAGTTATGGAGGTTTTGCGAAAATAAAACCAGAGTCCGAACACGCGGCCAGGTTCATCATCAAGACTGTTCGTGAGAACCCTGGCCAGGTCACACTCTATGCTGGTGGCCCGCTAACAAATCTTGCGCTGGCAATCAAGCTCGATCCGGACATTGTGCCGCTGGTTCCCGAAGTTGTGTTCATGGGTACCGGACTCCAGAAATTTACGAGCGCCTTCAATATTTTCTTCGACGCGGAGGCCGGCGAGATCGTCTTACGCGCGCCCTGGCCCAAGTTTACTGTCGTCACGGTAGATTTAGCGGAGGAGATCCATCTCGGGGATAAGCTGAAGAACGGCAAGATGATGATCGAAGAAGTGGCCGAACATGGTGCCAGTCCAATCAAAGACCTGTTTCGCGAACACGCATTGAAGCCTTACCACCAGAATCCAAAGATGAGTTGGTTTCGCATGCCCGACGAAATGATGGCGGCCCAGATTATCGAACCGTCAATCTTTCCGAGCGCAAAGGACATGTATGTCGATATTGATACTGATATCGGTGCGACTTATGGAGCTTCGATGTTTTGGGACAAAAACTGGCAGGACGTCTGGCGCACCAGGGGAACCGAACCACAATGGCCCGCTGGTCCACCACCGACGGCTCAGACGGTTAATGTTCTTTCAGCCGTGAATCACGATCGATTCAAAGAGTTATTTGTGGAGTTGATGACCAAGCCCATCCGCAAGCCCTAAATTCGCTTTGCGATATTTGTGCCCTCTGCGTCTTTGTGGTGTGCTTGGGTCAGTGCCGATTCGCGGTAGCGTCGGGTGAGT
>DASROI010000173.1:0-22932 GCA_035646955.1 Pyrinomonadaceae bacterium
GTCTCGCACCAAGGCTCAAGCGATGGTAATGGCCGGCATTGTCCTGGTTGATGACCAGCGCGTTGAGAAACCTTCCGAACAACATTCTTCACAGGCAAACATCAGAATAAAAGGCGCTCAGGATCCAACCACTCGATATGTTGGTCGCGGAGGTCTCAAGCTTGAGGGCGCTTTACGCTCATTCAGGCTGGATGTTACCGGCATGAATGTCCTCGACGTGGGAGCATCGACCGGCGGCTTTACCGATTGTCTTCTGCAGAATGGGGCAACAAAGGTATGGGCTGTTGATGTGGGACATAACCAGATTGACTGGAAACTCCGGACGGATCCTCGAGTTGAAGTAAGAGAGGGAGTTAATGCCCGGTATCTTCAGCCGTCCGATTTCCCGGTCAAGTTTGATCTTGTTGTGATGGACGTCTCTTTCATTTCAGTGAAGCTGGTCTTGCCGGCGATTCTTCCACTCCTTAAGGACGATGGCTGGATAATTACTTTGATCAAGCCGCAATTTGAGGTCGGCCGAGGTCAGGTCGGGAGTGGCGGAATCGTTCGAGATGAAGAACAGCATCGACGTGTCGTGGCGGAGGTTAACGCGCTCGCCGAAAGCATAGGACTTCATTTGGTCAACGTCATTGATTCTCCAATCCTGGGTGCGGAAGGTAACAAGGAATTTCTGGCGCTCTATTCAAGGTAGTTCTCTGCTCAGCAAAGTTTCTGGCGTTCTCGGAAGCTGGTCAGTACCGATACGCGGGAGCGTCGGGTGAGTTTCGAGATTCTGACAGCTTGATGATCAACGAGTCTCACCCGACGCGAATCGGTGCTGACCAGTTCCGGCCCCCGTCTTTCCTGGGTTGCGGCCCTGCCGCGCGGTGAACGGTTCGTTGACACTAAAAAGATAGCCTGCGTATCATCGCCGCTGCTTTAATTACCTAAGAATCAGGGCTAGTCAGAACTAACTATCTGCGAAACCTCGGCGACCTCCGCGTTTCTGCGGTGAAAAGTTTTCTTTCTGGACAACACAACTTTGCTTTCATAGCCACAATCAAGATTCGTTTTCAATCATGTCCTCCATAAAACGGATAGGCATCTTCATCAAGCCACATCAACCAGAGGCTTTGCAGACCATTTGTGAACTCACGCAATGGCTGGCAGAAAGGGGTATCAGCCTGGTTGGTGGACCAGAAATCGATCGAGAGCGCATTGAGCACGAGACCGGCTGTCCCGTCGAACAACTCGATACCGATAAGCTTGCCGCCGCAGTCGACCTTTTCCTTGTCCTTGGAGGCGACGGGACGATGATTGCGACTGCAAGGTTGATAGGCGATCATGAAATTCCGGTTCTTGGTATTAATTATGGAGGGCTGGGCTATCTCGCAGAATTTAGGATTGAGGAACTCTATGTAGCTCTTGAATCGATCCTGTCGGATAACTACCGGCTTGATAAGCGGGTGATGCTTGCTGTTGAAATGTTTCGAGGTTCAGAACCGGCAATTCATCATCGCGTGCTAAATGATGTAGTGATCAATAAGTCTGCGCTTGCCCGCATCATCGAGATCGAGGCGTATCTGAACCAGCAATTCGTCAACTCGTTCCGCGCTGATGGCTTGATCATTTCAACTCCGACAGGTTCAACAGCCTATAATCTTTCGGCCGGTGGTCCAGTTATCTTTCCCTCAATGAACGCAGTAGTTATTACTCCCATCTGTCCTTTTACACTTTCTAACAGGCCTATAGTTGTTCCTGATGACGCTTTGATCGAATTGCGTCTAAAGACTGAGCAGGAAGATGTGTCTTTGACTTTGGACGGTCAGGTTGGCTTCCCATTGAAGACCGAAGACCTGGTTGTAATCCGGAAAAGTAAGACCACATTTAATCTCATTCAACCGATGAACAGAAACTATTTCGATGTACTTCGAGATAAGTTGCGCTGGGGCCGTTAGCGCTAAATCAAGACGCCGAGTCTCACTACTTATGCCTGAAGACAACAATAGACGTTTCTCCGAACAACTTGATCCGGCTGGTTTCGAACACGAAACAACGACGGATCTTGATGAAGAGACTCCCGATAAACCAAAAGGCCTGGCGCTTCATCACCGAATATTGATCGGACTCGGCGTTGGAGTGCTCGCGGGTATTTTGGTCAACCACTATTTCGGTGGAGAGAATCCAAAAGTTGTTTGGCTCATCGACAACATCACTCAGCCGGTCGGACAGCTTTTTCTGAGATTGTTGCTGATGATCGTCGTACCCCTCGTTTTTTCCTCTCTTATAGTGGGTGTCGCGGGAATCGGAGACATTCGAAAGCTCGGGAGAGTGGGTCTCAAATCGTTTGCGTACTGCCTGGTCATCTCCGGGATTTCAGTAGTCATTGGTATTACGCTCGCCAATACGATCAAGCCGGGAAAGCGAATTGACCCAAACACTTCCGCGGCGTTGCAACAGCGTTACGCCACTGATGCATCGCGTCAGGTCGAGGACGCAAAGAAGACGAGTGCTCAGGCCCAAAAACCTTTAATGGCAGTAGTCGAGACCATCGTGCCCAAGAACCCGTTTTATGCGGTGGCGGGCAAAGAAGATCCGAACATGCTGCACGTGATGTTCTTTGCACTCGTGATCGGAATTGCCATAACTTTGATTCCTGTTTCTGTAACCGGACCACTGCTGCGAGTGCTTGAGGGGCTCTATGAAGTAACAGCAAAGATCATTGAGATGATCATGAAGTTTGCGCCTTACGCCGTTGCTTGTTTGCTCTTCAACAACACAGCGCGGTTTGGACTCGATCTTCTGCAAGCGCTGGCATGGTTTGTCATTACGGTCCTGCTCGGATTATCGATCCACATGTTTGGGGTTTATTCGCTTTCGGTCTACTTCCTTTCGCGCATCTCACCGATTGAATTCTTCAGACGAATACGCACAGTTATTCTGACCGCATTTTCGACATCATCGTCCAATGCAACATTGCCAACTGCCCTGCGCGTTTCCGAGCAAAACCTCGGAGTGCCGCAGGAGATCAATAGCTTCGTGCTGACCGTTGGTGCTACTGCTAATCAAAATGGTACTGCGTTGTATGAAGGTATTACTGTTCTGTTTCTCGCCCAACTTGCTGGTGTCGACCTGTCTCTCGGTCAACAGTTGATGGTCGTATACCTCGCGATACTCGGAGGAGTGGGGACTGCGGGAGTTCCCTCGGGATCAATTCCGTTCATCATCGGCGTGCTGGTAACAATCGGAGTAAATCCAGCGCTAATCGCGATCATACTCGGCGTCGATCGCATTCTAGACATGTGCCGCACGACTCTGAATGTTGCGGGAGATATTACGGCGGCTACGTTTGTTGCACGCTCCGAAGGTTACGAATTGTTGCGACCACATGAACCCGCGATTGTACATGCGGGTGTGGTGATGGATCGTGCAATAGATTGATGTCTGATGTCCGATCTGCTCGGCTTGTCGGCCGTGAACAGAACGATTTAACATCGAGTTAGGTCAGGTTACGACAAGCTAAAAGCTTCTCGCACATGAAGTGGCAACAACACCGTAACAATCGGCGTATAAAGTGTCTTAAGAAAGCGCCGTTACGGGAGAAGAGATGGTTTTTCCGCTATACGACGACAATTCGGATCGCACCAGTACACCGATTGTTAACTACGTGATTATCGCGATTAACATTCTGGTGTTCGTGTTTCTGCAGGGTCTGGGTTCAAATCAACAGTTTACGTACGCGTTCTCAACAGTGCCGGTTGAGATTCTTACTGGTCACGACGTGGTGACTCAAAGTCGCATCATGTTGGATCCAGTGAGCGGTCAACGGGTACTGGTGCCTGGTCTGGGCGAAACTCCAATTTCGGTTTACATAACATTGATCACTTCAATGTTTATGCACGGCGGTATCGCTCACATTGCCGGGAACATGCTCTTTCTGTGGATCTTTGGCGATAACATTGAAGATCGCCTGGGCCACGTTCGTTACCTGGTGTTCTACTTCGTTTGTGGCATTCTCGCTTCGTTAGCTCATGTGTTTACCACTGCGGCTTTCGCTGGTGGAAATGAGAGTAGTTTGTACATACCGAGCCTTGGTGCGTCGGGAGCGATTTCCGGCGTGCTTGGCGGCTACATATTGTTGCATCCGACTCGACGAGTGACTGTGCTCTTATTCAGGTTCCTCACTGATGTTCCTGCATACGTCGCTATTGGAATCTGGTTCGCGTTCCAGCTAATTAGTGGGCTGGGTATGTTGGGCGGCGGATCTCAGTCAGGTGGAGTTGCGTATGCAGCTCACGTCGGAGGCTTCGTGGCGGGTCTCGTATTGATAAAACTCTTCGACATGGGTCACCGCCCTCGCCCGATGCCCGGGTATTAGTTGGGCGAAATACCACTGGCTTTAGTGACTCTGTGAAAACTTAACCCTCTCATTCTCCCCGAGCTTTCAGCTTGGGGTCACCAGACATGTGTGTGAAGCCGTCAACCGTTTTAACGGGTTATCTTTATCTCAGAAAATCCTAAGCATTGATGCAGTTCCGCAAACCGTTAAACGGTTTTCGAGATTCGAACTGGGGCCGCTAACCCCAACCTAAAACTTGGGGAAAATGAGAAGTTCAATTTTTCTTATGGTCTCTAAAAGCCGGTGGTTTCGCGGCAATGATGCGCACGCGTGGCTAGGGCAGAAGCTAAAGTACCAGGCGGCAGAGGCCGGTCGTTTCGCTGAAAGTTGATCGCAGAGAATCAACGCGCAATTGCTGCCTAACTTACTTCTCAGTTAACATTCAGCACTGTTAAGGAGCAGTATGACGACACTAGCAACACCGCCAAACCAGCAAGGGCTCGACATCCAATCAACTCCGCGTGAAGGGATGCAACTCTTCCCGCTGGACACTTTCCCATATGAGTTCCCTGGAAAAGAGATAGCTGTCAATTTCGAAATAACCGAATTCACTGCCATCTGTCCTTTTTCGGATTTCCCGGATTTCGCGACAATTCGCCTCGAATACGTTCCAAATGAAAGATGTATTGAACTGAAGAGTCTTAAACTCTATATCAACTCATTTCGCGACATCAAAATTTTCCACGAACACGTTATCAACGTTATCCTTGAGGACTTTATTGCCGCTTGTGACCCTTTACGTGTCTCCATTGAAGGTGATTTCCACGTTCGAGGGAATATCAAAACTATTGTCAAAGCCAACTACGTACGGAAATAGCCGCGTTCGATCTAATGGACCACACCTATCTTTACTCAATCCTTGCCGGTATCGTTCTTGTCTTCATCTTCGTCGCAGTCCGAGTGGCCTTCCGTTGGTTCGTGCGAATCGCATTGACTGGCATAGTGCTACTCGTTGTAGTCGGCGGCATTGCCTGGTGGTGGTATCGGGAACCAGTCAGATCTCAAACTGAAACACGTCCAACTTCATCAAGACGTCGATGACGGACCGTTAACAATGGCCGACGCCGATACCGACGCTCCCGATCAGCCTGACACGAGAATTGATCACATCAAGGCGGGGGAAAAGACTCCCGGTTTGTGGCAGCGATACCGCCGCTTACCGCGAAATGTCTTCGCCATTAGCCTGGTAAGTCTTCTCAACGACGCCTCAAGCGAAATCATCTATCCGCTATTGCCGATCTTTCTTGCGTCGACCCTGGGCGCGTCTGCTAAAGCCATCGGAATGATCGAAGGCACCGCGGAATCGATCTCGAGCCTTCTCAAACTCTTTGCCGGCTACTTGAGTGATCGTTGGGGTAAGCGCAAATGGTTGGTGGTATTTGGCTACGCACTGGCGGCATTAGCGCGGCCGTTACTTGCATTTGCAAACTCCTGGCAACAGGTGCTGCTAATTCGCTCAACGGACCGCGTAGGAAAGGGATTTCGCAGTGCTCCTCGCGACGCAATGATTGCGGATGCGGTCGCAACGGAACAACGCGGAATTGCATTTGGTTTTCATCGCGCTATGGATCATGGCGGCGCCGTCATTGGACCGTTGCTCGGTTACCTGCTGGTCTTTCTGTTAGTCGCAAATCGCGATGCACCGACGAGGCGCGAATTCACTCTGGTATTTTTGTTCGCCGCTATCCCCGCGCTAGCTGCCGTGATGGTGGCCATCTTCTTTATGCGAGAATCGAACCTGACTTCAACTCCGAGGGAACAGGTTCCGAAACTGACACTCAGGGGATTCGACAAGAACTTCAAGAGATTCCTTCTCATACTTGCGCTGTTTACTCTTTCCAACTCATCGGATAGTTTTCTATTACTGCGTGCTCGAGATACAGGTGTGTCGATCACGGTAATTCCGTTGTTGTGGGCAGCTCACCACGTTAGTAAGGTATTGAGCTCGCTTTGGGGCGGAGATCTTTCAGATCGAATGGGCAGAAAACGCCTCATAGTTTCCGGTTGGATCTTGTATGCTGCCGTCTACGCTGGTTTTGCTTTTGTGTCGCATCAGGTTTCAGTCTGGATTCTGTTTATGATTTATGGAATCTATTTTGGTTTGGCCGAAGGTGCTGAAAAAGCCCTTGTTGCGGATCTGGTACGACCTGAACAACGTGGTACGGCATACGGTCTATACAACCTGGCTTTCGGCATTACTGTTTTCCCGGCGTCTGTTCTCATGGGTGTCATCTGGGATTGGCAGGGACCCAAAACGGCATTTCTGGTGAGCGCCTCAATGGGACTAGCCGCGGCCGTGTTGTTATTTTGCAGTATTCGAACTAACCCAGGGGCGAAAGGTTCTCACCTGACTTAAAGAAAGGTCCTCCCATGACACGACATGTGCTACTTCCCCACGCGGGTTTGTCAAAAGGTATTGGGTATTACTTAAGCGGAATGGAAGAAGTCCGCAGCCAATTGATCGACGCTGTAAAAGTAATTCCGGACGAGTCGATCGGAAAACCCGCTTTTTTGGGAGCTCACTCAATTGGCGGTCTTGTTTTGCACATCGGTGAAGCTGAATGGTTTTGGATGCAGATGGTAGTTGGCGGCCGCGATTTGAGTGATGAGGTCAAGAATTCTGTTTACTGGGATGTGCTCGATGATGTGGATAGAGTTGCGCGCAACAATCATTCAACCGAATTCTGTTTGCGTGAAATCGACAACATTCGCAACCAAACTCGTGAAGTACTATTCTCTCTAAACGATTCTGACCTGGACACCATCATCCCGTACGAACGAGGTGGAACTATTCGCGAGCATAGCCTTCGTTGGATTCTCCATCATTTAATTGATCACGAGGCACAGCACAAAGGTCAGATTTTGATGTTGAAGAGGATGATGGGTTAAATTGTCTTCTTGGGACTTGGACGGTATTTGGCAGACATAGATGACGACGAATTACCAGGTAGTTAAAAACGCAGAAGATCTCAGACAAGCAGTTCAAAAGATTTCAAGCCAGCCAGCGGTCGGACTCGACACAGAAACAACTGATCTCGATCCTTACACCTCACGGTTACGCCTGATTCAGCTCGCCACTCCAGACTGCGTCTACATTGTTGACCTCGACGCATTCTCGACTGAGAACTTAGCGCAGGCTGAGGCGCTTGCCCCTCTGAGACAATTACTCCAGGCGCAACGTCCAATCAAGATCGCTCACAATGCAAAGTTCGACGCGAAATTCATAAAACACAACCTTGGCGTTAGCCTCGGTGGACTCTTCGATACACTACTCGCGAGTCAATTAGTCGGTGCGGGAGACATCGAAGAACGACATGGGCTCGATTCCGTCGCCAATCGTTACCTCAACGAGGTCGTAGATAAATCAGAGCGGCTAAGTAATTGGGACTTTGAGCTGTCCGAAGCTCAACTGGAATACGCGGCTCGTGATGCTGCCGTCTTACTGCCCCTCAGAGAGAAGCTCATTGAGCGGTTGAAAGCAGATTCTCTGGTTAAGTGCGCTCAACTTGAGTTCGAATGTGTAAACACGGTGGTCGACATTGAGCTGGCCGGCTTTTTCATGCACAAGGACCGCTGGTTGGACCAACTGGCGATTGTCGACAAGCGGCGTACGGAACTGGCAGATCAACTCCAGGAGATTCTCGCAGAAGAGTCGTCGCAAGGTTCTCTGTTTGGTGGCCCACAACGCGACGAAATAAACCTGGATTCACATCAACAACTGACCCAGGCACTGACGCGGCTAGGTATACCTGTTCCGGAGTCGACTCGAAACTGGAAGATGCAGCCGCTCGCGGCGCAATACCCGGTTATTGAGAAGTTGTTGGAGTATCGTACCGTGCAAAAGGCGTTGACGAGTTACGGTCAAAACATGATCGAACTGATCAATCCAGTCACTAAGCGTTTGCATGCTGACTTCAGGCAAATCGGAGCACCAACCGGTAGATTCGCATGCACGAACCCAAACATTCAACAAGTACCGCATGCGGTCGAATACCGGCGCTGCTTTAGTGGACATCCCGAAGGCAGAAAGCTCGTTATTGCCGATTATTCGCAGATCGAACTGCGAATTCTGGCCGAATTCTCGGGCGATGAAGGGTTTATCAACGCATTCCGGTCTGGAGCCGATCTGCATCGAGTCACCGCCTCGCAAGTGTTCAGCACTTCGCTGGACCAGGTATCGAAAGAGCAACGTGATTTTGCCAAGCGGTTAAACTTCGGAGTGGTATACGGGATAGGTGCACAGCGGTTTGCTCTGATGACTGGAGTAACAGTTCCTGAGGCGGAAAATGTTTTGCGTCGCTACTTTGGTACATACCGGGGGTTAGACGCCTACCTTCGTGAAGCGGCCACTCGTGCTGTTACCGATCGCCAGGCACGGACTGCATCAGGCCGTCTCGTTCGGTTTCGCTATGACGAAAATGATCGACAACAAATCTCGATGACACAGCGGAACGGAAAGAACACTCCGATTCAGGGTACGAGTGCAGACATACTTAAGCGAGCCTTGCGACTCTTGCGTGATGAACTTGCCAGTAGTGACGCTCAGATTGTGAACATCATTCACGACGAGATTGTGGTTGAAACTAGTGCTGACGATGCGCAGGAGACTGCTCAAAAAGTAGAACGAGTTATGTGCGCGGCGGGTGAAGAATACCTCAAGACAATTCCGGTTAAAGTTGAAACTGAAATTGCCGATGAGTGGGTGAAATAGGGTTACGACTCAGATGATAAATCGCTTCTCCGCCAGATCAGGTAGACGGGAATACCGGTGAAGACCAGCAAATATCCGATGCCGGATGTCGAAGGTGCGAGGATCGCGAGGTCGACGATGAAAAGTCCCGCAAGCACAACATAAATTATCGGAACAAGTGGATAGCCAAAGGTTTTGTAAGGCCTTTCAATTTCCGGCGCCTTCCGTCTCATCACAATTACAGCGCCCACCATCAAAGCGTAAAAGATAAGATCGGCGGAAACTATGTATTCCAGCAGTTGGGTATAGACATTTCCCAGAGCCACACCATTCGGTTGTTGCTGATTGACGCTCACCGTCCGGGGCAGGACGAGCAGGGCTGCCCATAGTCCTTGAGTCAAAAGCGCAACTGCTGGAACGTGCTGCTTATTGACCGAACCAACACTGCGGAAAAATAGACCATCTCGCGCCATGGCGTAATAAACACGAGCTCCGGCCAGGATTAGCCCGTTGTTACAACCAAACGTCGACACCATGATTGCCGCAGCCATAATCACCGTACCCTTTGGACCAAGTACGCTCTGCATTAAAGCAGTTGCCACCCGGTTCTGTGGAGCGTTCTGAATGTCCGTGAGTGGAAGTGTGACTATGTAGGCAACATTAGCTAACAGGTAAAGCGTGACTACGAGTCCACAGCCGATAAGTAAGGCGCGAGGTAGATTCTTGCCCGGATCGCGCACTTCTCCAGCGGTGAAAGTCACATTATTCCACGCTGATTGAGCGAAGAGCGGTCCAACCATGGCCCTACCGAGCATCATCAGCAGAGCCAGGAACAACAGCCCGCTCGTCGCGGGTTCAAACCAAACCTGGGAAGAGGTAGCTTTCCAACCGTTAACCCAGGGCTCCCACCATGAAGATGTATAGGCCGCACTATTAGTATTCCAGCCCAGAAAAATCCCAATGAGAATAAGTGCGAGTAAGGCCGCAGTTTTGGTAAAGGTGAAAGTGTTCTGAATTATCTTTCCGGTTTTTAGTCCACGAGTGTTTATCAATGTGAGGAATAAGATCATCAGCACGGCAACTAATTGTTGAGTCGAAAGAGTCAACGCGTAGCCGTTGAACGATAGTCCCGCAAACGAAAAGGGACTTATTAGTATGATTGGCCCAAGTAGATAATGCTCGGCCGAGATTGAAGGTGTTAGGACTCCAGTGAAGTTTGCAAAAGCGACTGCAACGGCAGCTATCGTGCCTGATTGGATGATGAGAAACAGGCCCCAGCCGAAAAGAAATCCAATAGATGGACCATAAGCCTCTCTGAGGAAAACGTACTGACCGCCTGCCCGGGGCCACATCGCCGCCAGTTCAGCGCAGCAAAGAGCGCCCGTAATGGTGAGCACACCCGCGAGTGCCCACGCCACCAGTAGCCAACCAGGTGAGCCCACCAGTCGGGCTGATTCAGCGGAAGTGATAAATATCCCGGATCCAATCATCGAGCCTACGACGATCATGGTGGCGTCAACGAGATTTAGTCCGCGCTCGAGCTTGGCAGGGTTATCTGTCACTGGTGCGTCGGTATAGTTGGCCCGCACCGTGTGTGTCAAGGAAAAAACGGCGAAGTTCATGAGTCCTTAATCGTTGGTCTATTGCGATCTGCGATTTTTCGATTATTAATCGTTTCTATGAAATCGAGGTTTGGGTAGCGGTGCGGCCAGTACAGTACCGCGAGCGCAGCGACCGGATACGACACTCAATATCCTCAGGGTTCTCACGAGCGCTTTGTTGTGTGTGGCACCGCCGCGCTTCGCTCCCGGTAGTGTACTGGCGGCTTGCGGTTCGACAGCGTGAAGCCCGGGCGAAAGAGCGTCAAAGGTCGAAAATGCTCCAAAAGGCCTGCTTGACACTGTCGGGACGCTCCCATAGTCTTTCGAACTCGAAGTTTTTGCACATAATTAGAGGTGAATCAGCCAGATAGAGTCTGAACGTATGGTAAAAAACGAAATAATCGCTTTAATAACTAACAAGCAAGCCAGGATTGGTGTAATAGGCTTGGGGTATGTGGGTCTTCCACTGGTAGTGGAGTTCGGCGTAAACGGATTTAAGGGGTATGGGTTTGAAGTCGATTCTCACAAGGCAAACCAGATCAATGAGGGGACCTCTTATATTGGAGACGTCCCTTCCGACAGAGTGAAAAAGTTAGTGGACGAGAAACTTCTGCAGGCTACAACCGACTTCCAGCACCTGCGCGAATGTGACGCAATAATAATCTGCGTCCCGACTCCGCTGCGAAAAACCAAAGAACCTGACGTCTCTTACATTCTCGCCGCCGCCGAACAGATTCAAAAGAATCTACGCAGGGGCCAGCTAATAATTCTGGAATCAACCACCTATCCCGGCACGACTGATGAAGTGCTCTTGCCGATGTTTGAGGAAACGGGCCTTAAGTTGGATGAGGATTTTCTACTCGCATTTTCTCCCGAGCGTGTAGATCCAGGTAATCCACAATTCCTGACGCATAACATTCCGAAAGTAGTCGGAGGCGTTACGCCAGATTCGACCGAGGTGGCAGCACATCTCTACTCGCAGATTGTTAAAGACGTGCATGCGGTGACTTCTGCTCGCGTGGCAGAGGCCGCCAAGCTTCTCGAGAATACTTTTCGAGCGGTAAACATCGGCATGGCCAACGAGATGGCCCGACTGTGTTATGCACTCAACATCGATACCTGGGAAGTGATCAAGGCCGCCGCTACCAAGCCGTTTGGCTTCATGGCGTTTTACCCTGGACCCGGTATTGGCGGTCACTGCATTCCACTAGATCCCCACTACTTGTCATGGAAGGCACGCCAGCATGGGTTCGACTCGCGATTCATAAGTCTTGCCGAAGAAGTGAACTCAAGGATGCCGGAACATGTGGTCCAACTCGTAGCCGATGGTCTAAACGATGATAGTAAATCGATGAAAGGCTCAACGGTATTACTGCTGGGGGTTGCCTACAAAAAAGATATCGACGATGTCCGAGAGAGTCCGGCCTTGTCTATTATCGACCGGTTGCGAGCCAAAGGCGCACACGTGCGATATCACGACCCGTTCGTCTCTGAAGTGCGATTCGATGACGCACACACTGACTCGGCAGGCGAGCCACTGAGCTCAATCGCATTGACGGATGAGGCTCTGAATTCCGCGGATTGTGTCATCATAGTGACCGATCACAGCACGGTCGATTACAAACGAGTTTGTTCTTTGGCCCCGCTTGTTGTTGATACTCGAAATGCTCTCAATGGAGAAATGCGGCAGGAGAGTTCAGCAAGAATAATCAGGTTGTAGTCCGCGATAGTTTAGTCCCGCCCAATCATGCTCAAGTGCATCAACGTCGTAGGCGCTCGGCCCAACTTCATGAAAGTTGCGCCGATCGTCGCCGCTATGAAACGGCGCGCGTCGAAATTCAACTCACTCGTGCTTCATACTGGTCAACACTATGATGCCATGATGTCGGACGCTTTCTTCGTAGACCTGGAGCTTCCACAACCGGACATTCATCTCGGAGTTGGCTCGGGAAGCCATGCGGCGCAAACTGCCGCGATAATGGAACGGTTTGAACCGGTCGTACTTGAAGAAAAACCTGATTGGGTTCTGGTAGTTGGCGACGTAAACTCGACGATCGCCTGCGCTCTTGTATGCGTCAAGCTCGGTGTTAAGGTTGCACACGTCGAAGCAGGTCTGCGCAGTCGCGATAGGACCATGCCTGAAGAGATCAACCGCGTGCTCACGGACCAGATTGCTGACTTGCTGTTAACTCCATCACCCGATGGAAACGTTAACTTGAGGAACGAGGGAATTCCTGAAGAGCGGATTCGATTTGTCGGTAATGTAATGATCGACTCCCTCTTCAAAAATCTTGAGAAGGCTCGTACATCAAATATTAAAACTGAACTTGGTCTAGCTGGTAAGGATTATTCGGTATTAACACTCCATCGACCCGCAAATGTTGATGTTCGCGAGCCATTCGAACGAATTCTTGACGCTCTCGAAAATATTAGTGCGCAACTCCCGGTGATCTTTCCTGCTCATCCCAGGACGCGCAAGACCATTGCAGACCTGGGTTTGGAGTCGAGGCTCGCTTCGCTTACTAATGTGCGAATTATCGATCCACTTGGTTACCTCGACTTTCTTTCACTCTATAGTACAGCGCGACTCGTGCTGACGGATTCGGGCGGCATCCAGGAGGAAACTACTTCGTTGGGTATTCCGTGTCTCACATTGCGAGAAAACACTGAGCGACCGATAACCATCGAATTAGGAACGAATGTATTAGTTGGTACTGATACCGCGTTGATAATTAGCGAAGCGAACAAGGCATTGAATGGCTCAGTTAAACGGGCCAACCACAATATTCCACTCTGGGATGGTCATGCAGCTGAAAGAATTCTTGATGTGCTCGAAGAGGTTTCCCCCACCTAAGTCTTTTCATGAGTTTTGTCAGAAAATTGAAGCGCGCGATCCGGGGCGAAGTCAGTCCTAAGACTGCTACCCTCGAGATTCTTCGTCGTACCGACGCTGCGATTAAGGCGCGTAACGAACGGAACTCTCTGGCAAGCGAATCGAAACAGCCCGCCCATCTTTGCCGTCCATATTCTGACCTTAACGACGAGCAACTTCTTGAGCATTTCCAAACACGTCAGGTTCCGCGATCTTTGCCGGGACTAAAAGTCTCAGGCGGGTCAAGCGATAGCGAACGCGTGATCCATGATGCTGCACAGATTGTGGATCAGCACTGTTGGGAGATACTCGGGTTTGGCACCAGATCTTTTGTGGCTGGAATCGAATGGAACCGAGATCTTCTGTCCGGAGTTGAGTGGCCCTTAACTTACCATCGTAATCTTACGTTCTTACGCCTCGATGGCTCCGATGCACGAGTTGTGTGGGAATTGAATAGATTGGGCCATCTGGTCCCACTCGCAGCTGCCTACGCCACCACGCTTGACGATCGTTTTCTAAGAGCATTTTTCACACAGTTGGATAGTTGGAAGGATCAGAATCCTTTTGGCTATGGGGTCAACTGGGCGTGTGCAATGGAAGTTGCATTGAGGGCAATCAACTTGTTGGCAGCTTTTGAAATATTTCGTCGTTCCTCGCACCTGACCAGGGTCGATTTAACGAATATTCTAAATTTGCTTCAGTTGCATGGAAGGCACATCCGGCGAAACCTTGAGTATTCGTACATTGCCACCAGCAACCACTATATGACTGACGTAGTCGGACTCGTATGGCTGGGCGTTTCGCTCCCCGAGTTATCTGAAGCCTCAAGCTGGCGTGAGTTTGGTTTGCGCGAAATGCTACGCGAGATAGACAAGCAAATCTTGCCAGACGGTGCCGATTTTGAAGCCTCAACAGGATACCATCGCCTTATTCTCGAGTTACTCCTTTATACTTTTATCCTTTGTAAAGAGAACAACATCGAGATTCCCGAACAGTATTGGGCCAAGCTGCATCGAATGCTTGAATTCACAAGAGTCTATTTGCGACCAGATGGGCTAGCGCCGCTTATCGGCGACACTGATAGCGGACAGGTCTTGCCGTTTCAACGCAGACGTGCGAATGATCATGCTTACCTGCTGTCGGTCGGTGCAGTTGTTTTCAACGATGCTCGTCTCAAAGTTCCAGGGATGGACGCACCCGATGAGTTGCGCTGGATAGTGGGAGCAGAGGGTGTCGAATCGTTTAAGTTGATGACGCCGAAGCTTGACCTCGAAAGGTCCAGGGCTTTTCCCGATGCCGGCATCTACGTGATGCGAGACCGAGACTTATATCTTTGCTTCAACGCGAGTGGTGCCGGTGTGCATGGTCGTGGTTCACATGGACACAACGACGTATTGAGCATAGAAGTCTCGGCTTTCGGGATTCCTTTCATTTGCGATCCTGGGACATTTGTTTATGGAGCAAACCGGGAGGCGCGTCATGCGTTTCGCTCCACTCGTTACCATTCAACTGTTCAGATTGACGATGAGGAGCAGAACACTACTGACATAAACGTTCCCTTCGTTATCGGCAATGAAGCCCAACCAGAAGTCTTGCATTGGGAAAGTAATGAGGATCTGGATATTGTGGTGGCAGAACATCACGGCTATCGACGGTTTGAATCGCCGGTAACCCACCGGCGGACGGTGACTTTTGATAAAAAGCAACGGACCTGGAGTTTGGTAGACGATTTCGCCGGCGACGGCGATCATGAGTTCGCAGTGCGATTTCACTTTAGTCCCGACCTGGATGTCCGCCTGGAAAACTCGACAGTAGTCGCCAAAAGCAGCACCGGAAAGTCACTGCACATCTCGTCGTTAGTAGATTTCCCGGTCGCTGAATTGGAAGAGTTGGCCAGTTCGAGAGACTACGGAGAAAAGAGACCGTCTAAGTCCGCTTGCTGGCGTATTCGCGGCGGGGCAGGACGCTTCGAATGGAGAATCACTCCAGTTGACGACCTTGATATCAGGTAAGAAGAGAAAATAAATGTGCGGTATTTGTGGTGTTTGGGAGTACCAGGCCAACGAGGGACGAGTAGATAGCTCGCTGGTTGCGCGTATGCGTGATCAGATGGTCCATCGTGGGCCGGACGACTCAGGCGAGCTTATCTTTGACGAACGTCGAGGAGGTTTGGGTTTTCGACGCTTATCCATAATTGACTTGTCTGCCGCGGGCCATCAGCCCATGCATGGATGCGACGAACAGTTATGGCTTGTCTTTAATGGAGAGATCTACAATCACGCCCATCTCCGTAAGGGTTTAAAGGAGCGCGGTCACCGTTATGCCTCGCTCACCGATTCGGAAACTATTCTTCACCTGTACGAAGAAAAAGGAGTCGAGTTTGTTAACGAGATTGAAGGAGATTTTGCGATCGCTCTATGGGACGCGAGAGCTCAACAACTCGTACTGGCTCGCGATCGCGTTGGCGTAAAACCTCTCTACTTCTATCAGAAGGATGGCCGGTTCATCTTTGCGTCAGAAATCAAGGCTATCCTGCAACATCCCGCCGTTTCTCCGGATATCGATGAGCGAGCGCTTTATCATTATTTGACCTTCTTAACCACTCCTGCGCCGAGCACTTTGTTCAAGGACGTGCACAAGATTCCAGCGGGTCACTTTCTGGTTGTTAAACGTGATGGCTCTTTGAACATGCAACGCTACTGGGATGCTTTGCCTCCTCACACTTCTACGACCAAAAGTGCGGGAGAACATCAGACGGAGATCTTAAGGCTCCTAAGAGAGTCCATTAGTAAGCGCATGATGTCGGATGTTCCGTTTGGAGTTTTCTTATCCGGTGGCGTTGATTCCTCAGCGAATGTGGCGCTGATGTCCGAACAAATGTCGCGCCCTGTCGAAACATTTACGGTTGGTTTTAGCGACGCTGAATATCTCAACGAACTGGATTCAGCGCGGCGAATATCGAAGCAGTTCGGAACCAACCATCACGAGGTCATTATCTCCGAAAAGGAGATGCAGCAGTTCCTTCCCGATCTCGTTTTCCACCAGGACGAGCCCATAGCTGATCCGGTTTGTATTCCTCTTTACTATGTTTCGAAACTTGCAAGAGAGTCGGGAACGATTGTGGTCCAGGTGGGCGAGGGCTCCGACGAGATCTTCAGTGGCTATGAGAACTATGTCAAACATCTTCAGATCTACGAGCGGTTTTGGCAGCACGCGAAAAAAGTGCCGGCTTCACTCAGAAGAGCATTCTCTGAAGTAACGGTTCCAATACTCGCGGCGACTGGAAAACAAAGGACAGCCGTTGAACTATTGCGCCGGTTGGGAGCGGACGAGCCATTGTTCTGGGGCGGCGTGGTGATTTATGACGAACGACTAAAGCCTCTCGTCTTGTCGAAAGAGCTTAAGAGCAGGCTAAATGGTACGTCTTCACTTCAGGTAATTAATGAATATGTTTCGCGCATCGAGAAAGAGCGACCCGATTCAGATTTTCTCAACCGCTTGATCTACCTTGAGTTGAAACTGCGCTTGCCTGAACTCCTGTTGATGCGCGTCGATAAGATCACAATGGCTACGAGTGTGGAGGCCAGGGTCCCCTTTCTTGATCACCACCTGATCGAATATGTGCTCGGTATACCGCGCGAGATGAAAGTTGTAGGAAGCAGCGGGAAACATATTCTAAAACAAGCACTTGAAAGCATTTTGCCCCATGACCTTCTCTATAGTCGGAAGCGAGGCTTCGGGGCTCCGGTCCGTGAATGGTTCCGGCAGGAGTTAGGTCCATGGTTTGACTCGCACCTCATGAACTCAACCCTGAAGCGTCGCGGTTTGCTCGATTACGACTTTATCGATCAAATGTTGGACCAGCACCGTCGAGGCGCCCGCGATTGGGGATTCCAACTATGGGGGCTTTTGAACCTGAGCCTGTGGTATGAACGTTGGATAGATAGATAAATAAGTGGCCAATAGATCCCGCACGAAGTCCACCGCAAAAGCGAAGTCCCGGCGCCCATTCAGTCACAGCGTTGCGTTAACGCTCGTTACCCGAGTTTTGATGTTGGCGGGTGCGTTGACCACCAGCGTGATAGTCGCAAGATGGTTAGGAACAACCGGCGTGGGCTCGCTTGCAGTGCTTAGTGTAACTGTTGCCCTCTCAGTGCAGTTAGGTTGCGCGGGTTTGCCTTCGGCTAACACCTATTTTATTTCGCAGGACAAAACTAACCTCGCCAGTGTGTGGTCCAACGCCCTCTTGTTTGCGATGCTCATTGGATCTGTCATCGCCCTGCTGGTAATTCTCGTAGCAAGGTCCAACCCTTCACTATTTGGCCACGTGCCGCTCGAGTTAGTAACGCTCGCCGCTGCCTCCATCCCATTTCAGTTAATCAACTTGCTTGGTCTAAACGTCCTGCTTGGGATTGAGCGAGTGGCGCAGTTCAATATTCTGGATGCGCTTTCACAGTTGTTGTTACTGATTAATGCAGTGGTTGCCTTCATCCTCGGTGTCGATCTCTTCATGCTTGTACTATTCAACACAGTGTCAGCCGTTGTCGTATGTCTCGTGGTCGTTGGGATCATCTTCAGGGATATCGGCAAGCTTAGCTCTGACTTACTCAAACTGGATGCGCAATTATTCAAGCGGATGATTGGCTACGGTCTCAAGTTCTATATCTCGGTAGTGTCGGGAATTATTATCCTGCGAGTCGACTTGCTGTTGGTCAATAAACTCCGCGGAGCCAGCGAAGCGGGTGTATATGCTGTTGCAGCTCAGATGGGCATGCTACTGATCCTGCTGCCATCGGTTATTGCCACGTTGCTTTTCCCCCGGGTTACTGCTGTTCAGGACGTGGCAGGCGAGCTGACAATGAGGGCTACCCGGCATACCGCGTTTGTAATGTTTGTTGTTTGTCTGGTTGCCGTGCCCTTTGCCTTTGCTCTTCCCTATGTTTATGGAGAGTCTTTTCGAGGCTCAACAGTTCAATTGTTAATCCTGCTGCCGGGTGTTCTGCTGCTTGGTATCGAATCAGTAATGGTTCAACACTTCAATGCCCAGGGATTGCCCTTTACTATTCCAGTGTTTTGGATGATTTGTGTAGTAGCCAACATCAGTCTCAATCTAATTGTTATCCCCAAATTTGGCGCAAACGGAGCGGCGGTGGTTTCGACCATCACCTACGCTCTCATCTTTCTACTTGTCGCAGGCTACTTCCGCACGAAGACAGGCCACAGTCTCTCAACAGCATTACTGCTGCGGCAAGGCGAGTTCCGACAACTTTTTAATGTGCTGTCACCAGGAGCTTCACTCAGATAGCGAAGATAATGCAGCCTGATGTTGGGCCAACAAAGGTACTCCTGCTAACGCTCGATGGAAACGAAACCCGAGCGAGAGCGATGTTGGAAAAGCGGTTTCCCGGAACCTCAATCGTTACTGTGCCGCGGTCTACATTAGAGTCGCAGGGTGTCCTCAAGAGTCTGGCGTTCTTAAGAAGCCAGCGCGCTGATGTATTCGTTCTGTCGATGGAGAATCTGTCATACCAACGGGGGCAGAATCTTTTGACGTTGTTTGGCGCTCTATCAGGCGCACGACAGATCCTCGCACTCGATTCACACGGTCAGACCAGGGTCGAATCCAGTGGCGCTTCGCTCACCAGAGCGCCTTTCCGGTTGTTACAGGAATCATCTTTAAGTGGCCAGGCAATCGTAAGGTCGTATCGAGATCTACGCCGTCTTGAGCAGGCAGTAAAAGCACCGCGAACGTTTAAGAGTCGCGACTCTGGTGGTCCGCTCCAGTTGGTTTTTTTACGTGCGACACCTGGACCAGGTACTCAAGCTGGGGGAGCTTCCAGCCACATTAATGGATTCATCAAGGCGGCGGTTCGGGCCGGCGTTAATGTGCGTTTGCTAACAAATGATTATATTGCCGGGTTTGATGAGACGGTGCCTATGACTCTCATCCCGTTGCAGCCCAAGGGAATCACACGATCAGCCTTTGACCTCTACAACAACCTGGTGTTTACCCACGGAGCTGAACGAGAGATTCGGCGAATCAAGCCCGACTTGATTTACCAGCGATACGGCCGGTTTACCTGGGCCGGTGTCTCGGCGAGCCTTACTGCAAACAAACCTTTGTTCCTGGAGTACAACGGTTCTGAGGTTTGGGTCGGTAGATACTGGGATTCTGCCGGTATGTTTCCGCTGCTTGAGAGATTTGAACGATTGAATCTGGAAGCCGCCGCTCGTATCTTCGTTGTTTCCGAAGTTGAACGACAGAATCTTTTACGAATCGGAGTTCCTGACGGCAAGATCGTTTTCAATCCAAACGGCGTCGATGCCGAGAAATTCAGGCCAAACATCGGCGGGGCGTTCGTTAGGAATGAGTTAGGTATTAAACCGAATGAGGTACTGACGGGGTTTGTCGGTTCGTTTGGACCGTGGCACGGCGTACTTGAACTTGCGCGGGCCATCACTCGAATCCCTCCTGATGTACCGCTGAAGTTTCTGTTGATAGGAGCAGGAAAGTTACGAGACGAGACCGAACGGTTAGTTAAGGAAGCGGGAGTTGGAGAGAGGGTGATTTTTACAGGCTCGCTGGCGCACGAAAGAGTCCCGACTTATCTTGATGCTTGCGATATCCTTGTGTCTCCTCATGTACCGCTTGAGGATGGCAGCGATTTTTTTGGCTCGCCAACGAAACTTTTTGAGTACATGGCGATGGGAAAAGGAATCGTCGCTAGCCGTCTCGGCCAGATTGGCGATGTGTTGGTTCATGAAAGAAACGCTCTTCTGGTTGAACCAAAACACATAGAGGAGTTGAGTGATGCATTGATTCGCCTTGCGGGCTCTCGTGAATTGAGGGACCGATTGGGCCACCAGGCCCGGTTCGATGTCGAAGACAAATATACTTGGAATCACAATGCTCAAAGAGTTCTCGCGGCATACTATGAGTGGCTAGAACAAAATTGAACATGAAGTTGGAAGTAGAAAAACAACATGCTCGTGAGCAATGGACCAACGATCCTTGCGGTTCCACGTATGTTCGAGAGGAAGAGTTAGGCACGCGTGAATTCTTCGAGGCAGTTGAGCGCCACCGCTATTCCGAATATGCGCCGTGGATGCCTGAGGTGATGGGGTTTAGCAAATTCCCGGGCGCGGAATTGCTTGAAATCGGGTGTGGAATGGGAACCGACCTGCTTCAGTTTGCACGAGGTGGCGCGCAATGTACCGCAGTTGACATCACACCACGCTCAATCGAAATCACCCGACATCGATTTGCGCTCTACGGTCAAGCTGGTTCCTTCCTCTTATCAGATGCTGAGCACTTGCCATTTCGTTCGGAGAGCTTCGACGTAGTTTATTCGAATGGCGTTTTACACCACACGCCAGACACAGAAGGCTCAATCGCTGAAGTGCACCGGGTTCTTCGTAAGGGGGGCACGGCCAAAATCATGGTCTATCATCGAAACTCTTTGAATTATTGGATGGAGATAGTTCTACGCCGCGGTGTACTCGGCGCGGAGTTCCTTCGCGGACGATCAGCTGAAGATATTATGAGCCGGGTAATCGAGTGTAGCGATCATGATGCGCGACCTCTGGTTAAAGTCTACAGTCGGAAACAGGCGATGAAGTTGTTTGAAAGATTTACTGATGTTCGCGTCGACGTTGAGCAATTGACGCGCGCTGAGCTTCGTTTTCTTTCGCCGTTGCTATCCCAGTCAACTTTCAATGCTTTAAGCAGGAGACTTGGTTGGAACGTGATCGTCACCGCGCGCAAATAGGTTGTTTGATTCTAGACCTGAGATGAACCAAAGTGGATCTCAACATAAAAAGCTAATCGTTGCGTTAATCGCCATCACCCTGCTCGGTTTTGTAGTTCGGCTGCTTACGTCTAACTTCATTGCTGCACATCTGAATGACCCCGGCTGGTTCCAAAGCGGTTCCTTTGCCATTTTCGATAGACAGGCGCAAAACGCACTCGACGGTAAGGAGTCGTTTTTCTGGATACCTGATTCTTCTCGGACCGATCTGATTCAGTATCCTCCGGGTAATAAACTGTGGATTGGATTCATCTACACGGTCACAGGTGTGCGGTCCGCGCTTTCCGTGCAACGTGTCCAATTAGTGTTCGATTCGCTCTCTGTTCTTTTGATAATTGGAATCGGTGTTTCTTCGTTTGGTTGGAATGTGGGCTTAATAGCTGGTTTGCTCGCGGCTTTATCGCCAGTCTTAGCTCTTTACGGTGTGACGCCAGGAGCCGACGCAATTACAAGCTGGTTCGTACTTGCGTCTGTCTGGTGGCTGGTGCTTGCCTGTAGGCGTAAGAGTGTCGCCCATGCGATTGTTGCCGGCGTTTTGCTTGGATTGGCTTGTTGGATTCGGGTAAATCCGCTCTTTCTCTTTGGCGCATGGTTTGTTGGTTTGCTCTTCTTTTTGAAGGCGCCGTTAAAGAAGCGGCTTCAGTTGGGACTCGCCGCGTCATTTGCGACTATTCTAGTTATTGCGCCAGTCGTGGTCCGAAACCTGGTTGTTTTCTATCCACAAATTGCTCCGACGGGTTTGAATGTAGGTTGGAATTTTCTGGCCGGTATAGGTGAAACTGAACGGGGAGCCGAATTTGGAGCCCCATGTTGTGACCAGCAGATGATTGAGCAGGACAGGATCGCGATGGGCTTGCCCCCGGATGCGCCGCTTGGCCTGGTCTATCCGGATGGTATCACGCGTGATCGTCAGCGAGGACAAAGGGCCCTGGCAATAATCAAGGCTCATCCTGTCTGGTATGTGAAAGTGATGGCGCGGCGATTTCTCGGTCACCTGAAATTGGCAGGTAAGCCCGTGCCTTCGTTAGGAAGTACCGGTGTAAATGTCACCAGCGAGAAAACTCTCCCGCCGGCGCTGCAACGGTTTCCATTCTCCGTAACCGTGAACGCACTTGGGATGATTCAGAGCGTGCTGCGATATCTGGCCTTGCCACTTATTCTCGTTGGCGTGTGGATATCATTCAGAAACAACGTCGAGATGGCTGGAGTTTTGATGACAACCGTTGTCTATTACCTTGCGAGTTTGTCAGTCGCACACTCAGAGGTGAGGTACGCCTTACCGATGCACGGCATCCTGTGCATCTTCGCCGCTGTCGCCGCGTCCAAAGTTAGAATCCCGCGACCGTCGCCAATGATACTCAAGACCTGACCCTGATCCTTTGCGTCTTCGCCGCTGTCGCCGGTCCAGAGTTAGAATCCCGCGACCGTCGCCAATGATACTCAAGACCTCACCCTGATCCTTTGCGCCGCGCGCGAGTTACAGTACCGCGAGCGCAGCGACCGGATGATCCTCGAGACTTCACGAAGACCCTTTGCGGCGCGCGCGAGTTACAGTACCGCGAGCGCAGCGACCGGATGATCCT
>DASROI010000174.1:0-9103 GCA_035646955.1 Pyrinomonadaceae bacterium
CACATCCCTGATCAGCATCGCATTTACTCTCCTGTCAGATTCGGTCTTAAGATACGACCTATGAAAGTGATTGCGGCTCTCTAGCCTCTTCTTGGCTTTGTCCAATTCTGTCCGTTTGTTCGATGGCTGCCCTATTTTCAACTATTACCCTCCATCCCCGCAAGATCATTCGCACGCGAACCACCCGGCAACCTTGGAGTGCGACGGCCCGGCGTCGCTTTGTTACACAGGGCTTTCCCGCTCGACAGCGTTATCTCTGAACTATTAGCGCCGCGAGCGTTAACACATTGAGAGTTTTGTAGCGATCCGAGCAGAAGTTTTCTTTTTGAAACTTAAGTCTGAGAAGGCATGAGGCTTAGAAAGCGCCGCCGGGCCGGCGCACTCCAAGGGAAGACTTTTCTGCGGAACCTCAGAACAAACTAGCTTGAGTGGTGGGGCGGCGGAAGGTGCTCGTAGCGGGTGTTCGATGAGTTCGTTTCTTGTTGAATCCCAAACGTTCAGAATGAATCTTGAAGAGGCGCTCAGTCGCTTTCCAGTATTCGCCTTTGCCGCGCATTCTCTCGCCAAATACACTCGAATTTACTTTTCCGTCGCGCGCCTCTCTGATGCGGCTCATCACCCGGTCAGCTTTTGTGGGAAGTTCATCGCGCAACCGTTCTTCAAAATAAGGAGCCACACTTCCCGGCAGGCGCAACATGTTTATGAACGCCATCTCAGCTCCCGACTCTTTCGCACGTTTAAGCAACTCGGGAATGTCGCTCGAGAGACCCGGAATGACAGGAGCGATCCCAATTCCAACGGTGATCCCTGCTTCGGCAAGACTCTGCATCGCGTGAAACCGCGCTTCCGG
This sequence comes from Pyrinomonadaceae bacterium, assembly GCA_035646955.1. Classification (GTDB taxonomy): domain Bacteria; phylum Acidobacteriota; class Blastocatellia; order Pyrinomonadales; family Pyrinomonadaceae; genus PSRF01. Next base: position 851 of record DASROI010000174.1, read on the forward strand.
CAGCGGGGCGTAAGGTTCGACCGCTCGGGCCGTTTCAACATCGGTGAATGGAATCGTAAAGAAGACCGCAAGGCTGGCGTTGCGCGACAACTCCTGTAACACATCGATGTCACGCCGTATCAAAGCTGATTTTGTAATGATTCCGATTGGTTGGTGGAACTCCGCACAAATCTCAAGGCACTGTCGCGTCAACTTGTAATGCGATTCCAGCGGAACATATGGATCTGAGGTAAAAGAAAAAACTATCTCAGCTCCTTTCCAGGATGGTTTCATCAACTCCTGTCTAAGCAACTTCGGAGCATTTACTTTAACCACAATTTTTCGATCGAAATCTGTTCCCGCTCCGTAGCCCAGGTACTCGTGCGTTGGTCTACTGAAACAATAAGTGCAGCCGTGAATACAACCTCGGTAACAGTTGACGGTGTAATCGAATCCGACGTCAGGACTATCATTATGGGTGATGATCTTCCGAGTATCAGTCTCTTCAAACACCTCGAGCTTGATTTCAGGAGGTTCTCCAATCCACTCGACTGATTGTGTGAGCCATGGATTCGGAGGGTTTTCGACGTAACGCATACCCTTTTACCCCTTGTAAATTTACTTCGACTTCTCTCCACCAACAGTCAACGATTCAATAGCATCGTAAAAGACGTAGACCTGGACTCCTTCTTCGCCCAGCGTCTCATTCAGACAAATGTGATCGTTGCTGATTTCAGTTATTCGTCCGCTGTACAGACCGCCCGAAACAGTCTTCAAGGTGATCAACTCTCCTTTAAATCTTCTGAACAGATTCTCCGTATGTTGTCTAGCCATCATGGTTCCTTTCACTCAGAAGTTTCGGGCTCGAGATCGGTATTAGACCAGCCAACCAGAAACCAACGATATTTATCCGGGTCTTCCACGGTAATAAAACGCCCGCCCCAACCCTCATCGACTGGCGGTTGCACCTCGATATTCTTAAGTTGAATTTGTCGATAAGTAGTGTCGATATCGTCAACTCCGACAAAGAAGTGTACGCCGCGGCCTCTACGCAGCATGGTTTCTAGATTCTGGGCGAGTGTCACTTTTAACCTTCCCGCATGAAGTGTCGCAGTTGGTGGTTCAGCAGTGCCGTTTATCGAGTCAACTTCAAAACCGAGCACATCTTTGTAAAATGCTAAAGACTCCTCCAAACTATTCACTTCGAGAAATATAAGATCGAGTCCGGTTAACATTTTTACGCAGGGGTCCTTGGGTTTTAGGTCTTGGGTCTTTGATCTTGAGTTAGTACCACCGAGGCCAAAGACCCAAGATCAAAGACCAAAGATCCAAGACCCAAACCTCATTAATCACTCGCGATCAGCAGATACACCCCATAAGCTCCGGAAACGACGACCAGCCAGAAAGCAAGCTCCTGGAGACTCGTGTGTCGTCTTAAACGATGAGTTGACGGCAGCGATGCATTCACGGCCACCATTGCACTCCTCGCTAGCAAGACTCCAAAACCAATTACGAACACCGCGAGAATCGCCAGCGGCCACAGAAACCAGATCCACTGAAAACGGACCAGCAGCAACAAAAACAATCCTGCAATAAGACACAATAGCGCGCTTAAGCAGTGCCCGAAAACTCCAATGTTTGAAGCGGTCGGTGCCGAGACCGGGACGTGACCCGCAGGCCGCGGATAGCGTCTTCTACTGTTGTCATAGGCATTTCTAGCGTCTTGGTCCTTTAATACTCCATAGGCCTCGTTCAAAGATTTCATGTTTTCCTCGTTACCACCAAGGTCTGGATGGTGACGCGCTGCCTGCTTCTTGTACTGCCTATCGATCTCACTCTTTGACGCCGCCTCATCGACTCCAAGGACGTGGTAATAGTCTTTGTTTAATTCCGGACGGTTCATCGGTTTGCTGATTCTAGGAGCCGGATTTTCGTTTGGCAATGCAGCACGACCGCTTAGCAACACAGAAGTATCAAAGGTTAATCTTCACCGATCCTGTGCTAACCTTAGGTCGAGACATAAACAACATGGCACATACTTTCGCACCAGGCGACGACCTTGTTTTTCAACTTGAAAGCGCTTTCGGACTCCTTCGCGTACTCGCAATCGAAGGTGACGGACCACAGACAGTTTGGCACTTGCTGGCCTACGATGATTTCTTTCCTGACGTTGAGTCCGCCGAAAGGACGCTTGCCAGCAACACATCGATCCCTGTTAGAAACGGTCACATGGCTTTGACCAATCGCGCGTTTGAACGTACACCGGCCGCTCGACTCGGCAATCGACCTGTCACTGATCAGGAGTTGGAAGCTTACAAAAAATGGAAAGAGTCCAACGGCTCAGTCTCAGATCGGTCGGCCCTCCTCATGCTCGGAATTCGCTAATGACACCTCAATCCAAATTGTGCGCCGCCATTCTGGTCTTCATTTGCACAAGCCTCGTACTTGCCACTCGTACCGAGAGGGTGGTGGACACCTGGAGACCGGTACATTACCTGGTCAACATAAAACTCGACTCTCAGTTGTCCCAGATTGAGTCTGCCACCACGCGAATTGACATCCGCGCGCTAAAGAGACTGTCGATCGTTGATTTGGATTTTGGGGATCTGACAATTGACAGTATCAGTGTCAACACTCGCTCAGTTCCCTTCACCCACAAAAATGAACGACTCGTTATCAATTTGCCTCAGCCTGTAAACGCAGGTGCAAACATCTCCATTTCGGTCTCGTACCACGGAAAGCCAAAAAACGGGCTGATCATTAGTCCCGATAAAGACGGAAAGGCCGCAGTAGTAGGTGATAATTGGCCCAATAGAGTTCACCACTGGATCCCAACATTCGATCATCCATCGGCCAAAGCATCCGTCACTTTTAACATCACAGCTTCTGCTAACAATCTGGTAGTCGCTAACGGCAGCCTGGACCATGTAGAGACCAACGCAGACGGAAATCGGACCTGGACGTATACCGAGGAAGCTCCAATTCCGCCGTATTGCATGATCATTGGTGTCGGACAATTCAATCGAGCGGAGTTGGAAAATTCTAGTCGTACTCCTCTGTCATATTACGTTCCAGGCTCAGATGCGCTCGCAGCTCCAAAGGGTTTTGCTCCAGCCAATCCCATCTTGCAATTTCTTAGTGAAACGGTAGGCCCTTATCCGTACGAGAAGCTTGCCCTAATAGTGGGTAACACGCGGTTCGGCGGAATGGAGAATTCGGGGGCCATCGTCTTCATGGCCAGTCTGCTTACGCCAAAGGACCCTCTTAAAGCGGAATCCCTGTTTGCCACTCAGAATGTTGTTGCACACGAGATCGCTCATCAATGGTTCGGCGATTCCGTTACCGAGTCGACATGGGCTGATTTATGGTTAAGTGAAGGATTTGCAACCTATTTCGCGGGACTCTTCATTCAACGATCTCAAGGGGAGACCGCATTTCAAACTTACCTGAAAGGCGCCGCTGACGCGGTCTTTGCGTACGAGAAACAAAGTAATGCGCCAGTGTTTGATCGCGACACAGAAGATCTTTTCAAACTCTTAAACCCAAGTAATTATCAAAAAGGCGCCTGGATTCTGCACATGTTGCGCTCGCAACTCGGAGACGAGAACTTCTTCAACGGAATAAGGAACTATTACGAGGCGCACAAAAACGGCAATGCGACCTCAGAAGATCTTAAAGCTGCCCTGGAGAAAGCCTCAGGAAAAGATCTGGGACGCTTTTTTAAGAGATGGATTTACGAAAGCGGTCATCCGGTATACCGGCTGCGCGCGACCTGGAATCAACGAGGAGTCTTAGAACTCGATTTGGACCAGTTGCAACCGGGAGACTTTTTTTCAGATCCGGTACCCATCACGATTCAATCTGAAGAAGGCGCCGATCGGATTGTCATCACGCCACAGGGCAAGTCCGCGACAAAAACTGTGAAGCTGAAGAGAAAACCAACCGCGATAGTCACTGATAGCGACAACTCCTTACTCAAGGAAGCGCAGACGATCCTCAACTGAATTCAATCCAAAGCTGTATAGACCGCGTTGACTGCGATCCAGAGGATCAAACTCATTCCGACAATACTCCAGACTATCCACTTGTTACGACGGGCCATCACGATTTGCCATAAACCCGCAAGACTTGAAGCAAATCCGAAACCAATAATCAACCCAAAGAAACTGAGGATCAAAATTGCTTGTTGCGAGGTGCCGGTGAATCTTGAGCCGCTACCTGTAGTCTGGCCGGGCTGCATCATCATGGGAAGTAGGTAGAGTGTGATCACTCCCATGAAGATGGCGAGGAATAATCCAAGTGCCAGTTGCAGTACACCGTAGACACGGACGCTGTTAGCAGTCCTCATTTTTCTTCCACACTTGGGACATACTTCAATGGGTTCGTCACTTGTGAAACCGCAGCGAAGGGCATAACAAACTCGTTGATGGGCCATCACCACCTCCTGAATTGTGAGAACTTAAGCTGAGAAACCGGATGATTTGTCATATATCATTTCCATTTTTCATTTTGCAGAAGAACGTGTTCCTTCCAAGTACCTTTATCGACTCGTCAAATAAAAATAGAATCACAGCTTCCCTCCTACGGGCCAAACCTCTGACGGTACTCAGTCGAGATAATAAACGCTTTCACCATCTCAGCGTTCACAAAATTCCCACCAAACTGATTGAGCTTTGTCAGCCAGAAATCGTAGCCGCTGAAGTCCGTATTCGGCGCGTCGTTAGGATTTCGTCGCAGATAACCGAAGTACTGCATCAGCACAAAGGCGTTATTGAACTCTGCGGTCCTTAAAGTCGCGTCTTCGCTTACCAACCTGAGGACCTGGGCCCGTTTTGCAGGGTCTCCGGGAGTTGCGCCAAGTAAATTGACCAACTCGGTCTGTCGCGCGGCTGAGAGCACATTGCCGGCATTGGCGTTCAGTTGGGTCACAAACGCAGTGGCCGATAAACCAATTGGAAATGCGTTAATAAATTGAGGTCGTTGCACAAACTCCAGATCGTAAGCCTGCTTGTTATTTTCCAGTTGTGTTTGCCAGTCACCTATTCCCACTTGAACGCCTCTCGACAGCTGCTGGGTGTCCTTCAGAAAATTGTTGAATGTTACCGGCACCGGCGCGCCAGGCAAATTGCCAAATGAGACCTTGTGAGTTCGATAGCTCAAATAACCTGTCTCTTGAAACTCGGTCGACAGAAAGAACGCCGCCGACACATTGATCCGTTTCACCTCGATACAAGGAGCATCAGCACCACACACGGTTATCTCATTCGTCCAGAAAGCGAGTCCGTCGGCGTCGGGTTCGCGGTTCAAAAAGTCGATGTAGTGTTGTCTGACAAAAAAGCTGGCCTGCTCTATCGGATTCGTTCCGGTAGTGACTTCGTTATCTGTAATGGTCAAGGTCGCAGATGCCGGTGACCCGACTGCAACTCCCGTGGCTGCGACTAAACTGATCTGAAAGCTTTCGGATCCTTCAGCATAAACATCATCGATAATGGGGATCGAAATAGTCTTCGTCGCCTCGCCCGGCGCAAATGTGATCTGGCCGACGGAACTGAGGTAATCGCATCTAGACGAGGCCAGTCCGCTAACAGCGCTGCAGTTACTTGAGCCGGCTGTATCAGTGGTACTGAAGTCGACGGTCGCTCCAGAACTTGTATCGCCGCTCCGGGAGACGACGATCGAAACATGACCAGCGCTTTCGAGAGCACTCGCAGTACTGGCGGCAAATTGGACTGTTGGTCCAACAACTTGAGTTAGCAATCCCGTGCTCGCAGCAAACGTTGTATTCGAAGCGTAAGTGGCCTTTATCGAGTGGGTACCGGCGAGCAGGTTCGCGCGAGTGATGGACGCGACCCCACTACTGTTCAACGGGACCTGGCCGATCACTGTCTCGCCATCTTCGAAGGTCACCATTCCGGTTGGCACGCCCGGTCCGGCAGGGGCGGGACTAACGGTTGCCGTAAACGTGATTGGCGCACCTGACGCGGCAAACGGTGCTGAAGAAACGAGTGTGGTACTGGATGCGCTGGCGTGTATTTTTTGAACCATGGTCACGGCGGCAGTTGAGTGGGTGCCATCTCCACCGTAAGTTGCGGTGACGAAATGATTGCCGCGATTGATGGCGTTGGCGGCCAGTGTCGAGGTAGTGACTTCGGCTTTGCCGTTTATGTCGAGAGGCACATTGCTGGCGAGCGTGGTACTTACAGGAGTCAGACCATCAAAGCTGACATCCGTGAAGGTAACGTTACCGACAGGCGTTGGACCAAGACCCGTAACTGTCGCAGTAAAGGTTACGAAAGTTCCGGCGACAGTCGTTCGAACATCCGGTGCGGAAGAAGTTATTTTGACAGTCACGTCAGCCTTACTTCCCACCGCGAATAGATTTCCACCATTTAATGTATAAAGAGTGCCATCCGGTCCGATCACGGTTGGTACATATGGTTGACCAATTCCTGGCGACAGAGCGACGGCTTCGGCGAAAGAATTTGTCGCCAGATTCCATCGGTATAAATGCCCATCCTCACTATCGAAAAAGACGCTGTTTGTCGCCGGGTTAACTGCCGGTGCGTTAATACAAAACTCCTGAACTGCAAACGGGAACGATGGTCCGGCATCATCCGGGGTTGGTCCAATCAAAGTTAAGACCTCGCGCATCTCCACTAGACCCGGCGCACTGGTATGCGGATCCAACTGCGTATCATTGGGATCGAGTATCGCAACTCGATTTACTCCCGAACCGTCCTGGAAAGCATAGTCGTTATACTTGGTAAACAGCAGATACGAGGATGGACCATGATACGACGGCACCATTGTTGCCGGAACGACTCCCGGGGTGTAATCCCAACCAAATCCACCAGGCGTTTTGGTGACAGTCAAATCGCCGCTGAAGCGTAGCAGGAAACCTCGGGAACCATTGCTGGGATTTCCAAGCACTCCAAAGTAGACGTCGCCATCCGGCGCAACCATTGGTGACGAGGTTCCATCGTCGGGAACGCGGGCACCATTTCCGTTACGAGGATCCTGAAGAAAGACCTTGTACTTCGTGGCTAGGGTTGTCGAGTTAAGACCGAGGAGATAGGAGTAATTGATGTTTGAAGAAGCTTTGACTCCGAAATAAACGGTCGATTCATCGATGCTCAAAGCGGGCGCAAGGTTATGACTGTCCCAATCTATCAGCGGATCCCCTGCTGCCGTGCCAACCAAAACATAGTTCGCGTTGCCGTTCGCATCGATCCTGGCAATACCGCTTTGATTTGTGCTCATCGGTTCGGGCGCGAAGCCTTGTACTCTAAAACCAAAATAGATGGTGCCATTTGAGTCAGCGGTTATAGGCGTATTTATAAAAATACTGTTATTGAACGCCGTTTGGTTGGCCACGTAGATATCCAGGGACGTGTAAAAAACCTCGCGCACGAAAGCTCCTGGCGAGTTCGAGTCAATATTGTCCACGTGCCAGATGGTTCCACCTGCGCCTGCGAAGTAGACGCGATTGCCGAATGCGCCACTTGTCAGGCACAGGTTATAAGCTGGTGTCCAATTGTGAGTGGGCAGGATGTAATCGCCCGTCAGCGTGTATTTTGGAAATCCTGTGTTGCCGTTGTAGCCAAGTACTCGGAAACCATCGGTCGCAGTTTTCACCGGAAAAAGCACCGTGTTGGCCGGAGTAACTACTGGCGAACCATAGTGGACGAGACCGCCGGTATTGTTCTGATCAATATCCGCTTGCCAGCGAATGAGGTTCAGATTTTGTGCAGGCGCCGAGAAGATGCCCGTGTGTTGGGCATTACCACCAAACGTGCTCGCTTGGCCCATAACAGTTGGGCCGGCGTTACCACAAATGAGGGCTAAAATTATGGCTACGAAAAAATGGTTTTTTGACATGAGTATGTGATGAGCTGACATCCTTGGTTATTCGTTGAGGCCAAATTCAGAAGAGGAGACTAACATACAAGCGTGTGAGCTTTGAACATTGAGGTTTGAGCCCCCCTCAGCGTGACTCTGCGTGATCTCAGTGTGCTCTGCGTTGCTTTGATTTGAGAAACCCCAAGCAGCAACACCGGGCACGCTGAGATCACGCAGAGCGCCGAGAGTCTTCAATGCATCTAGGGTCCGAAGCGCTCGCGGTACTCTGTCGAGATAATGAACGCCTTCACCATCTCTGCATTCACAAAGTTTCCGCCAAATGAGTTCAGCTTCGTCAGCCAGAAATTGTAGCCACTGAAATCGGTGTCCGGAGCTTCGTTCGGGCCGCGTCGCAAATACCCAAAGTACTGCATC
>DASROI010000175.1:0-11617 GCA_035646955.1 Pyrinomonadaceae bacterium
GCTCTATACCGATCCCGTTGTCACTCACACGCATTAGCAGATCGTGACCGTATTTTAATTTTAGTTCCACTTCCAGTCGCTTGGCCCCCGAGTGTGTAGCGGAGTTTAATCAGCAACTGCTGTGGAAATAAGATGCATCCGGTTATGCCTGGGAACAAAACAGGACCGCGAGACTTACAAACCGGGCTTTCTTTTCATCATTCGGCCCGACTGTAATTTTGGTGATGACAGCGTTCGAAGATACGATAGACCAATATCGAACTTTCCGATACTTAGAAAACTATGAAATCAAGCCTGCACTTTTCCACAGGTTGATGGTCTACAGCCCGGCTCATACGTGGAATAGTTCGTGACACAGTTATACCGGGGTTTCGACGACCACCGGTAATGTGGCTTCCCACACCAGGGAGCCGGGTTGTCCTACTGTTCCCAATTTCCTTTAAGCTGCTAGAGTGAGGAGTGGTGGAGAAATAAGACATGGCATCGAACCGAAGACGACTGGCAATCCTGACAACGCTCCTTATTATCGGAGCGATTGCCGTCCTCTTCGCGACCAAAGGGCACGGTCCTGGACCAACAGCAACCGCCCCTCGAACTCAAGCATTGCCTGACTCCACTCCGAATGATGCTCACAATTACAAGCAGGTGATCGCCAAGCTGGAAGCTGAAAGAGTCGCCCTGGGTTTGCGCTATCAAGCTGCTAATGCTGCTCAGAAGGCTGACGTGGTGGCCCAGGCGCGTACCCTGGTTACACGAACCATCTACAGTGAAATCTTCCCCTCTTGGTATGGGACGGCATGGGATTTTAATGGAACTACAGAGGTGCCACAGCAGGGTAAAATCGCTTGCGGATATTTTGTATCTACAGTGCTTCGCGATGCCGGCTGGAAGGTGGAACGAGCGCGGTTGGCCCAGCAAGCCTCGGAAAATATCATCTTAAGCTTGACAACGGATCCATACGTAAAGCGATTTCGCCGAGTCTCGATCAGCGATTTCGTTACCACCGTCAAAAAATGGGGACCGGGAATCTACGTTGTTGGCCTGGATATTCACACCGGCTTCATCGTTAATACGGGCGACGAGGTATATTTCATTCATTCCTCGTATATTGAGCCCTACGTGGTCGTGAGGGAAAAAGCGAGCGAGTCAAGGATCCTGGCGGCTTCCAACTACCGCGTGTTGGGTAAGCTCACCGACGACGACCTCTTCATAGAAAAGTGGTTGCTCAAGACGCAAATCGTTACACGGGTAGCGTAAGAAGATCTCTCTACTGAAAAGCGAACTTAAGGGCGGGGTCTGCGGCGCTTACTTAAAATCATGCGGATCGTCTGGACGCCAGACGGCCGTGCACAAAAACGTCATCACTCCCGTGCTGGAGCCGGTAGTTCTTGTGCAAAGCCACTCCCAGACTATTTCTGACGCAAACACACTTCAAGCTATTGGCTTCGGCCTCCTACGTATTAAATATCGGGCGAGATCCAGAAGCCCCGAATAGCGATAAGTCGAATCAACATATTTCTCCATTACATAGAACGCGAAGTAATAGAAGCGGCAGAAGCTCCAGATTGCTAGGGCGAGAAGTACGACAACCTTCACGCTTGGAAGCTCGAGCACTAACAGAATGGATGCGAGCGTGCCAAGAATCAGAAAGAGTATACCCTTGACCTTAATCCAGAATGGATCGGCAATGCTTTTCATGCAGGTTTCTCGGGATCAAAAAGAAGCGGGAAAAATTGACCGTTCATTTTGTGACCAATGGGAACGGGCGGAACTCCTTCAAGCGGAGGCGCGTCGGAGGCCGAAAGAACCCCGTCACTAAAAACGTTGAGAACCACGGCCCGGCGAGACTTGTCGGTATGATTTTCGTAAGAACCATGGACCATCAAGGGATGATGAAATGAACATTCGCCCTGCTTTAACTCAATCGGTACAGGCTTGAACGCCAGCCGCTGTTCCGGAGTCAGTGCTTGCAAAATTGTATCCATGTCACTCGAAAACTCCTCACGCGGCAGCAGGTTCCAACGATGACTACCGGGAACATAGTGCAGACACCCATTCTCGCGCGTGGAATCATCAAGTCCGATCCAGGATGAGAGATGGGCCATTGGTTGCGTCCTGGTCCAATAAGAGTAGTCCTGGTGCCAGATCACCACTCCGCCATGATGCGCCGGTTTGTAGAAAACCTGGTCATGCCAGAACCGAACAGCGCTGCCTAAAAGTTGCGAGGCCGGCACAGTGAACGCCGGATGCCAAAGAATATCGTGCAACCCCGGGAAAACCCGCCACGCACCAAGCGCATGAAAAAGAACTTTATTCGGATCCGCAGACTCGTTGGAGGTATATTGATATAACAATTTGTTTCCCGGATGCGTTGGATCAACGAGTGACATCACCTCACTCCGTAGCGCATCGATCTGTTTGTCACTCAGCATCCGGATGCCTGCCACGTAACCATTTTCCCGGTAGAACTCAACCTGTTCATCACTCAACCGGTATTTTTCCCAATCTTCTTTACGAGTCGGTTTGTCAAAGAGGTCACTGACAAACTCATGTTGCCTCGACAAATCTCTCAAATCTTTCATTTCTCGCCTGTCTCCTCTGATCGACTCCTGTAAATCAATGGACCAAGCCTGCCCGAAACTCCAGGGCTCGAAACCCATGAGCCGGAACTCGAACCTTGAGATTTCGTTCGCTCACAAGCTTGCCGGCAGTCTGTAAATCGAACCATTCGCTCCCGTTCATCGTCACCACAGGTTTTAGCAACACCTCTACGTCCACATTCTTGTAGTTGACTAACGCAACTCGAAATCCGGATGGAGTTTGCGCGATGGCAACGTCTGAATTCTCGTCAGTCCCCACAATATCAACGAGCGAGGATTTACCACTTGCTCCAATCGCATAATCCAACGCATCACGAACAAGGTCAGGTAGTTTGTGAGCAGCGGTCCAGGCATCGAGAACTACGGTGACAATTTTTCCTTTACCGTATTTGCCAATCGTAAGTGCGGGTGAGCCGTCCTCAAACGTTGCGACCACTCGCGCTGTTTTTGCCGTCCATGAAGGAAGCTCAAGCGAACTCAAAGAAAACCGTGTGCCTACTTTCACCCGTCCACCAATAGCTTCGCGCACTACAACAGCTGCATGCGTCGCACTTCTCGTTCCTTCCTCGATTCCAAACAGTTCCTGACGTTCGTAACTTCGGCCCATCGGAACTTCCGGACCAAAAGCTACGATTACCCCACCCGCTTCGACAAAGGCCTTGATCAAATCGCTATCCGTCTGCTGAAAACCAGAAACATTCGGCAAAAGCAGAACAGCCCGTTCACGAAGCAATCGTGCCAGTACATCTTTGTTCGCGTGAAAGGGATAGTAAGGATAGACCGACTCGTCCAGGGGCGGAGCATAAGGCAATAGACTCACCGGCACACCGATCACTCTAAACGCATCCAGAGCAGGCAAAAAGTAGTTATGCCAACGCTCGATCATCCAATCTGAATAAGGAAAATAGACCGTAACCCGATTATCCTGGCGCGAGATCTTCGCCGTAATTAAATCAAAAGCCTTAATCCCATCGACCACCGCTTCGCGACTACGTGATACCTCTCGCAGCTTCTTCGCTGTCTCGTAAACATGTGCTTGATAGGTGAAAAAGGAAATGCCATCAGCCGCTGAAACCGTCGCGGCACTCAGAATCTGCTGGTAGATATTGTTGTAGGTAGTAGCAGTCGTTTCCGGTGTTAGGCGATTCTCCAAATACCCGAATAACTCAACATGGTTTATCGAGATTTTGTTCTGCAGACGCCTCGCTCCGGCTCCCAGCGAGCAAAAATCCTTCACCCTACGAAACGGATACATCTTCCGGTTGTCAGTCCGATAACTCGCCATGACACCGGCTTGATAGATGATGATGTCAAGTTCTTCGACAGTACTGAGATAACCTGCCAGCAGAGGATCATCAACATGCGGGGCACACGCAGTCAGGAGATTACGGTTAAGACTCTTGATATGCTGGCTGAACTCGCGCACAAAGGGAGCAAAATAAGTACCGCTTCCCTCCTGGTATGAATAGAAACCTGCCAACGAGGGATGCTGTCTGTATAAACCATATAACTCCGTTGCGATCGCTTTGATCTCCCCCATGCGATCCTTGAACGGCGACTGTTTCGTCATATCCCAGCCAACGGAAAGCAATACAGTGATTCCCCGTTTATCTGCCTCATTCAACGTCAACTCGACGAGGTCGTTTGCTGCTCCTCGAAACACATCAGTGCTGGCTATGCGCGAGGGGTAGTAAGCCTTACTTGGCGTGATCAGATTGTGGGCAATCAGAAAGTTGCCACCAATGGACCGAAACTCTTTCAGATAATCGTCCAGATCAGCCGCAGGCTTGTTGGTGTCGAGGTATGCGGGAATAAAGAAATCATTGATAAGGCGCCCAGATAAAAAGGTTGCTTTTCCTACTCCGCTCGGCTGAGTTCTATCTCCGGTCCAGGCGTGCACGACATACAAACCTTGAGCTGCGTTTCCACTGAGGGAAACTTCTGCCCGAACGGATTTGAGCTGGCCAGGTATTGGCGTAAGCGAGAGGTAGCTCGTTCCAACTGTAGGAGTCAACAAAACTGCCTGGACCGCTTCACTTGAGTTGGTCTTTATCGTTATTTCGACTCTTTCACCGGGCTTAACGCGCGAACGGTTTACCGATACATCAATCTCGGTTCCAGTTGCGGCCCGCACAATGAACTGCGTCGATATTATGAAGCAAACGATTAGGACTAGTCGGCACTTGTTCATAGGGCCAGCTCATATTTGAAGCATTCTTTCCAATCTCAACAAATTCAACATCAGGTGTCGTGGATGATGAAAATTCTCAACTCGCTTCGGCATTTTTAGGAAAACTTCGTAACTTGCTTTTCTATCGGAAGCATACATCCACAACGGCGACCCGTATTTCTTCAACGGATATTTTTCGCGGACATAACTATTCGTGCGCCGAAACAGCTCTACTGCCCAGTCGTAGCCGCGGCGTTCCACGACCAACAGCGATCCGATCAGCACCTCTTCCTGGGCCCACAAAACTTTATCAACCAACCAAACGTTCCTGTCGACGTTTTGCAGATCACGAAACACACCGCCGTAAACGTCGTCCCACGCAACCTCCACGTGCCGTTTGAACCAGGCAGCAAATTTGTCAAAGAGCTTCTCGTCGCGACGTCTCGTCGCTTCCAACATCAGCATCCAGAGATTTTCAATGCAATGTCCGGTGTAGACGAGTTGTGCGTATTCGTTCGTTGGACGCGACAGGTCGTGATTGATCAGTTCATTAATTAAGCCGAAATCCGCGTTGTAATGATGATTGACGACAGCATCGACGCAGCGAGCCGCAACTGCTTCAATATCTTTGTCCGGTCGCATCTCCAGCATCTGGGTACTGGCACGAATGAGCGTCATCCAGACGCCTTGAATCCGTGCTCCGGGGAAAGGCGGTGCTGATGGTCCCAGGTATGTTTGGCCAATCGAGGGACGATAGTCGGGACGGTCATAAAGCCCTACGCACTTGAGCAGGATTTGCTTCGCCTGTTCCCAGAACGCGCGATCGCCAGTCGCCTTGCTGAACTCAGCCAGACCTTCAGCTATGAAGAGATCTCCATAAACTTCACCATCAGCAGACGTGAGTGGCTTCCCCTCTCGAGTGATCTCTTTGGGCCACAGCTCATCACCGCCGGGCTTTGACTTCATGATCAGGTCAATTGATCGACGTGCAACATCAAGATACTTTTGTTCGCGCGCCAGGTTGTTATAGAGAAAGGAATAGACCCAGGTGCCGCGTCCCTCAAACCAACTGAGCTTGTTGCTATTCAGCCGGTTGCCGAGATGATCGGTATTGCACAGAAAGCCTCCGAGCTCCGTATCGATGACATGCTTTTCCATAAAAGGAAGAAAATCGACAAAGAGATCTGTTCGATACTGGGCCCGCAGAGTTTGCAACGGCAGTCCCAAATTAGTTCTTGCTGTTTTCCGTTTTTGACTCGGCGACGCGCTTAGTATGTCGGACACGAGTGCAATACTACCGGCCGCTCCCGCAATGAATCCTCGTCTCTTCATTTGATTGACCGCTCAGGTATTGCCTCCACCGCTCAAGTGGTCCTCCTGACTACCTCTAACTTGCAGTCGCCAATTCGCCAACCGCATTTCTAACCTTACTTATTGCCAGAACAACTTTGTTCAGCCATTCCTCGCTGGCCAGTAGGGCATTGTGAGGTAACCAAATCGACGCTTCGCAGTACGCCTCCGCTTCAGGACATGGTCGCACCACAGTTGGATGTTGTTGAAAAACTGCATTGCGGTAGATCGGATGAGGATAACCCAACGTTACAGGTACACCTTCGGCCAGAAGTGCAGCGACAACTTTAGCTCGCGGCACATCATGCCATTGAACAGATTCATACCTCATCGAGAAAAGATGGTAAGCATGAATCGTCAGGCGTTCGTCGAGGGTGCGTGGAGTCGGTGTTAGCCCATGAATGCTTTCGAGCTTGTCGCGCAAGTAGGTAGCGCGTTGCATTCGCGTCGCAAGTTGCTTTGGCAGTCGCTCGAGTTGGTTCAACAAGAGTGCCGCCTGGAATCCAGTGATTCGAGCGTTTGTTCCGAGTGATGGATGTTCATACCAAGCTCCACCCGTGCGTCGCCCCTGATTACTGATTGATCGTGCACGCTCAGCAAGGTCCGGATCGTTCGTGATTAAGATTCCACCCTCACCGGCGGTCATATTTTTTGAGGCCTGAAAACTGAACGAGCCGAATTTCCCAAAGCTGCCAACGCGCTGCTCATTCCACGAGGCACCATGTGCGTGGGCGCAATCCTCAATCAAAGTCAATTTGTACTGATCACATAACGGCACCACGCGATCCAGATCTACCGGATGACCAGCGAAATGAACCGCAACGATAGCTCGCGTTCGTTCAGTAATACTTTGCTCGATCAGGTCTGGATTGAGATCGATCGTTTGCGGATCAATATCAACGAACACGGGGGTTGCTCCTACTCGTGCAACCGCGGTAGCTGACGCGACGAACGTGATCGGAGGCACAATCACTTCGTCACCTGGTTTGATACCTGCAGCCGTCAAAGCAATTTCCAGTGAAACTGTCCCGTTGGCTAAGGCAATCCCGTATTTGGCATCATGAAAAGCCGCAAAGCGCCGCTCCAACTCGGCGACCGCTTCGTGGTAACCACCCCAAACACGCGTTTCTAACACTGAATCTAAAGCCTCGCGATCAGTGTGGTCGAAGAAGGGCCAAAGAGGTGCAGGACTATCGACGATTGGCGAGCCTCCAAAAAGCGCCAACCGGTCGTCGAGCACATTTGATTTCTGTTGTGACATAAAATGCTACCCCCGTAATTACTTGCTATTTATTCTCGGTGGCGTCCTGGTCTTGAACCTTCTCTGTGCAACCAATGATCGGAGTGCCAGCCAAGGTCAGTACCGATTCGCGGTGCGTCGGGTGAGCCCCGTGTCATAGTCAGTTGTTATGTGTCGAGGCTCACCCGACGCCACGCGATCCGGTACTGACCGCACCTCGCACTGATCGATACGGCAAGGTGTTATCCGAAGATGTGCCTGGTAAAACATTGCCAGAAAAACAAGAAGTTGCTGTTTTGTTGCACAGAGTGAGCCAGCCTTTTGCAACTATTGACGCGATCAGGATTCTCGAAGCAGACGCACCATATTGTTCACCAGTTCTGCCTGAACATCTCCATCAACACAAAAACCTGAGCGCGCTGCTCGACCTACATGAAACTCTCGAATAGTCGTTGTGCGTTTCAACATCGAAATAACCGCCCCATCGATGCCACCTCCGGCGATGATCGCGACCTCGGGAGCGGCCGCTTCTGCATATCTCGCCAGTCTTTCGCATCTTTGAGTTAACTCTCCGCTTCCGCCGCTACTCAGGATTTTGTCGACTCGGCTTATCGACTTGATGTCTGGCACAGCCTGTAACTGATCACCTGCACCCTCAAATGCGTGGTGGAAGGTAATTCTTAAATCCGGGGCCCGAGCAACCACCCGCTCTGTCAACTCGATATCAACTCGATCGCCCTTGAGAAATCCAACTACCAGACCGTCAACACCCAACTTCGCAAACTGCTCAGCCGCGGCCGATAGGGTTTCTATTTCCTCATCGCCATGTACTGCGTATCCAACACTATCGCGGAGCATGACGCGGAGCGGTAACTTGACTGTTTCGTTAATCGCGCTCACCAGTTCAAACGACGGCGTCAACCCTCCTTGCTCGAAATCGCTGACGACTTCAAGACGGTTCGCTCCACCATCACGGGCTTCGATCGCATCAGCAACAGAACACGCAATTACTTCCAGTACGGGTTCAGACACCTTTCGACGCCTCGCGCTCTTCGAGATCGAGGTACCTGATACGACCTCGGTAACGGTCAAGTAATTCCCTGAGAGTTGTTTCCGTAACGCCATCGATATTTGCACTGGGCAAGATCGGAACGTTATGTCCTCGCCGGATGGTTTCAGCTACTCCTTCGATTATGATCGAGTTAATAATTGCCGCGCCGGCGACTGTCGAGCTTGGTCCAATTTTTGATTGGAGACCGGCCAGGGCTAACAACGCATCGCCGGGCGGTACGCAGTTGTCAATTGTGACGTCAGCAATTTCAAAGAGCCGCTTTCCACTCACGTGCAGTGGAACCGACGCAGCCGATTGGACCACACTGGTTATGGCTATCACTTTCACACCTCGATTTTTCATTTCGAGCGCCATCTCCACGGGCACGTTGTTCCGGCCAGAATTTGAGATCAAAATAGCGACGTCGTTTGGTCCAACCTGTTCCTGTTCGATCAGAACTTTTGCGAGACCGGATACTCGCTCAGCCCGAGTGCTTTCTAGCGCGCCTTTTAGAAATACGAACCTCTCATCGAGGATTGGGTTAATTGCTGCGATACCACCCGCTCGGAAAAAAGCCTCATCAGCAATTAGGTGTGAATGGCCTGTACCAAACGTATGAATTACACCGTCAGCAATCAGCGTGTCCGCAACCAACTTTCCGGCCGTAGAAATCGCGATTCTTTGCTCACGCTTGATTCGTTCAAGCACGGCTTGTAGTTCGCTAATGTAATTTTCGAAATGCATCGTATTTTACAGTTCTCCGTGTAATCTCAGTGTTTTCTGAGTCTCTGTGGTGGTCCGTTTTTCGCTTAGCTTCACCACCAGGACACCGAGAACACTGAGGTGATACAGGGGCTAATCTTGATTTCCTTTCAATGCGGCACACATATCAGAGTCAATTTCCCAATCCAACGCGTTGCAACCCAGCAAGTACGCACCAATTACTGGTTCAAACTCAGGTGCGACCACTTGCACTGCCGCCATTTGTCTCTTCAACTTGCCTTCAAATTGCTCTCTTAGTAGGTGGCATGAATCAAGCACAGAGCCTTGATAGGAGACGATGATCGCACCAGGCTCAAACTTGAGCTGGCGAATGGCTGCCAAAACACTTTCGGCGAGTTCATTTCCTGCTTGAAAGAATATCTCACGCGCTACCTCATCGCCTTGTTCGGCAACCTCGTAGGCAATTCGACTCAAAGCCGCAATTTCACGTGGCTCCATTCCCTTCACGTAAATACGCCCCACAGTTTCTCTAAACTCAGCCAGCTGGAGAGCATTCACAATTGCATCGTTCAAAGCCGTCTTTGGTCCATATCCGTCGTGAGCTCGAGCCGCCGCTCTTAAAGACATCTCTCCGATTCGATAGGCACTTCCCTCGTCGCCATAAATTGGCCCCCACCCGCCAACCTTTACTCGCTGGCCATCGCTACCGACGCCGAGAACTACCGAGCCCGTCCCGGCGAGAGCAACCACGCCTGGAAGAAGTCGTAAAGCACCTGCATGAGCGATAGTCATGTCTCCGTTTACTACCACTCGCTCAAAATCCAAGGCTTGCAACAGTGCTTTCATTTCCTCAGCACCCACACCATCAAAATCAACTCCGGCCAGCCCGGCTGAGATGCAGGCAACTTCACGACGGCTAAGGCCACCCAGACTCAAGGTTTTATCGATCCCATCAACAAGCGATCGCACAACCACTCGCTCATCAATCAGCAGGTGGTTCGATGGTCCAGTTTCAGCCTGGCTGACCAAATGGCCCTGGCGATCAATCGCCTGGCATCGCGTCCGGCTTCCGCCACCATCAATTGCAAGAATGACTTTCATAATTTGACTTCTTCGAGGCGATCCACGCGCACCACACGTAGTAATACGAACCAATGCGAAGTCATGATTTCAACCAGCGCTCGAGCCACGCATAGGCTTTGTTCGACGCGCCCGCAGGAAAACTATGCCCCCCACTAAAGAAGTAGCTTGAAAGATGGTCCTGGGCATTCAACAATTCGTACACGGGACTAATTCGCGCCAGGGAGCGACGCACACTCCAGCCCCCATTTGGGAAGACAAAGTCCTCATCCGATGTTGAAAGAAATAGAGGCCGGGGCGCGATCAACGACAAGAGCTGATGCATATCGAACGGTGTTTCAATGACTTCCGAGTCAGGAACTGCTCGATAGAAATCCATGTTGATTCGCGGGTTCGACACGTAAAACCCGAGTCGCGGCAGTAAAGCTGTAGCTTTCGACCAGCGCCACGTATTTCCATCAATACGAAACGTGTCGAAACCACAATTGCTCGCGCCGGCCCGGATGCGATCGTCGAAAGCCATAGCGAAAAGAGTTGTTATACCGCCGTGCGAATGGCCCACAGAACCAATGCGTCCTGGATCGATAAAGTCGAGCGTTTCCAAATAGTCAATGGCGCGACTCAAATCCCAGATCATCTTGCCGAGCAGGGACCAGTGCGGATGCTTCCGGTAAAAAGGAATGGCATCGCCATAGTGACCACTGGCAGGATCATGCCGTTCGCCAAAACAGAGGGCGTCGTAAGTGAAGGTTACGAATCCTCTTTGGACCAGGTGCAGAGCCGTTTGCAGTTCCGGATTACCCGCCAAACCGGCGGGTTCCTTTTTTCCGGCTTGTGTTGTCTGATGCGGACAGATAATTACCGGGGATTTGCCGTGCAGAGTTTTTGGGATTAGCAAATACGAAGGAACAAACTCACCTGACTCAGTTTGAAAAGCTAGTTTCCGTAAGATATGCGAATCCCGATTTGTTTCTTCGATGACCTTCGCAGCAACAGGCGCCTGAGATGTCGGCGCTTCACCAACGAAAGCTTTGAGGATAGTCTTGATCTCTTCTCTTCGAGTTTGCCACGCTTGTGGAGTTGTAATCTTTTTAGTTCCGGTTGGTAGTAATTCAATCAGCTCGGCTTGACCTGCTTGCTCCCCTTGAATTCGCGGCCGAGTCTCCCTCGTTATCTTCCGCCATTTGTCCCAACTCCAATCAACATAGTCGTATTCGCTTTTCGGAACGGGTCTTTGCGCCTGAAGTACAGGTGCGTTGAACAGAGTTGCACCTGCGACTGCTGCACCTGATAGTTCCAAAAATTCTCTACGTTCCATCACTTGTTGAGTCGAAAAAGTTCGGTTCCTCTCTCTGTGCTCAAGTTGCGAGACCGGTCAGTACCGAATCGCGGTAGCGTCGGGT
>DASROI010000176.1:0-26901 GCA_035646955.1 Pyrinomonadaceae bacterium
GCAAGACCGGATGCGCCACTGGTGCTGGCCGAATTGAAAAACTCAAATGGCCTGCGGCAGTTTATTGAACAGGAGATTGCCAGGTATTCAGCCGGCGATACTCGTAAACCAAACATTCAGTTTGTAGATGATCCGGCCACCTTAACTCCTGTTGCGGAAGACACGAAGAGTGAAACGCTTTATGTTTGGATTCAAAATGATCTACTCGCAGCGAGTCCTCGCCTTGAGCGATTACAGGAGTTGGCCCAGACGATTGCCTCTGGCGGAAGCAGTAGCTTCAGTGCTAATCCGTTCCATAATCGGCTCGCCCAGATTTACTCCGAAGGCGCCGGTTTGGTTGTGGGCGCGAATCTGGAGCAGATCATCGCCAATACTAAACAGGAGCGAACCGTAGGATCCGAGTCTGAAAAGCGAGAGGCCGCACTCGAAAAACTGGGAATCCTCAGCGTCAAGTATTTCATTCTCGATCAGAAAGAGACTGGCGGTAAGACTCACACCCAAGCCGCGCTCTCTTTCAATAACACCCAGAAGGGAATTCCTTCCTGGTTGGCTGCTCCTGGTCCAATGGGATCACTGGAGTACATTTCGGCAGACGCGAACGTGGTGGGTGGATTTGTAGTGAAGAATCCCGCTGCTCTCGTTGATGACCTGCTTGACGTGCTGGGCACCGTGTCGCCCGATTTTCGCAAGAATCTTGATGCGCAACAGTCTTCACGAGGATTGAATATCCGCAACGACATTGCGGCGCCGCTTGGCGGAGAATTCGCTTTCGCCATCGATGGGCCACTACTTCCCACGCCTGCCTGGAAGATGGTGTTTGAGGTCAATGATCCACAGCACCTGCAGCAGACGCTCGAACTCGTTGTTGGAGAAGTGAATAAAGAGGCAGCACGGTTTGGCAAGAGCGGTCTGACTCTCGAACACGAGGATTTAGAGGGGCGATTGTTCTATACGCTCAAGTCAACAGAGTTCCCGCTGGAAGTTAATTACACGTATGCAAACGGTTATCTGATCGTGGCCCCGACGAAGGCACTGGTCCAGCGCGCCCTATCAGTTCATGACGCTGGAAATTCACTGCTCCATTCGCAGAAATTTACCGCCGGTCTACCGGCGGATGGCAATGCAAATTTCTCGGCGGTGCTGTATCACAACCTGGCTCCAATTGTTCAGCCTTTTGCCAGTCAGATTGCCAGCAGGGCAGAGCAACTGCCACAAGGTCCACAGGAAGCTGTCAAAGCGATGGCTGCAGACATGGCACCGACTCTTGCCTACGCTTACGCGCAAGGTGACAGCATTACTTTTGCTGCCAACACTGATGGTGGTCCATTCGGCCTTAGTCCCGCGACAATCTTTGGTATGCCGAATGCCCTGGAAATGCAGAACATCATCAGCAGGAGTATGCATAACAAAAACTAGCGGACGACCACGCTAGCAGTTTGAAGGTAGTTTGAGCGTTTCAACGGTTTTCGGCGCGTCGAGTCGAAAACCGTTGAAACTATTTACCGGTTAAGGGTCTCTCTCAATGCAAGTAAGAGAGCTCAACAGGGAGTAAACACATGAAATTGCTTTCGATTTCAATCGGTTCGTGGTTACTGGCTTTGATGTTACTGTTGACGACTTTTTCCATCTTTGAGGGGCAAGGTCTGAATCAAACCGATGTGCGTGGCGCTACTGTTGTGTCGTTAACTATTAGTGCACTTGTATTCTCACTCGCTTATGCTCCATCTCTCTTCTGGTTGCGCAAAGTTATGGGTGGTTGTCGTCCGGCAGTCTTGTTTCCATTAGCTTCTGCGATCGTGCTGAACATTCCGGTGTTCTTGATCGAAATCCTTGCAATAGGCAGAACTTTACAGCCGACAGAAGCGTTTGCATGCATTGGCGCGTTTCTCCTGATGGGAACTGTTTTTGGCCTGGGCTTCGTTTGGAATTATCAGGATACGGCGCTATAAGAAACGCATGGCTGCACTCCCCGAAGCTACTTCTTCTAAAACACCTCTGATCCAACCTGCCGCCGAGCAGCCCGTCATTGATCTACAGGGTCTTAGCATTGATTTCGGTCGACGTCAGATCCTGAAAGGCCTCAAGGGAGATTTGCGAGGTAAGGCAATCGGTCTGCTCGGTCCGAACGGCGCCGGCAAAACGACACTCATTCACACTCTTCTTGGTTTTCACGAACCAACGGCCGGCACGGCCAAGATCTTCGGACTGGATATTTTCGACCAGGCAAAAGAGATCAAAGCCCTCGTGGGATACATGCCTGAGCGCGATTCATTCATTGCCAAAATGAGTGCCGTTCACTTTGTACGCTTGATGGGTGAACTGTCAGGTCTTCCACGTGAGGCTGCTCTTGAGCGGGCGCATGAAGCTCTCTTTTACGTGGGTTTGGGCGAAGCGCGATACCGCAAGCTGGAAACCTACTCTTTAGGAATGAAGCAACTCGCAAAACTGGCCCAGGCAATTGTTCATGGTCCCCGATTAATCTTTCTTGATGAACCAACAAACGGGCTCGACCCACCGGCGCGCCTACGAATGATCAAGTTGATTCGAGAAATCCGAGATAGTGGTCAGGCTCATCTGGTACTTTCGTCGCACCTGCTGCTTGATGTCGAAGAGTGTTGTGATGAAATCCTGATCCTGCGTGAGGGACAGATTGCCGTCTATTGCAATCTCGAAGAAGAACGAAAATCGAATCGAAAGTTCCTGATGCTCGAAACAAGAGGCGACCAGGAGAGGTTTGTCAAAGCAGTTGCAGAACTTGGATGTGAATACGCAATCTCTGGCGAGCACCGCCTGAAGCTTGTGATGCAGGAAGGCGTTGACGTGAAGGACCTGTACCGCATAGCAGCGCAGGAGCAATTGCAGATCAGGCGCCTTAGTTATAAACGCGATTCGCTGGAAGACATCTTTCTCAAAGCAATGGAGAATGGCCATGGCGGTTTATGAGCAAACTTACAGGCGGTACGAGGGACGCCTGACACCGGAATGGAGCCGGTTCTTGATCATTCCGCGCTATGCCTTTCAAACGGTCTTCAAGTCAAAGCTCTTCGCGGTCTTTTTTGTCATCTGTTTTCTGCCGCTTTTGGCAGAAGCTATTCTGATCTATCTTCATCACAACGTAAGTGCACTCGCGATAATGAAGATCAACGTTAGAGAGATCGTGCCGATTGATGGTTCCTTCTTTCAGACCTTTGTCACGGTTCAAGCTGCTTTCGCGTTCTTCGTGGCGTTACTTATTGGTCCACCTCTCGTCGCGCGCGACCTGCGAAACAATGCGCTGCCTCTTTATCTTTGCCGTCCATTCTCGAGAACTGAATACGTGATGGGCAAGATGTCAGTGTTGCTGATCCTGCTATCTTTCATGACGTGGATTCCTCAGTTACTGCTCTTTGCGCTTCAATCCTATCTCGAAGGCTTTACGTGGTTCAGGCAGAATCTCTGGATCGCCAGTGCGATTCTTATTTGCAGCGTCGTCTGGATTCTCGTCCTATCGCTTTTGTCGCAGGCAATTTCTGCTTTGTTGAAGTGGCGAGTGGTGGCAAGCGGCGCCATCCTCGGGATATTTTTTATCCCGCTGGCGTTTGGCCAGATCATAAACGCTATCTTTTTGACGCGCTGGGGAACGCTGATTAGTCTGTTTTCTTTAATAAACAACGTGTCCAGCGGTTTATTCGGAACGTATGGAAGTGTCGCAGAGACTATTGAGTACACGGATTTCAGCGGTCGGGATGTTCAGATTTTGATCTCTCAACCGCCGCTGTGGATTTCGTGGGCCGTTATCTGCGCCGTCTGCCTGGCTTGTCTCGCGCTTCTTTCATGGAAGGTTAAAGCTTACGAGGTTGTCAGATAGGATCTATGACTCACGTGAATGACCAGCTGATTATTTTTAATGACGTCTCCAAGTTCTACGGAGAGATACTCGGCGTCAATCGCGTCAATCTTCAGATCGCCCCGGGGATTACGAGTCTGGTTGGACCAAATGGCGCAGGCAAGTCGACCCTGATGAATTTGATGACAGGGTTGTTACGGCCTACGAAAGGAACAATCAAGATACTCGGCATTTCGGTTGACGATCCCGAAAGGTTGTTTCGCAAGGTTGGTTATTGCACGCAATTTGACTCGTTTCCACGCGGCGTAACCGGTCGTGAGTTGTTGGTCTCGTTTCTGCTCGTTGCCGGCTTCAAAAGAAAACAGGCCAATGAACTGGCTCTGCAAGCACTCGAAAGAGTCAACCTGGTCGAAGCTGCAGACCGAAAAGTTGCCGGCTATAGCAAAGGCATGCGTCAACGCATTCGCCTGGCCCAGGCCATCGCTCATGAACCTGTGGTCCTGATTTTGGACGAACCTCTAAACGGGTTGGATCCGATGGTCCGCTCTGAAACGATTGCGCTCTTTCGAAAGTTGGCGGCTGAAGGTCTTCATCTAATCATCTCTTCACACATCCTTCATGAGGTCGACATGATGTCGGACCGTGTCGTTCTTTTGAATAACGGTTACATCGTGGCCCAGGGGAACGTGCATGGCGTGCGTGATGAGATGGAAGAGCATCCAATGCAGATCTTTATCCGTTGCGATAATCCTTCAAAGCTTGCGTCCTTTGTCTTTGCTCAAGATCACGTGGTCGAGGCCAGATTAAATGAAGATCGTGGCGGTCTGTTTATTAAGACGCGTGATGCAGATCGATTTTACCTCTTGCTGAATCAGGCGGTTGCCAATGGCGAGATCAATATCGAGGCGGTAGCACCCGTTGATGATGATTTAAGTGCGGTCTACCAGTACCTGATCGGTAACTCGGGTGGTGCAGCTTAGGAGAGTGATTATGAGCGCTGCGACAGAAACAATCTCAAAGCAAGAATCATCTTCGTCTCTTTGGCTGCGGCAAATTGGGGCGATTGTCCGACTCGAGATGGAGAAGAATTTTTTCGGCCGTCGCTCGTTTCTCATCTACTTAATCGCATTACTGCCATTGTTGCCGCTGCTTGTCTTGGCTGTTGTGGTCCCGCCCAGCAACGAATGGAGAGACTTCAATTGGCTTTCTGGCTTCTACGCAGCATTCTACGGCGGACTGATCCTGCGGACCGTTGTCTTTTTTGGTTGTGCCTGGATCTTCATGAACTTGTTTCGCGGCGAAATTGTCGATCGGAGTTTGCATTATTATTTTTTGAGCGCCGTCCGTCGCGAAGTCTTAGTGGTTGGCAAATATCTATCGGGCCTGATTACGGCCATCGTCTTATTTACCGGAACGACGGTTGTGTCGTTGCTACTGCTGTACCTGCCGCGGTTCTATTCGCAGAGCGTCCGTTACTTCATTGAAGGCCAGGGATTCAAACAACTTTTGACCTACGCCGGAATTACTATTCTCGCGTGCATCGGTTACGGAGCATTTTTTCTGGTTGTTGGATTATTTGTTCGCAATCCAATTATTCCGGCAGTTGTGCTTTATGGTTGGGAGTGGCTCAATTTCCTGCTGCCACCGCTGTTGAAGAAAATCAGCGTCATACACTATTTGAATTCCTTAGCGCCCGTCCCCGTATCGGAAGGTCCATTTGCGGTCGTAGCCGAACCCACCCCGGCCTGGATTGCGATCCCCAGCATGATGCTCGTTACAGTAATTGTGCTCGCCATTGCGGGTCGTCGCATCAAGCACATGGAAGTCAGGTACGGGAGCGATTAAGAGCGGGCCGGCGGTCGGAGGTCAGGGATCAGTTTCAGGCCAGACTGGATAGTTTGAACTGATATTTGGTAATTCCTAGCTTGTATCGGTCCTTTCCACGGTGCGAAATCTGGCGGCTTTGCACAAAAGTAGGATAAGACCATTACAGTACCACCCGAGCTGAAGCGACGGGATGCCACACTCAACAAAGCGATCATGAGAATAACAGCGTAGAATTGAGTGTTGCATCCGGTCGCTTCGCTCGCGGTGCTGTAAAAAGATCGCACTCCTAACGGAGTGCCGCCTCCCCAACGACAATGGAGGTTCGCACCGCCGCCTCGGGTAAACAAATCGGGAATTCTCAATTATCAATTCAGAATGATTCAAACTTTCCTTCAACTCGGAGCTCACGCCTGACCGACCCCAGCCCCCACTCGCCAATCACTTACTCACATACTCATTTCCCTTGATCCAAAATCGCCATGGCGCGCTCACCCACTCTTCAGCGTAATCAATTCCTATCCGCGGGCCCTTCAGAATGCGACCCCGCGAGACCGTTTCATAGTCTTCAATCCACACCCGGTCACCCAGTAAATCCGACTTGTCCAGCTGTCGATCAATGCCCATCGCAATACAGAGTTTGCCTGGCCCATTAGTTAGATTGCGGTCCGGCTGCAAATGCCGGCGAGCCCGCATTATCTCAAGACCTTCTACGGGTTCCAGTGCTCGCACCAGAATGGCGTGCGGAATCTCTGCAATATTGGTAACGACATTGAACTGGTTGTACATACCGTAAACGAAATAGACATATGCCAGGCCTCCAGTCTGATACATCGTTTCGGTCCTGTTAGTACGACGCCCACCGTACGCGTGAGAGGCGCGATCTTCTGGCCCTCGATAAGCCTCAACTTCAACGATCATTCCCGAGACACGTTTGCCGGATTCGTGAGGGACCACCAAAAGTTTTCCCAGTAGTTCACGGGCGACCAGTAGGACATTCGAGCGGGTATAGAATTCTCTGGGTAGCTTGCGCTTCGTCGGCTTGACGCGATTAACCATGTCTCAAGTTCCAAACCATGACAACAAAGATCACAAGGCCGATCACTACCACTCCTCGTCGAACCCATCGTTGGCCCACGCGCACCGCCATGCGCGCTCCGAAATAACCCCCGGCCAACGCCCCGCACGCCATCACCAGCGAGTCTTGCCACACCACCAGGCCGTTAAGTGAAAACGCCAACACGGCGATACTATTGATGCATATCCCCAGAAAGTTCTTGATGCCGTTTGCGCGATTTAGTTCGTTCAGACCCAGGAGTCCGAGTGCGGCGAGCATCAGGATGCCATTGCCGGCTCCAAAATATCCTCCATACATTGCAGAGAAAAACTGGAACACCATGGCCCCGATCCACCATCCTGCATGGGGCTGCTCGTCGAGCTTGCCGAATTTGAATCGTTGATTGATCGCGCTCTGCGACATGAAAAGTATTGTCGCAAACAGAATGAGGAAGGGAACTAACCGGGCAAAAACCGGCGAAGGAGTACGAATTAAGAGCCATGCTCCAACGGCTCCAGCGACGATGCTCGTGCCGCCAAGCCGGATAAGAATGGTTGAACTGTTCTCGAGCTCTTTCCGATATCCGTACAGACCACCAAATAGACCAGGCCAAAGAGCTACCGTGCTGGTCCCGTTTGCGACCTTGGCATCAAGGCCCAACCAGATCAGGATAGGAAATGTCAGCAGTGTTCCACCACCCGCAATCGAGTTGATGGCACCCGCTATGAAAGCCGCGCAGAGCATGACTAATACTGGAATAAGACGCATAAAGGAAGTAGATTGAGCTAACTCGCAGGCCTGGGACCGAAATTTTTGTCTTCGGCTGGGAATCAATCCTGTTCAGGAAATCAGTCACAAAACGCGTGCATGTTAGAATGCGACACCAACTTAAGCCAGTAAAACTTTTCGAGTAGCTGCCAAAGATGCCCCGACTCCCTTATCGATCTGTACTCCTGATTTCATTAGTGGTGCTTTGCCTTTGGTTCGGCGATGTACATTCCGGTGCAAAGACAGTTGCCAAACATCGCCTAAAGATAATGACCTATAACATCCACGTAGGTGTAGGCATGGATAAGCAGTTGGACCTGCAGCGAATTGCGGATGTTATTTTGAAGGAGAAACCAGATCTGGTTGGGTTACAGGAAGTCGATCGTGGCGTAAAACGGACACAGGGCATCGACGAGATAGTGAAACTGGCCCAAATGACTCACATGGAATATGCCTTTGCCCACAATCTGGATTTCCAGGGTGGTCAATATGGCGTCGCCATTCTTTCACGCTTACCAATCAAGAGCAGCGACCACAAAATGTTCCAGAACAAGCGTGAAGCTGAACGAAGAGGAATGCTTCGGATCGTGATTGACTTGGCCGGTAAAGATGTGAATTTTGTGACCACCCATCTTGACTATCAATTCGGGGACGGCAGGATGTTTGAAATGCAGCAGTTGTTGACTTTCATAAACGACCTGACAGGTCCGGTGATCGTTGTCGGAGATTTGAACGATGAACCTACCGGCGCTGCGTATCAGCTCATAAACGAAAAATTCAACGATTCGTGGGTGCAAAGTAAAGCTTCTGGTACAGGGTTTACCTATCCGGCGGATACACCACGCAAACGAATTGATTACATCTTTTTCCGCGAAAGCGATGGATTGCGAGTTAAGAAGGCCTGGACCGTGTCTACACTCGCTTCCGACCATGTACCTTTGGTTAGCGAATTGGAGTTTCGAAGATGATTTGTGGTCCAATCACAGTCGGAGGAATGATCACACGAAATGACACTAATCGCGTTCAATAGATTCGCCATAGCTTTAATAGCGGTGGCGCTTTACGCCTCATCGTCCTTTGCACAAGCTAAACAGATCGACTGGCCTCACTACCAGGACATGGCGGTTGACTTGATGCAGCAGTATCTTCGCATCAACACCTCCAACCCACCCGGTAATGAAATTCAAACTGCCAGGTTTTTTAAAGACCTCTTCGATAAGAACGGAATTGAAAGCGAGATCTTCGAGTACAAACCCTCTCGAGCAAACATCATTGCAAGACTGAAAGGAAACGGAACTAAACGACCAATAATTCTGCTAAGTCATATGGATGTTGTGACTGCAGATGCTCAGGCGTGGAAAGTAGATCCTTTCTCAGGCCAGATCATTGATGGTTCGATTTACGGTCGCGGCGCGCTCGATATGAAGGGCGAGGGACTATTGCACCTGATGACGATGCTTATTCTTAAGAAGGAAGCGGTACCTCTTGCTCGAGACGTTATCTTCCTTGCGACTGCGGACGAAGAAGTTAAGGATGAAGGTTCTATTTGGATGATTGCCACCAAATCGGATTTGTTCAAAAACGCGGAGTACGTATTGACGGAAGGTGGCAGTAACTTGCTGGAAGGAAGCGAGGTCAGATTCGTTGGTGTGGACGTGGCCGAAAAGGCCCCGTACTGGCTTCAGCTCACGGCGACTGGAGCTGCGGGACATGGTTCACAGCCAATTGCCGATTCAGCCCCAAATCGTCTGGTTCGAGCAATGAATCGGATACTGGATTGGCAGACGCCGATCAATTTGCTGCCTGCAGTCGAAAAATTCTTCAAGGATGTGGCGGCCTTGCAGAAGCCCGAGTGGCAAGCGAAGTTCGCTAATATTCGCGAGTCATTAAAGGACCCGGATTTCGTCAAAGAACTCACGAATGAGCGCGAATATAATTTCCTGATCAGAAACACCATCTCACTCACGATGTTAAATGGCAGTAAGCAAACAAACGTGATTCCCAACGCGGCGACTTGTAACTTGGATATTCGTCTATTGCCAGGAGAGGATCCGGCCGCATTTCGTGAGGCGTTGACAAAAGTAATTGCCGATCCAACTATAAAGATAGACAACGTTAACAGTTTCAAACCACCCAATAGTTCCCCTGTTAACACCGAGTTGTTTTCCATCATTTCAGACGTGACGAGGACCTACCACCCCGAAGCAATAGTCACGACAAAGATGCTGAGCGGCTATACTGAAAGTCAGCTTTATCGTCAGCTGGGAATAATCGCGTACGGCTGGGCCCCTATCTACACAACCAGTGATGAAGATGACGGCGTACATGGTAATGACGAGCGCATCACTGTTAAAAATGTTCGAGAAGGGACGAAAGAGTTCTACGAGGTAGTTAGTCGCATCTCCCGATAGAGTTGCTGCCCCCTGTTTGTCACAAGTACAGGAATAAGAACATGCCTAAGGATGCGTACGAAATGAGTAAGGCGGAGCTGCACAAGCGTGTAGTGACGCTCGCGTTTGGCGGTGACGAAAGACTTTTTATTGCTTTCTATCGCAAGTTGCAGCAGGGACTTCCTGAAGGGACCGGAATAGTCCTGCGGGGAAGCGTAGTAACGAACAAGCGACACGAAGACGGGCACCCTTTCGATTCTCAGGGAAAGGGCACGAGCGATCTAGATGTCACTCTGGTTGGGAAGAAGGTAATGGAAGCTTGGTCCGCAGACGCTTATTACATACCCGGTCTGCACACTAAGCCATTGTGTGACAAGGAACCAGACGTTGCCCCGAGCCTTAATCCGCTACGAGAAGCGTTGCAACAATTGGTGGGACGGCCCGTTAACATGCAAGCCACTTCCAGCATGGTTATTTACGCGCGAGATGTGCTGTTTGGAGAGCCTTACTATGTAGTAGTTGAAGCTGGTGAAGGTGCGTGAACCTTAAGTTGCTCAGCTACAACATAAGGTTTGGCGGTCTTGGCCGGGAGAGTGCACTTGCGGAAACGATCAAGAATGTCTCGCCTGACCTGGTCGTTTTCCAGGAAGCCACTCATCCGGATGTGATTGAGCGATTGGCTCGCACTACCAACCTACCTTTCTGGGCGGCGCGCAGGAACCATTCGATCGGATACATCAGCAAGCACGAAATTGCCTATCATGAATGGCACTATCCCGCGGGAGCGAAACACTCATTCCTGGAAATCGTTCTCAACGGCACGGAGATGCGCATATTTGGTTTGCACCTGAGTGCCCGTTTCTCTAAATGGGATGAGCGACGTCGAGCGCGTGAAATTCGATCATTACTGGAAGGTATAAAGCGTCACCAGTCGGGTTTTCACGTCCTCGCTGGTGACTTCAATACTCTTGCGCCCGGAGAGGTGTTGGAAACTCGTCGTATGCCGGCGTGGATCCGGGCTTTGATATGGATTAGCGGGCGCGAACTCCAGCGAGAAACTATTCAGTTGATGCTCGACTCGGGTTATAGCGACGGTTATCGATTGCTCCATAGCGAGGACAAAGGCTTCACGTTTCCTACCTGGGACCGGCGTTTGAGACTGGACTATATATTTTTGCCTGGTCCGTATGCCGGAAAGCTCAAGTCTTGTGAAGTGGTAACTGAGCCGTGGGAGCTTATCAGAAGCGCGTCAGATCACTGTCCGCTACTGGCAGAAATACAGCTTGCTTGACTTTAACCTCGCTCAGTCCAGATAAGTTTAAGCGGGTAGCTTTTCCCGCCATACTCGGACGGGAGAATCATCTCGCCAGGACTGTGAATACAAAATTCGGTTGTTGGTCCAAGTGTCATCTGACGTCCCCACAAGGCGACGCCAGACTGTGCGCACGGAACCTCTAAGGACTGATAAAAGTCTTTATAGGCCATCTTTTCAGGCTTACTGATCCAGGTTGCAAACGTGGATGCCGCTACATTCGGAGCTCCGATGCGAAGTCTGTAGAGTCCACCGGTTCCACCTCCGGCATTTCTCGCAACTCGATTATGCGGTTCCTCACATGCATCGTGGACGGCCGCGTGGTTGAGCGGATCCATTGCAGCCGAGTCATCGAGCAGGTACCACTCTTCGTAAACTGTTCCGGGCGCATTCAACCAATCCGCCCCGTGAAGCGACAAGACGGTTGAACCATTGAACCCGGCTGACTTGTTTACAGCTAGAGTTTCATGAAAACGCTGTAAGTCGTTCTCGTATTCATTCCGACTTACTCGATCGTTGGGCCAGTGCCAGAAGACGTATGCGAGCATTCAGTTGCCTAATGTTGTTGAAGATTCTTGATGTCCTGAAGTAACAACTGCTCGTGACCTTCAGGATTAACTTTAAGATAGGTCTTTCGCAAAATGCCGGAAGGATCAATTACAAACGAGGTCCGGTCCCAGTACATCGTGCCTTTGTACTCACTCTGGCCGACGCCCGCGGCTTCGAGCAGTTTGTGATCCGGATCAGCGAGCAGATCGATGGTAAAGCCAAACTTGTTACAGAAAGATTTGTGTGAGGCCACGTCATCGGCGCTGACGCCAACGACCGCGATGTTTGCGTCGTCAAACTCTTTTTTACTGGCGGTGAAAGACTTGCCCTGGATTGTACAGCCAGGAGTATCGTCTTTGGGATAGATGTAGACCACCAACCATTTACCGGCGAAATCACCCAGCTTAACTTCTTTACCGTCCTGATTCTTCAGACTGAAATCCACAAATCGCTGACCCTCTTGAACTGCCATTTAACCACCCTCCTTTGGTGCGCCACCATCGAGGCGCTCTTGTTAATTCTTAGAACGTTGTTTCTGCAAGATTAGATTTGTATTTTGTGTTGGTCCGCCGGTCCACAAGCTCGACATAAACCCAACTTGGTGGGACAACCCCGGACTCTGTTGCGAACCAAATATCTTTTAGACCTGCACGATCGGTGATAGCGCAAAAGCCATTCAGTCGTTTTCCATTTGAGTCGTAGATGTCAATCCATGTTCTGGAGGAATTCTTGTTGGCGCCACAGGGAGGTAAGTCTGATGCCTGGGCGAACATTTCCTCGGGGAAATCGTCGCGATTGAAGATCTCGAAGTGGTAACGCAGGCTTTGCTTGTTGTTGGCTTCGATCGACTCTTGTCCGGTAAACACCAGCACAGGTGACGGAACTCCGAGGCTTGGTTGACCAAAGATCGTAGCTGCAAACATCGTGAGAATGAGGAACAAACGGGTCACAGTTTTCATGTTGTGTGATCTCCAGCCAGAGGGTTTACCACGCTACGGCGTAGCGGCTGCGGCGTGGATCTGCACCCGCCGAGGCGACGCCATTCTTAACGTCATAAATAATTACAGTGGGAGCGGACAGGGTTCCCCACTCGGATTGCATTCTCACCTTGTGGCCCTTGTCATTCAATTCCTGGACCGTCTTAAGGCTTATCCGCGCTTCAACGTTAAGTGAGCCTGGAAGAAATTCATGGTCATCAAACGAGCTGACATAATGTTGAGTATCAAACCGCGGAGCTTCAACTGCTTCCTGTGGGTTCATGTCAAACTCAACGATGTTGAGAAACACCTGCAGCAACGCCTGGTCCTGATTATCGCCTCCGGGTGTGCTCAGGACCATGAACGGTTCACCATTCTTTAAGACGATTGTCGGAGTGAGAGTGATCCGCGGTCTTTTTCCTGGAGCCACGACATTCGGACTGTTGGGATCAGTCAACGACGACTGCAGGCGCTGGCCCATCAATACTCCAGTGTTCCCGGCAACGACCGCTGGTAACCAGGCGCCACTTGGAGTCGCGCTGAACATGTTGCCATCCCTGTCCACCACATTGACGCAAGTTGTGTCCGTGGCTCGTTCTGAGTCTGGTACCTGGGAGACCCGGCCTACGAGCGGCTGTGCACCGGCTACGAGGGCTTTCATATTTTGTGGATCGCCTGGTTGCTGGGCCAAAGACGCGCGAGCCAGTACGATCAGGGGCCGACGCAAAGTCGCATATTGTTTAGATAAGAGTTCATGGGCCGGAATCGTCACAAAGTTTGGATCGCCGTAATAGCGATCCCGGTCGGCCAGGGCGAGTTTCAACGCTTCTACACAGGTGTGAATGTAGGCAGTTGAGTTGTGGCCCATCTTCTTAAGGTCAAAACCTTCAAGCAGGTTCAGAGTCTCGACAAATGCCGGACCCTGCGTCCAAAATCCCGCCTTGAAGACCTGGTAGCCTTTGTACTCGGTCTCGACGGGTTCGCCGACTTTCGCTTGAAACCTGGCAAAGTCTTCAGCCGCGATCAGACCGCCGTTCGCCTGCATATAATCGCCGATGCGTTTTGCGATTGGACCACGATAAAAATAATCACGAGCCGCCATTAGACCTGCATGCCGTCCATTGCGAACACTCTTTGAGGCAAGTCGTTCGGCTCTCACCAGTTCACGCATCGTTCGCGCCAGGTCAGCCTGGACAAAGATGTCGCCAACTTTAGGTACAACTCCTCCCGGTAGAAAAATTCTCTTGGCGTCAGGCCATTGAGAAAACACCGGCGCACGATTTCTGATGTATTGCACCCGCAACTCATCAAGTGGAAAACCGTCAGCCAGTTCGATGGCCGGCTGCATAACTTCAGCCAGCGTTTTGGCGCCAAACTGATCGAGTGCGGTGACACACGCGTCAAACACGGCGGGAACAGTGGCCGATAGAGGACCAGTGGCGGGAATCAATCCTCCCGTTGTGTTGTCGTTGGCCGCGCGATTAACAAAAAATTCGCGAGTCGCTTTCAAGGGCGCCTGGCCCATGCCTTCTATGACAGAAACCTTTTGGCCTTTGAGTTTGATTAAGATCGGTACTTCACCACCGAATGAGAAATGTGAGAACTCGATGACTGAGGCGGCCAGGACCGTTGCGACGCCGGCGTCAACTGCATTTCCTCCACTCTGCAAAATGCGTAGACCAGCTTCGACAGAGAGTGGGCTTCCTCCTGCCACTACCCCTCGCTTACCTCGAACTACGGGACGAAATGTATCAGCGTGCGTTTGAGGCGGAGCGAGTGAGAGCAGGGAAGCAACTAGTATGAGTACGGTCAGAACACGGGTACATTGCGACATTCGCAGGTCTACCTTTCGGATGGAGAAGTTCGCGAATTGTTATCCTGATTCGTGTGCCAGTCAATAGCTCAGACGGGTTTCGACCCAGCGTTACATCAAGCCGCAAGCGCCCATTACCAGTACTGCGAGCGCAGCGATCGGATGCCACACTCAATTTGCCGCTTTGATTCTCACGATACCTTTGTTGAGTGTGGCATCCGATCGCCGCGCTCGCGGTACCGTAATTGGTGCTTTCGGCTTCTGCCTAAATAAGACTTCTTGAGCAAGAGCCAGGGTCCAATATATTAACTACGAAGTACGATAGGAGACAGACGAAAGGACCAGGAACATTAAAATTGCAGGTGTTATTCAATCTGGGTGGCAAATAAAGGTAATATGCAAATGGGCAAAAAGAGAGGGCGCTGACCTCCCCCAAGACCAGCGCCCTTGCCTTTATCTCAGTTCTCCCATGGAGAATTAACGACGCGCAGATACTAACTGCGTCTTGTAAGCTGTAGGTTGCATAAGTCTTGTAAAGACTTTGCGAGGTTGTGACAAAAGTTTCTCAAAGTCGCACTCATCCACTGAAGTGGTGTAAAGGTACTCTAGGAGAGGTTCATATCAACGTTGCCTAACTCAACAGTTATTGCGCCCTATGGGTCGTGGAAATCCCCAATAACCGCTGATTTGATTGTTCAAGGGTCCGTCGGTCTAAGCCAGCCAAAATTTGATGGTCCGTATATCTACTGGGTTGAAATGAGACCCACTGATCGTGGCCGCAATGTCATCGTCAGGAAAAGCCCATCGGGTGTTTCTGAGGATGTCAATCCCTCGCCGTTCAACGCTCGCACACGCGTTCACGAATATGGGGGAGGCGACTACCTGGTTCACCAGGGAGTTGTCTACTTTTCTAATTTTCTGGACCAACGACTCTATAAACAGACGCACTCGGAATCAATTCCAATCACGCCGCCCGGGAAAATGCGGTATGCAGACGCAGTTGGTGATCCAAAGCGA
Source organism: Pyrinomonadaceae bacterium (assembly GCA_035646955.1). GTDB lineage: Bacteria > Acidobacteriota > Blastocatellia > Pyrinomonadales > Pyrinomonadaceae > PSRF01. The sequence continues at coordinate 15,534 of DASROI010000176.1, forward strand.
GATCGGTTGGTCTGTATTAGAGAAGACCATTCTAATGGCGAAGCAAATGTAATTAACACGATTGTTTCGCTAAAGCTGGACGAGAATCCTGAGTACGGAACCGTACTGGTCCAGGGTAACGACTTTTACTCATCACCGAAGATCAGTCCCGATGGATCTCAGCTGGCCTGGCTCACGTGGAATCATCCAAATATGCCCTGGGATGGTTGCGAGTTGTGGGTCGGAGAGTTGGCTGACGATGGCACGCTCGTTTCAACCAGGTGGGTTGCCGGTGGCGCCGCTGAGTCGATTTTTCAACCTGAGTGGTCACCTGACGGTGTTTTATATTTTGCTTCAGACCGAAATGGTTGGTGGAATCTGCAACGCATTTCCGCCGAGGGTGAGATTGAAAGCGTCCATCACTCCAAAGCCGAACTTGGTATGCCTCAATGGGTGTTCGGTATGTCGGCTTACGCATTTGTTTCGCCCACGATGGTGGCTTGTAGTCCGGTTGAGCAGGGTATCTCGCGACTTGAGACCGTTGATTTATCGACTGGCGCCGTTTCCAACATCGATAGTCCTTTTACTGACATTCAATATCTGCGAGCTGACGGCAAACGCCTCATTATGCGGGCTGGTTCGCCGACGGATGTGGCCTCAATCAGTTTGTATGACCTCGAGACCGGAAAGTTTGAAACTCTCAGGCGCGCAAACGACCTGGAGGTTTTTCCGGCTTATTTTTCCATTCCACGACCCATTGAGTTCCCAACCGAAGCCGGCCTGACAGCGCACGGCTTTTTTTATCCTCCTCAGAATCCGGACTATCGTGGTCCCGACAACGAAAAGCCGCCGTTGATTGTTAAGAGTCACGGTGGACCAACCGCAGCCGCTTCGACTGCACTTGCATTGTCAATTCAATATTGGACCAGCAGAGGATTTGCCGTGCTCGATGTCAATTACGGCGGCAGCACTGGTTACGGCAGACAGTATCGGGAACGACTAAATCGTAAATGGGGCATAGTTGATGTTGACGATTGCTCGAATGGCGCACGTTACCTGGTGGACAGAGGCGAGGTCGATGGGAAACGACTGATTATCACGGGCGGGAGTGCCGGTGGCTATACAACCCTCTCTGCGCTCACCTTTCGAAACCGGTTTAGTGCCGGTGCGAGTCATTTCGGAGTCAGCGACCTGGAGGCCCTGGCGAAAGAGACCCACAAATACGAATCACGATACCTGGACCACCTGCTTGGGCCATATCCGGCCAGGCGCGAAATTTATTTCCAGCGCTCACCGATAAACTTTCCTGAAAAGTTGTCGTGCCCGGTGATCTTCTTTCAAGGTCTCGAAGACAAAGTTGTTCCCCCGAACCAGGCTGAGAAAATGGTCGAAGCGATGCGTTCAAGAGGAATCACCGTCTCATACGTGGCTTTTCCCGGAGAACAGCACGGCTTCCGCCAGGCTTCGAACATCAAGCGCGCCCTGGAGGGAGAACTCTTCTTTTATTCACGAATATTCAACTTCGACTTGGCCGAAGAAGTAGAACCGATAAAGATTGAGAACCTGGCAAAACTACGACGCAATACAAGGTGAGCGAAGTTTCTGCCTCGAATAGGTCGTTGTTGAATATTTTAATTGATTGGGTCGTCCTCAACGGAGGCGGCGCCTCCACCATGATCTCCGCCTCGAACGATGCCACTCTCATTGATGAAGAAAGATCGCTTACCTGTTTTCCCGTATTCGAGAGGTACAGCTGTCGCCTGGAATTTCGTTCCTGACGCAATAACATCGATCTTATAACCAGATTTCTCCAGCAGTTCTTTATTTACCAGGTTCTGGTCCATAAGCTCTTCTAGTGACGTAAAGCTTCCAGATCCCTTGTCGGCATGAAACCTCAATTCGGCTGAAAAGATCGTGTAGAGTACGTTGATTGCGTTTCTTTCGTTGCTTAAGAGTGGAGGAGGATTCGCTTCTCCGGCAATGCCTGCCACCGCCATCAACACAAGGTTCTTTGGCACGTGTAATTCATGCAGTGCACCTAGACCATCGTTTGACAGTGAATATGTTACCGGCTCGGCAATCACGCTCAGTCGTGACAGGAATTCTCTTGTTTGGTCGGTGATAACGGTGTTCGGTTGTTGGGCCCAGGTCCTGTAACTGGCCATCAAAGCCGGCGAGATATAAACCTGCCCCTGCAACTGCCGGGGCTGCCAGCGCGTGTAGTTCTTAAACTGGTTGTCCACTGCCAGGGTCTCGTGATTAAGGTACTTATCTACTACGTGCCGAATGGTTGGAGCATCTGAGGACAGCACCAAAAAATTCCCAATGAAGGCGTAAGCAAAAGCGTTTGCATAAGAAACAATTTCGGTATCTTCTCGAGTCTCAGTTTGGGCGAACGCACTTGCGCCTTTGAAGCCAATTGCTTCGACGATTTTCGGTAGGATGGCTTTTACTCCTTCGCGATCTCGTACCGAGAGCAAAACAATTGGCCCAGGTACAAATGGTTGGTTTGCGTTCGTGCCATCTGGTGAACTTTGTGGTTGAGCCTGCGGCCTCCCACCGGGACTCGGGAGGAAATCGAGGGTACGCATCGGCAAGCTGAAAGCCACTTCCGAACCCAGGAGTGGCAAAATGTCATCTTTCACTTTTAACTTTAATTGCGCTTCAAGCGCAGTAAACGGAGTTTCGTTGTCGTTCAATTTTCTCATCGGACTGAACGACGCCTGATTTGGTGAAGCTGTGACTATACGTGTGTAGATCTGTTGCAGGTCCAGTGCCAGCGAGATGAAGAGTTCAGTATCAGCCGGCAGAATATTGGGCGACTCTGGGACAATTCCTGGAGTTGGAATAATAACTGGCAGGAACGGAATAGGAGTGCTCTTCTCTCCCAGCGAGTTTATCAGTAGCACCCGAGCATCAAACGAGTCTCCTTCGAAAGAAATTGCCACTCCGATAGCATCAGGCCATTTTTCCTGAGTACCGCTGAAAATTGAATTAGTAATTCCTTGCATAGCGATTGAAATCGGAGCTGGAGTGGGTTCTTCTTTTGGTGCTTCTTGAGGTTCAGGAGTCTCAGGTTGAGGAATTTCTAAAGGCTGTTTTTCCTCTGCTTGTTCGGCAGCTTCCGCTGGCGGTGGGTTGCGTTCCTGCTCTTCCTGCCTCTTCTTTGCTTCTGCTTCGTAACGTTTTCGCGTTTCCTCTTCTTCCTTTTCAATCGCGCTGAAATCGATAAACAAAAACAGGGACTCGGCAGTAAATCTGTTGTGGGCCGTGCGGAAGTTCGGATTTTCCACTAGAAGTTTTCCGTTTGTTCGCAGTCCCGAAGCTGTGAGTTTTGTGGGAGTCAGCACAAGCATCGAGCCGTATTGTGCAAGGTAGAAGCTTGGCTTCAACGATTTGGGCGCCGGTTTGGTTGGTCCACTCTCGGATTTACCATCTGGAGTCTCCTCAGTGGGTGGCAGAACTTTATTTAGAAACGGGTCGAGAGTTGTAGAGAATTTTGTGGCTTCTTCGGTTGCGGAAAAATCAATCGCTATTACATAGTCTGGCACGTTCCTGGCATTGGGCCAGGTTGCGACCAACAGTCGCGAATTGATTACTTCCTCGGAATGGGCGTCAAGAAACTTAACAATCGATTTGAACTCAAGCGGTGGACCAGCAAATTTTAGAACGGGCTCGAGCAGTTGATGTGCGGATTCAGATCGGATGAGTTGCCCGACGTTTCGCGCCTCGCCGTAAAATTTATAACAATCGTCGCCAATGAGGGTCTCGAATGTTGGTATGTTAGCTGCAGCGGGTTGTTTGGCCCTCACTCTATTGGATTGCGGTCGTCGTTCTTGACCAATTGCCGGTCGGGCAAGAAGAACGAGCAGCAGAAGCAGAAGCGTGAGGCAACTAGCGGTGAGTCTCATATTTGTCTCCGTTGCTGTAACACTTTTAGAACTAATTTCTTTACTCCACCTGAGCGAGTCGTGCTGCACTGTCAGCATATCTTTTTCTGAGCCGCAAAGTTTGAGATATTTTGGATGATGCAAAATTCGTCAAGCCTGGCGCCATTTCTTTACGGACCGGAACAAGTCTGAATCTCAGATGCCTGCCAGTGCAATACGTAGGCCGGGGACTCCAGGTTTGGTCTTCTTCTTCCGGAGGGAGCAGAACTTCAGTCAATAGTTTGTTCAGGCTTGGTCCAGATCGACATCAGCAAAATCTCATGGAAAAAGAGTGTTGCAAATTCCCGCCACGACGGGTAGATTGACCGAGTTTACAAAGACAAGGTAGCGGACTCTCCCAAAGTACGGGGCGTACCACTGCCATTTTAAAAATGCGTTGGAGGAATAAACCGTGCCGACCGGAACCTGCCCTGAATGTGACGCTGATGTCCACGTTGATATGGACACTGACAAGGGCGAAATTGTTTCTTGCGAAGAGTGTGGAACTGAATTGGAAATTGTTGGACTTGATCCTGTCGAACTCGACATAGTCGAGGAAGAAGACTACGACGAGGACGAGGACGAAGACGAATACTAAATTCTTTTCGAAGCAGGAACAATTGGCCGGTTGGATCATCCTCTCGCTTATGTTCCTGCTTCTATTGCATTTGTCACTCTACTCTTTGCCCGCCGCTCGATACTCCAGCCGACTTTGACGTAGCGTGAGGCCGCGTGGTCCTTCGACCCGAATTGTGTGTATCTTGCCGTCCCTTCGTTTTTCCTCGGGCGGATAGAATGCAAGCACATAAGCCGAGCTAACTTCTTCTGCTAACGATCTGAACAGTGGTGCGTAATCTTGTTCGTTCGCATAGACATTTCTGCCGCCCGTTAAATCCGCCAGACCGCTGACGTCGAGTGGTGTTGGTAATGGCGTTTGCGCCGACGATGCCATCATTCGAGAGTACGAAGGTAGAGTCACGACAAAAACGCTTACATCGGCCGCGTTCGCTCGTTCAATGACTGTTTGTGGCGCCACCGTATCGCCTACGGGAAATCCATCCGTGACAACTAGAACGGTCCGCTTCATCAGCCGCCGCTCTCGCGTTCGTGGAGCATTCCTTACCAGTAGTCGTATCGCATCATCGACAGCATCGTAAGTGTGGGTCGATAAGCCATTTGGAGCGTCCCTCGACAAACGCTCGACAGCGTCGTCAAGCTTGTTCGGTTGGTTCGTCAATTTCTGAACTGTTTTTACTCTCATCCCAAAGGTCATCACAGCGTAGAGTACTGAATGGTTGGATAATTGGTCGGAAAACGATTTAAGCGCGAGTCGGAGTCGATTCATTTCTTCGGATGTCATACTGCCGGAGACATCCAGCGCGAAAACAACTGCGAGTGGTCGCGGCTCGCCCTGCCGTTTTTCAATTTGGAAAAATGAGACCTCTTGCTGAACACCATCAGAGTAGACTTTAAAGTCTTCGGGACGTAGATTGCGTACAGGACGACCTTCGGTATCCATTGCAGTAACGTCAACGGAGACAAGATCAGTGTCGACCCTGATCACATCTTCGGCCTGCTGTTCGGCAGGGAAAACCTTTCGCGGTCGTTGGGAGGTTTCAGGCGCCTGGGTTTGCTGGGATTCGCCTACTGCAGTCACACTTAAAACGAGGAAAATGAGGAGAAGGAATCTGGCGGCCAGTATTTGTGCCATCTAAAACTTCCTTAACAGAACGTAGTGCGGATTATACGAGCAGGCTAGTTTTCTTACCACTGTGCGCATCAAAGTTTATCGACTGAATTGGGAGCCTTTACCGGTCAGCCGCGGCTTTTGGACAGAGGCGATTTTTCTACCGCTGATGTATTATCGAGTCCCGAATATTCTCAGCAGCCTATACGTGGAGACGAGAGAATGAGATTCAAAAAATCGATCGTAACTGTTTTGTTTGGTCTGCTGGCCTCTGGTTTTGCCTTCGCCCAGGACAAGACTACGGGATCCATTAAGGGAAAGGTGCGGGTCGAATCCGGCACTCCCAATAACGTCACAGTGATTGTCCGCCAGGGTGATCGGGAATTAAGGCACGTCTCCACTGATAAAAGTGGAAAATTTGTAATCGACCGCCTGGCGCCGGGGAGCTATGGTCTAACGTTCCGTAAACCAGGGCTGAGTATCGGTACCATCGAGAATGTGGTGGTAAAGGCAGGAGATACCCGCTCGCTTGGAGATCGGTTAGTCCTCACGATCGATGAGGGTTCAATCGCTTTTATTCGAGGTAGCGTTTTCAGTGGGTCAGGGCGGAGCCTACCAAATGCAAAGGTCGAACTCGCCAGGGTCAACCCTGACGGTACAGTTAAGAAGATTGATGGCCGGGTTACTACGGAAACAGGTTCGTTCGTGTTTCGACTTGCTCCGGAGACTGCTAAGTATCGAGTAAGTTTAAAAACTGATGGAGAGCCGATCAGCAGGGACGTGGAAGTTGATGGTGCCGCGGTCTATCGTGTCGCACTGTCATTGCCCGAAAAACCTGCGAAGCCATAGCGCATGGAAGAGCGGGAAGAGTTTCTGACAGCAAAACAATTGGCCCAGTTTCTGCAAGTCAGCGAATCGACTGTCAGGCGGCTCGCTGCGAAACGTCGCATTCCTTCAGTAAGGTTAACGCCCCGGATTATTCGATTTCACCTCGATGCCGTGAGAGAAGCCCTGGATGTTCCCCGTCATCGCATTCGTCATGGAGAGTTCACCGAGCAAGTTGATGATGCTCAGCTTTCTTTCGACGACTTTTTCTTAAGCTAAGCTACGCCTGGTTGCGCCTGCCCCGTGGTCCTTTAAACTCAATCCACTGTCCATTTTGTTTGACGAAAACCTGAGGCTGCCTGATCTTAAAGCCTTTGCTGAATCCTGGTGTGCTGGCCAGAAACTTCTTCACAGTAGATTGATCCCCAGTAGCGACTCGCCATTTGCCATCTTCTCGAACCAGGTACTGTTGAGCAATGATCTTGCCTTCAGCCTGGATGGGCGCGACCACTCTGCCGTAAAGAACAGTATCGACGACCGCGAGATTGCCCTGAACTTTCAACGATCCGATTTCGAGTCGATCGAGTTGGTAAAATCCCTGGGCACGTTCAAGCGCACTCACGAACCGCTCACGCGACAACTTGCTTCGGGAAGAGTTAGGCAACAGTTCGTAGAGACTGTCGTAATTATGAGTGCGCAGTTGTTCAAAGACACGTTGCACGACGTCTTTCACTTCAGTCTGTTCTGATGCGAAAGTTGTTTGGGCAAGTCCAATAAGCAGCAGCCCAATTGCCAGAACCAATTTACGTCTCATCTGATAAGTCGTCATTCTCTTCATGATCTGCCTGGTCTACTATTTCTTTCATCTGTACCCGGTAGTTTAAAAACCAGGCAATGGCGCCCGCGGCCGCAAGGATAAAAGCCTTATCAAAGTCGCGCTGGAGTAGGAAAACTCCAGCACAGACGGCGCAAACGCCGGCAATCGCCATCCAAAAGATCTTCACTTGATATTTACCGGAATCACAATCTCGCGCTCACCCGGGGCATAACACACCTCTTCATCACACGCTTGGACGCGCAAAGTGCCTGAAAGGTTCTGCTTTCCTTGCGGAGTGCCCTTGTTGACCTTGAGATCGACTTTGATTATTGCCTCTCCTTCGTAAACTGCCAGGGGCTTTTCAGCGAATTGGAACTTTCGCGTCGTGGCGCCCGGGTATTTCACTGAGCTGATCGAGATTGAAGGAGTCGCTTTAAATATTAACTCAGTGGGTTTTAGATATGGGAAGGTCGGCGGGTTGGCATTTACATGATAGCCCTTGTCGATCGCGACTCGCACGGAAGCGACGCCGGAACCTCCTGCACTGATTGTAACTTCTTCGGGACTAACCTTAACGACATCAATCGACGCGATCCTTCGAACGGCACTTGGCGAAGGTGCGGCCGGAGGCGCGGTTGTCTGGTTAGGTTCGGATTTTGAACAACTCGACAAAACTATCAAGAGCAATCCAATTACACTTAAGCCTTCAATTTTCTTCACTGTGTATGTGCCTCAGTCTAAGGTTCGTCTTAGCTATCTTCCTCTTCATGGTAATAGGCTGAGTGTCTTTTCACCAATTCGCTCCCCCATTACATTCTACAATCGTTATGTCTTCGACTTTGCCTCCCAGAGCGTTCTCTTGGCTAAGAAAAACGGGACTAGCCGCAATCTGCGTACCCTCAAAACAGGCAACGCAGAGTGACGCGGAGATCTCGCCGAGTGACGCAGAGTGCATTCAGTACAGTCGCTTCGGCCTGCTGCTTCTGTGAGAGGCGGCGGGTGCCGCCGTCCCGTCGCGTGAATGCTCAGTTCGATGTAGGAGTTGCCAGAGCTTGCGCGAGCCGAATTCGTTTTGCACGACGCGCCAGAAATCGAAATGTCAGGCCGAGCGGTAATATGACCAGAATAGCGACAGGAAGCAGGACAATTACTGACCTAACAAAGAACAGGACTAAACCCGAAGCAATGTCCAAACTATCAGCGGCGGCGTCACGAATGCTTCTTCCGAAACCGGTGCTGCTGACCATTATTGGGGCAGGCGATTGCAGGTTAACCGTTATAGTGGAAAGAGCTGCCCGGTTTTCGAGGAACCTCTTTCGTCCGTCAAGCCTTTCTATCTCTGCCCGAACGTCTGCGAGTTGACGCTGTACTTCCAGGGCCTCTTCAACTTTTCTGGCCTGTTTCATGATCTCGAGGAATTGAAGCTCCAGCGCCTTTTGAGTTTTGACGTGAGCTTCAAGATCGATGAACTCTTCAGTCACGTCATCGCTTTTTAAGCTCTCAGCTGGGAGGTTGACTGCGAGTTTGCGGATCTGGTCGATTGCGCCGCCAAACTGATCGGATGGGACTCGGATCACCATCTTAATATCGACCATCCTTTTTGTCGGTTCCACATTTTCGCGCTGTTTAGATTCTGAGTTGACGACGAAACCGCCGCGTGATTCGGCAATGAGACTGACCTGGTGTTGCGTATCGACCGTGGAGGGTACCTCCAGGGTCATCTCAGCATTTCGCAACACTTTTCGACTAGCTGCTTGTAAAGAGTTGTCAGCGCGACTGGCATCGTCCAGTGACACATTCACGTAACCGGCGCTTTGAGTTTTCTCAGAGGTAATTTTAGGCTGATCAATAGTTTGTGCTGATCTTGAGGCAAGGGTTGGGGCTTCACTTGATCGAGTTTCCGGGCTTCTAGTGCACGCGGGTAATAAGAGTGTGGACAGGATGAGAATGGACCAGATGTTCTTCATTAGGTGTGACCTCCTGAAATATCGGGATTACGAAAATAGAACGCGAATGATGAGGATTCTTGCATCGCGCTTTCTACTTGCGTACGTGAGTTCCCACACTTCAGGCCAAGGCCATCACCAGTTTCATCCCTCTTCTTCCTGGTCTCCCAATCCGTCGCCGTCAGGTTTCTTGATACCGAACTTTTCGAGCCGATACTGAAGGGTCCGAAAAGTCAGGCCCAGTAGTTTTGCAGCTTTAGTAATGTTGTAATCCGTTTGCTCCATTGCCTGGGTTATCAGATTCCGTTCCACATCTTCGAAATTGATTCCCTCAGATGGCAATTTGAACGTGCCCTCAGGTGCCGGTCCTGTATCTTGCCGGACCTCGGTCGGCAAATCTTCCGGGGTGATCTCATCGCCTTCGCACAACAAAATCGCGCGTTCAATTGCCGACTCGAGTTGGCGGACATTTCCGGGCCAACTGTAATCACCCATCAACTTCTTTGTTTCACTTGTTAGACCACGTATTGGATGAGTTGTGTTGCGCGTATGCTTCTTGAGGAAGAAATCGATAAGCACCGGAATATCTTCGCGGCGTTCACGGAGGGGCGGGACGTCGATCGAGAGCACGTTAATGCGATAATAAAGATCATCTCGAAAGCGACCGTCCGCCACCATCGCTCGTAAATCGCGATTGGTCGCAGCGATAACCCTGACGTCTACACTTATCTCATGCGTGCCCCCGACTCGTCTGATCTTTCTTTCCTGAAGTGCTCGCAACAGCTTGGCCTGGATGCCGACATCCAGTTCAGCGATTTCATCCAGAAACAAAGTTCCTCGATCGGCGATTTCGAACAAACCTTTCTTTTCCGCGTGCGCTCCAGTGAACGAGCCTTTCTCATGTCCAAATAACTCAGACTCGAGCAAGTTCTCATTGATAGCGGCGCAGTTGACTGCCTGAAACATTTCATTCGAGCGAGGCGACTGATTGTGAACAGCCCGGGCAATCAATTCTTTACCAGTTCCAGATTCTCCTCGAACCAGCACCGTAGAGTTGGACCGCGCGACTTTCAAGATCATCTTCTTCACCGTTTCCATTTTTGGCGAAGCTGAAATGATCTCGCTGTCAATCGCATCGAGACGATCGAGTGCCCGGTTGATAGTCTCGAGCAGCGCCTTCTTGTCATAAGGTTTTTCGAGGTAGTCGAATGCGCCGCGTCGCAGCGCCTCCTTGGCAGATTCGATCGAACCATGCGCCGTGAGAAGAATTACGATTATCGATGAATCGAATGCCAGCAGATGTTGGAGAAGCTCGATGCCGTCCATGCCGGTCATTTTTAGATCGGTCAGAGCGAGGTCAAACCGACGGTCCTTGGCGAACTTGATCGCGGCTTCGCCGGAAGCTGCCGTGGTTACGTCATAACCTTCGTCCGTTAAGATCAGTTCGAGGATTTCTCGCTGCGCTTTTTCGTCGTCTACTACCAGGATGTTCTTTCGAGCCATAGATGCAAGATGAAATTTGAGGGAACGAGGGTTTAATCAACCCTCTGTATTCACCATTTCTCCTTTCTCATTTACGGGCAAGATCATTGTAAACGTAGTGCCAGTGCCTTCCTTTGAAGAAACGCTTATTCTCCCATTGTGGTCGTCAATTGCCTTTTTCACAATCGCAAGTCCCAGGCCTGTCCCTGTATCCTTCGTAGAAAAATACGGTTCAAAGAGTTTCGAGATGTCTTGTGGCGCGATACCGCAACCAGTATCCGACACCTCGATCTTTACGAAGTCGTTACCTTCTTTTGAAAGTCTGATTGACACGTTCCCACCGGCACCGTTAATCGCTTCAACAGCATTCACCACGAGATTTGTAAAGACGGACCGCAGAGCCTCTTTGTCTGCCATGATTGGTGGCAGCGGCTCGTCCTGAATGATCGTGGTTGTAACACCGCTCTCTTCGGCCCTTGCGTTTACTAACCTTAAGGCATCGTCGGCTTCCACCCGCAGATCAACTTGTTGCAATTCCAAAGCTGACGGGCGCGAGTATTTCAAGAAGTCAGTGATGTGACGGTTTATCCGGGCCACTTCCGATTTGAGCTGTTCGGTTAGTTTAACGAAGACCGCTCGCTTATCCGGATCTTGTGGAGCGTAAGAAGAGCGCAGGTGATCGAGAGTCAGGTTGATGTAGTTC
>DASROI010000177.1:0-3495 GCA_035646955.1 Pyrinomonadaceae bacterium
ACAGCAATCGCTTTAGTCGCGAGTATCCTTGCTCCCGAAGCCATAAAACCTCCCCACAGCTAAGTCTTCCCTACTCGCGCAACGATCGCTTTGCCTGCTTCCTCCGTCGAGAGATTTCCCCCGAGATCTTTAGTCGTTTCGTTTGCAGAAACCGCAGCGCGAACTGCCTCTTCGATTTCTCTACTCTGTGCCGGGAAGCCCAGGTATTCTAACATCATCGCTGAAGTCAGAATAGCACCAATCGGATTGGCGATTCCCTTTCCGGCTAATGGAGGAGCACTACCATGAACCGGCTCGAACAATGAGACTCTTCCCGGATGAATATTGCCTGACGCCGCCAATCCCAATCCTCCCTGAACGGCCGCTCCAAGGTCCGTCAGAATGTCGCCAAACAAATTATTACTCACAATCACATCATATTGAGCAGGATCCAGGACCATGAACATCGCCATTGCATCGACATATTGGTGATTGGCCTGGATCTCCGGATAACCGGCAGCAACTTCCTTAAACACTCGTTGCCACAAGTCGCCTCCGAAGCGTTGGACGTTCGACTTGTCGGCCATCGTAACTTTCTTTCTTTTATTGGAACGGGCGTATTCAAACGCCGCTACGATGATTCGCTCGACACCCCGCCGCGTATTGATCTCCTCCTGCAACGCAATCTCGTCGACGGTTCCATGTTTGAGAAATCCACCTGCGCCGCAGTAAGCACCTTCGGTATTCTCTCGAAAGACTACGAAGTCGATCTCTTCAGCTTTGCGATTCGACAACGGTGTTAGGCGGGAATCAAGCAAGCGTACTGGCCGCAGGTTGATGTAGAGATCCAGCCCGCGGCGCATACCAAGGAGAATGTCTTCAGCGTGTTTATTCGAAGGGACTCGTGGATCACCAAAGGCGCCGGCAAGAATGGCGTCGAAGTCAGCGGACAGTTTTTCCAAACTTCCTTCAGGTAGCGTTATACCTTCTTTGAGAAACTTTTCGGCGCCCCAATCGAAATTCGTGAACGCTAATTCTAATCTGCGTGTTTCTCTTAAGTGTTGAAGGACGCGCAGAGCCTCAGCGATTACTTCTGGTCCAATACCATCCCCTGGAATGACAGCGATGCGTTTCATCTTTTTGGAGTGCGCCGACCTGGCGCACTTTTGATTCAATTGGATTTAACTCAGTACTCTCTTAAAACAAAGCGCCGCCAGGACGGCGCCAAGGGCGCACTCCAAGGTTAGAGTGGAACAAACAGTACCGGTACGCGAGTGCCGCGAAGTACTTTCTCGGCCGTTGATCCAAACAAGATTTCTTCTGGAGGCGTCGATCGTCCACGCACACCCATTACAACCATCGGCAGATCGAGATCGCGCGTAATCTTCAAAATCTCGACAAAGGGTGCGCCGACGACAATCATCTTCTCGACATCAATCTGGCCCGTATTCAGCTCCTCGAGCATCGAGGCAAAACTATTCTCAGCCTGCTCGCGCATACGAGTCCTGATGTCTTCCTCAGTACCAAGGCCGGTTGATACAGCTTCGTCGATGAACTGCTGATCGATGACATGCAGTAACGTCAGGTCACCATCAGGAGCAGCCATGCCCAACGCTATTCTGAGCGCATTAACAGAACATGCTGAAAAATCTACTGGCACTAAAATTTCAGGTGACGTAAGCATAACTAACCTCTGCAATCACTTTGCGAATCGGGCCGCAATCTTGGGAAGACTCGCCAACACTGTGTCTCCGACAATTTTCATACTCTGAGCCGATATTTTGTCGACGCTGTCTTCGGGTGTATGCCAATACTGGTAATTGCTCAACTGGATCAGGTCAACCGAATCGATCCCGGCACGCAGGAATGGTTCGTGATCGTCACCTCCAACTCCTTCGGGTCTGTCCACAAAGACGTTCGAGTGTCCCAGGTCGCGTCCAGTTTGCCAGATAATATCTTGAAGCCATTTCGTACTCATGTCATCGCGACCCAATTCCAGTTCGCGATAGCCCATCATATCGAGCAAGATCATGGCTTTGGTGTTGCTCAACTCATCTTTAGATCGAAGCGTACTTACATAGTGCCGACTACCATAAGTGTTGTCGGGTTTTTCCGGAGTGCCGCATTCATCCCACTGTTCACAGAACGCCTCTTCACCATCAAAGAATACGAGACGGTACGTAAGCCGGGGTTTTTCGTGCGCGCTGCCCAGCACTCTTCCAATTTCAAGTAACGTAGCAACTGAGGCTCCCGGATCATTCGCACCTACGAAATGCATATTTTTGAAATACTTTGTGTCGTAGTGACTGGTGATCAGGATCAGATCCTTTGTCTCGCCTGGTATTTCGGCGACGATGTTCGCCATCTTCTTGTCGCCCTGCGGCGTGGAAGCAGTGAACTCATCAAGCGAAACACTTAAGTTATAAGACTTTAACTCGCTGACAATGTAGTTTCGCGTTTTGATTAGCTCCGGTGAATCAGGAGGTCTTGGTCCAAAGTCGATCTGTTTCCGAACGTGGTCCATCGCGCGTTCGCCATTGAACGAAACTGGCAGTGGCGGCTGTGCTGGAGACGGCGAACTTTGCGAGACCGCTATTCGGGGGTTTGGAGGCGCTTCATTCTTAGGACAACCTGAAATGATTAGGGAGAGTGGCGCAAGCAATACTACAGCGCAGAGACGGCTGGTAATCACGCGAGCCTTTTTTGGTCTGGTCATTGTCTGGTCGTCAGATTGGTCAACTGCTCTTCTGGTTCGCTTTCGCTTTTGCCGAACGAGCTTGCTCGACAATTTTGTCGAACGCCTTCGAGCCCATGGCTAAAGGTTTTTGTAAAGCTGAGTCGAATGCTTCTGACATTGTGATCGCTTCGAGCTGCATGAGGGTGGCAATCTTTTTTGTCAGGGAGAGATCGCCAAACTTTTTGAGCACCTCAGCATCCTGGTCCACTTTGGTTTCTGCTCGTGGTTGAAAAGTACTGATGGCGACAACAATTTCGCCCGGGCTCTCAATCTTTACCTGGCAAGCAAGCCTCAGCGCGTCGGTTGTGATGTTATCTCCGAGAACTTTTTCTTCGGCATTACTTGGAACGGAAAGGAATTCAGCACCTGATTTAATGGAAACGACGCAGAACGGACATTCACCTTTGCCAATGGTGCAACCTTGACCGAGTGAAACTCCCATGCGACGCGCTGCGTCAATCAGGTAAGTACCTTGTGCAACCACTCCGTTTATCCCGGAAGGCTCAAATGTAATTGAGACTGTCATTTTACCTCCCCAGCCAACTGCAATTTTTATTGAAAGTACACTGCCGACCCACTGGTTGGCAAAAGCGAAGGCGGCCTTTGTACTTTGTCTTAGTACTTTGCGCTCCTCTAGCCACACTTAGCAATATTCAAGTACACAACTTCACCGCTCAACCTCTTCTGCCGGAGCGCGCGCGTGCTCGCGGCGCACGTGACGGAGACAAAGGTGATCGGGGCGAGAAAGGGCCCGCTAGGACGCGCGCGGTCCGGCAGAA
>DASROI010000178.1:0-14248 GCA_035646955.1 Pyrinomonadaceae bacterium
ATGTGTGACCCTCCGGTGTTGAGACTGCCATCTGTTTCAATCTTTGTGCATCCCAGGCCGTAAGACCCGTAAAGACGAGCACTCCGACCACTGATATTACAAACTGGAGAGCATCGTTCTGCCAGAAGATGCCGACAACCATCGCGAGAATCAGACCGATCAATCCCATAAACATGAATTGACCAAGGCCTGCGAGACTCCGTTTAGTAACCGTGCCGTAAAGTGCGGTCGCGCCAAACATTCCGGCAGTCACCATAAATGTAGTAAAGATGGACGTTGTCGTGAACGCGAAAAGGATCACCGACGACGTTACACCCACCAGGGCCGAGTACAGCAGGAAGAGCGCTGAAGCCGTAGCGGGGGCCATCTTCGTGACCCTGGCTGATAAGTAGACGACTAGTCCGAACTGGGCTAAGACGATCGCCCAGAAAACGAATCGATACTCGACGAAGATGGTGCTGACCAGGGCAGGTGACGAAGAAACGACCAGGGCAGTCCCGGCCGTGATCAGGAGGCCTAGAAACATCCAGGCGTAAACTTTGCTCAAAAAGGCGCTAACGCGTTCATCTCGTACGTCCGTCGTAAGGGATGAAGGCTGGTTCCAACTCATAAAGTCTCCTCTCGAATTTAACCACTTCCAACGCTGGGGTGACGTGTGCCTTGGAACGGTGTGAGTATTATACGTGATGTGGTTGCCAGTCAGTAGCGAGCGAGGACTTGGTCTTCGACTAGGTCTTGGGCCTTATTGCTTAGGCCTTCGGCCTTATGTCTTGGGTCTTGGAAATTGATCCACGAAAGGAAGGCCAAAACCCAAGTCCCAAGATCAAAGATCAAAATCCCAAGACCTAAGCCCCCTTACTCAATAAGGCATTTACCACTCTTAAGGACAGCCACTCGTCACTTGAAAGTGGCGCCCTGTGTCATGGTTTGGTCAAATGATGGCAATTCTAATCTCACTTCTTTGAAGCTGCGTTAGAGTTCCAACGTCAAATCACCAAGCCCACGACAATCATTCAGGAGGCGATATGAAACGAAGAAGCTTTATGAATCACTCTGCGGGACTCGCCGCTCTCGTAGCCGCTTCAACTCTTCCCGACTCATTGGCGCGGCCACTTTCGGCTCTAAGTCTTGAAACGACTGCCGCGAAACTGACGCCGCCGGCAAAAGGAAAAATTCCAGTAGCCTTTGCCATATCCGATGGCGTTACCGTAATCGACTTTGCTGGACCATGGGAAGTCTTTCAGGACGTGATGGTTCCACAACGCGGCTCAGATCATGAAGATCAGATGCCTTTCCAGCTCTTCACCGTCTCTGAGAAGACCGAAGTGTTAACGGGCTCAGCCGGTCTGAAGCTCGTTCCGGATTTTACCTTTGATAACGCGCCGCAACCTAAAGTCGTCGTGATACCTGCACAGCGAGGCTCTGCCGCCCTACATGCCTGGTTGAAGAAGGTGACTGAGAAAACCGACGTCACCATGTCTGTTTGTACAGGAGCGTTTCAACTGGGACGCGCTGGATTACTGTCGGGGAAATCAGCTACCACGCACCACGATTTCTTCGAACAGTTTGCCAAGGCCTTTCCCGACGTGAATCTGAAGCGAGGGTTGCGCTTCGTCGAGAACGAAAAGATCTCGACAGCGGGCGGTCTAACCTCCGGCATCGATCTCGCGCTGCGCGTTGTAGAGCGCTACTTCGGCCGCACGGTTGCCGAGACCACTGCAACTTACATGGAGTATCAGAGCAAAGGGTGGATTGTTTAGCCAAGACTCCTGGCTTCGGGCTCTGGTCGAGAGGTGCGGAAAGAAATCTGATAGTGAGGAACTATGAGAAGGCAATTTGGACGTACTATCCTTTTGGGAATCGTTGGAACATCACTGGTGATCGGCTCGACCTTCACGCTGGCGCAACAGAAAAGTGCACGGGACAAACGAGGCGGTGCGGCGCTGTCGAAGACAGCAATCAGAGCAAGTGATGTAAACCTTGAACGCTACCAACAGTCGATATCAGCTGAGAGGCTTGCTGCCCAACTCTCTTTTCTAGCGTCAGACTCTTTCGAGGGTCGCGAAACTGCTACCCGCGGACAACAAATCGCGTCACTGTATCTCGCCTCCCAATATCGACAATTCGGACTGACTCCATACAAACCACAGAACGTTGCGTTGCCAACGATGCCGGGAGCTTTTTTCCAGCCTTTTACCGTCTATCGTCGCCTTGCGAAAGAGTCGCAACTCGAACTTCTAAATGATGCGCACGTGGAAATCTCCAGCAACTTCTCAATCGCTACGCAAGATGATCTCTCATATTTTCTGACAGGCGGACTGACTGCTGCCGCTGAAGGTAATATTGCCTTTGCCGGATACGGCATCTCCGATGACAAACTTGACTATGACGATTATGCGGAGTTGGCGCCAAAGAACTTGTCCGTGAAGGGGAAGTGGGTACTGATACTCGAAGATGAACCGATGGCTGACGCAACCACCAGCCTCTTTAAAACAGTCGATCACAAACCTTCAAGATGGAGTACCCAATTTATCAATAAGCGCAGTGCGATGTGGGCGGCAGGTCAGCCAAAAGGCGTGCTTGTAATTTCAGGAATCAGTCCGCGAGCAGCCGCACCGTTCTCCGAGAGGGCTCACCAGGCCGCACTTAATGCACAACGCGTTGGAGCGCTTTCGTTATCTGAATCAAGCACTTTTCCGCCCGTCTACGCAGTCTCATCAAAGTTTGCCGATAGTCTGCTTCGGGCGACAGGACAAACAGTCGAAACCTTACAAAAGCAGATCAACCAGACTCTAAAACCGGTGGTGTTCGAGCTTCCGCCGAACGTTAAGGTACGAGGCTCGGTTACTCCCTTCGACGGACTTAAAACAGAAAACGTTATCGCATACATTGAAGGAAGTGATCCAAAACTGAAAGAAGAAGTGTTGATCATCTCGGCACATTTCGATCATCTCGGGCTCGATCCAAATCTGAAAGGCGATAAGATCTATAACGGCGCCGCTGATGATGGTTCAGGAGCCGTAGCCTGTCTTGAGTTGGCCCAGGCATTCAGTAAGGCAAAACAAGATGGCAATGGTCCAAGACGTTCGATCCTGTTTGTAAATTTCACCGGCGAGGAAAAAGGACTGCTTGGGTCAGGTTATTACAGTCAGCATCCCCTAGTTCCGTGGGAGAAAACGGTAGCCGACATCAACATGGATGGCGTCGCCAGTTTTGACCAGGCTCATGCGGCAAACAAAAATTATATCTACAGTCTTGGGACGGAAGACCTGTCTCGGCAGTTGCTCGACACGACGAAACAAGTGAATGAGCAATACAAGACTAATCTCACGCTCGTGGAAGGCCAGCGGTTCGGCTCGGATCACTACAGCTTTGAAGCTCAACTGATTCCCTATATTTACTTTTCAACTGGCTTGACTGAGCACTATCATCAACCATCAGATGAACCCGATACGATCGATTACACTCATTTTGCAAAAGTAGTTCGGCTAATCTTTGCGACAGCCTGGCAAGTTGCAAATAATGAGAGCCGGCCGCCGGCAGCGCCTCGCAATCAGTTAGCGTTGGTAGGTTATGTTTGTCCTGCTTGTCCATTTGAATGCGATGACGCGGTGTACAATCAACCAGGCGAATGCCCGGTCTGTGGAATGACCCTTCTACCTAAATACAAGACTTCCTAACAGTCTAATTGTTGCTTCGGTAAAACGTCCGCACTCCAAAGGGTTGAGATGACAGATGGAACTTGATCGATGACAAATGACATCGGGTTACAGCCAGTCAGAAATCCCCATCAGTGGCTGATCATACTCGGGCTGTGGACGCTGCTAGGAGTTCTTTACGCAGGACCGATCTATTTCGACGTGCGAGCCGAAGGAATGGGTCACTCCGCATGGAAAATCTTCACCTGGGGTGTGCTGACATGGCTGGTCTGGGCTCCCTTGACTCCCGTGTTGATGTGGTTGGCTCGCCGGTACTCACTGGTCGGCGAAACGTGGAAGCGCAGCCTGGCAGTTCACATTCCGGCATTTCTTCTCTCCTCAGCGGTGCATAGTGCTGCGGCGACGGCCATAATGCTGATTGTTAAACCCTTCGACAATATGGGTGACAGCCCGACCGGATTCTGGGCGCGCTATTTTTTGCGGTTAAAGGGTTCGTTCGTACCTGATTTGATGATTTACAGCGTCGTCGTTGGGAGTTGTTATGCGATCGACTATTACCGGAAGTATCGCGAACGAGAGTTTGTGACGGCGCAACTCGAAACGCAGTTGGCCCAGGCACAACTCGATACGCTGCGAATGCAATTGCACCCGCATTTCCTATTCAACACGCTTAATGGAATCGTTGGACTTGTACGCGACAACAAGAACGATGCCGCCGTAAACATGCTGGTTGGCCTTAGTGATCTCTTAAGACATACGCTCGAACATTCGGAGCAACAGGAGATCGAGCTGAGAGAGGAGTTGAAGTTTATCAACCTGTATTTGCGCATTCAGCAAATGCGATTTTCGGACCGGTTACAAATCAACATGGACATCGATCCGGCAAGCACCAGAGCGTTGGTACCGAACCTTTTGCTTCAACCCATCGTTGAAAATGCCTTGCGACACGGTATCAGTCGAAGCGAAGCCGACGGTGAGTTGGTAATCAGATCGACGGCAGAGAACGGTGAGCTTCGGATGACTGTACAGGATAATGGAAAGGGTTTGCCGGCGAACTGGCAGTTGAAGAGTAGTAATGGAATAGGACTGGCAAACACCGTAGCGCGTTTGCAACAACTATATGGCGAACTTCACCGGCTCGACATTCGGAATCGCGAGCAGGGCGGCGTCGAAGTCACTGTGATTATGCCATTCCGCACTGCATGAAACGGCTGGCGCTCGTTGGCCGCCCCTCTCAAGGACTGGTAGTACTTTCGCGAGCGCGCGGCGCCCCCACAAAATAGAGATGAGTCAGAAGATCAGAACATTGATTGTGGATGACGAACCGTTAGCAAGGCGCAATCTTCGTCTGCTACTAGAAAAGGATCCGCAGATCGAGATTCTCGAGGAGTGTCGCAACGGCAGAGAGGCCGTTAAGTCAATTGAACAGCATGCGCCCGACCTGGTCTTTCTTGATATTCAAATGCCGGAGATGGACGGCTTCGATGTTTTGGAGAATGTTGGTCCAGAAGGAATGCCGGCAGTAGTTTTTGTTACTGCCTTTGACCAGTACGCATTGAAAGCGTTTGAGGTTCACGCACTTGATTACTTATTGAAGCCTTATGATGACACGCGCTTTTTGCAGGCCCTACAACGAGCAAAGGGTCAAATTGAATCTCGCGAGATCAATAAGGTCAGCAAACGTTTGTTGGCGCTGCTCGAAGAGCGCGAGAGTTTGCGTGAAGTCACCAATCGCAAGCCTGCCTATCTAAAGCGTTTGATGGTGAAGTTGGCGAATCGAGTGGTGCTTTTGAAGGTGGATGAGATTGATTGGATAGAGGCGGATGGCAATTACGCAAAGTTGCATATTGGACCAAAGTCACATCTGCTGCGGGAGAAGATGCACGATTTGGAAAAGCAGTTGGATCCTGACAAGTTTGTGCGAATTCACCGTTCGATCATTGTAAACCTCAACCGCATCAAGGAACTCCAGCCGCACTTCAACGGTGACTACATCGTGGTGTTAGATAATGGTCGCCAACTTAGGCTCAGCCGGAGCCGTCGGGAACAACTTGAAAGCAAACTTCGAGTGGTGAATTAAGAAAAACTATAGGTCCTATAGGTCCTATAGGTCCTATATTCGTGTCTACTATTAATAGGTCGAATAACTATTAATAGGTCGACTAACTATTAATAGGTCGAATAACCCTTTCACTTCATCCCCAGTTTCTTCATTCGATTTCGCAGCGTCGAGATTGGCAACCCAAGTACCTCGGCGGCGCCACCTTTCCCTCCGATAACTCCTTTAGTTCTTTCCAGGATTTCGCCGATATGTTTTCGCTCCATCTCTTCCAGCGAGAGTGGGCCAGGCGCGCTGTCCGTCATCGAGTAGTTTAATGACTGACTCGTAGCACTTGTTGGAGCTTTCAATTCTCCCAATGGAGCTTGCAAATCCGAGCTCTGCGACAGTATTACCGACCGCTCGACAAAGTTCTCCAACTCCCGGACATTTCCAGGCCATGGGTAATCGCACAACGCATCGACCGTCTCCCGGGGAATCGTCTCAATTCGCTTGTTCATCCTCAATGAGTGTTTCTGCGCAAAGTATCCAATTAACAAAGGTATGTCGTCTATTCTTTCGCGCAACGGCGTGATGGTAATAGCGTAAGTCAGAGTTTTTCGTCTAGATAGGTCAGCATTCAGCAGCCCCTTTTCACAACTCTGGTCTAGTGGAGATATATTAGTCGCGATAACCCCTTTGGAATGGAGACTTTTTTGTGAGACATCTATCAATGCCTGAACTCGAAGCTGGATTGGACCATATCCGGCAATCACCTAAAGAAGAAGGAGTACTCGAATTGATCGTTCGTCGGCCCCAGACGGAGCATCGGGAAGTTGTTGATGAGGCTCAACTGGATGTTGACAAGGGACTCATCGGCGATAACTGGACGCTTAGGAAAAGCACTCGCACAAGCGATGGTTCGCCGCATCCCGATATGCAGATCAATATCATGAACGTGCGATCCGTTGCTTTAGTTGCCCAGGAACGGGAACGTTGGTCCCTGGCGGGAGACCAGCTGTATTTGGATCTGGATTTGAGTAAAACCAATTTGCCCGTGGGAGCCAGGATTTCAATTGGAACGGCAGTTCTTGAGGTTACTGCTCCGCCACACACGGGATGCCAAAAATTTGTTGCTCGCTTTGGTCTCGAGGCGATGAAGTTTGTTAATTCTGAGGTTGGACGTGAACTCTGCCTGCGCGGCATCAATGCCAAGGTGGTCCAATCAGGCACAGTCCGCGTTGGACAAACCGCTAAGAAGCTCTGAGCATCCGATATTCTTGCTCCGTGTTTCAACCACAGAGTCACGGAGAAACACAGAGGCTACACAGCGCGGCTTAAGCAGCAACCAAATGATCAAGTTGCGAGACAATGTCAGTACCGACTCGCGGTAGCATCGGGTGAGTTTATGTAACGTGCAGCAGCTAATAACACGAGGCTCACCCGCCGCTACCGCGAGTCGGTACTGACCGGGGCTACAAGGCCAACTGCTCTCGGCAGATGCCCTTGCGTAAACCTCGTCAGAAAGACAAGAAGTTGTTGGTTTGTTTCACAGATAGAGCTGCGAGAGAGGTGTGAATACGACAATGGAATATGTGAATCTTGGTAAAACGGGACTGAAGGTCTCTCGTATTTGTTTGGGATGTATGACCTACGGCGTTCCTGAACGGGGCACGCACCCCTGGTCGTTGGTCGAGGAAGATAGTCGCCCCTTAATACGGCAAGCGCTCGAGCTGGGTATCAACTTCTTTGACACTGCAAACACCTACTCGGATGGCACAAGTGAAGAAATTGTCGGTCGAGCCCTACATGATTTTGCACGTCGTGAGGAACTGGTTGTTGCCACAAAGGTTTTTGCGCCAATGCGACCTGGTGCAAATGCAAAGGGCCTGTCGCGCAAAGCCATCATGACCGAGGTCGATGCCAGCCTAAAAAGATTAGGAATGGACTATGTCGACCTGTATCAGATACATCGGTGGGATAACACGACTCCGATAGAAGAAACGATCGAGGCCTTGCATGATGTGGTAAAGGCTGGAAAAGCGCTTTATGTAGGCGCCTCCTCGATGCATGCCTGGCAGTTTGCGAAATCGCTTTATAAGGCGGACCAGCACGGGTGGACCAGGTTTGTCTCGATGCAGAACCATTACAACTTGCTCTATCGAGAAGAGGAGCGAGAGATGATGTCATTGTGTGCAGCTGAAGGAGTTGCGGTAATTCCCTGGAGCCCACTGGCTCGCGGGCGTTTGACTCGTGATTGGGGAGTGAGTACGAATCGCAGTGAGACGGATGAGTTTGGAAAGACGCTTTACACTGCAGCAGTTGAGTCTGACAAAAAAGTAGTAGAGACAGTGGCGAAGATCTCTGCAGCGCGTGGAGTTCCGAGGGCGCAAGTTGCGCTTGCGTGGCTGCTGAGTAAGCCGTTTCTGACTGCCCCGATAATTGGTGCGTCTAAACCTGAGCATCTCGAGGATGCCGTGGCGGCTGTTTCGCTTGAATTATCGGACGAGGAGATCAAGAAGTTGGAAGAACCATACGTGCCGCACCCGGTCGTCGGCTTCTAGTTTGGATCGTTTACTTGCAACCCAAGACCTAATCCCTACTCACTTAACCCTTAACATGACTACGCCGTGGGCGGGGACGGAGGTGGAAAATTCAGAGCCGAGCGCGGTGACAGGTTGATTGGACCAAACATCTCTTATTGACTTCGCTCTTGTAATCTTGACATCAGACCATTTGATAGTAACTCTTGCCTCTAGAGGCGCCCGGTTAAAAATTGCCACTGCCGTAGCGTCGCCCGACAATGGTCGCGTCCAGACTTCCTGTTCTCCTGACTTCCATGCCTGGCTTCCTTGTTTTCCCAACCGGTCCTGGTCAATTGCAATCACTTCTTTGTTTGTAAGTATGGCCAGAGTCTGTGGCGACATCTCGCGTAGATCGTTTCCTGAAAGAAGAGGAGCCGCAAGCATGGCCCACAGGCTCATGTGCGTCTTGTACTCGATATCAGTCATTCCGCCGTTGCCGATTTCAAGCATATCCGGGTCGTTCCAGTGACCTGGCTTTGCAAACGGCGCAAGGTCGTTTTGTTTGAAACCAATTCCGGTCATTGAGTCCCAGGTGTCTCGAATGTCGCCGGTAGTTCTCCAAAGATTACCACCAACTTCAGGTCCCCATTTCCAAACGTCAAATCGTCCGTACTGACAGAGGCTATAGACGATGGGCCGACCTGTTTTTTGTAGTGCGTCGCCCATCTTTTGATAGACCGCGGGCATTTCTTCATCGCTATACAGCGTTCGCGCGCCGCACCAGTCATATTTCAAATAGTCAATTCCCCAGGCCGCATATGTCCGGGCATCCTGGTCTTCATGACCATAGCTGCCTTCGTAACCTGCGCACGTGTTTGGTCCAGGCGATGAGTAGATACCCAGTTTTAGTCCCTTCTTATGAACATAGTCGGCCAGGGCCTTCATGTTAGGAAACTTCTTATTGGTCTGTATGTTTCCGCTCGAGTCTCGTTCACCCTCCCACGTGTCATCAATATTGATATAGGTGTAGCCGGCTTCTCTCATTCCGTTACGCGCCATTGCATCAGCGATACCACGCACGGTCGCATCGTCAATGCGGCCGGCAAACTTGTTCCAGGAGTTCCAACCCATGGGAGGAGTTTTGGCCAGTCCGTTGTACGGAACCGGATGTCTTGCAGGAGGTTCGATGCGAGCGGGGAGTTTGCCTTGTCCGTCAGGTACTCGCTTTGCCGTTTGAAATGTTAATGGTTGATCCGGACGATTTTTTCTTCCAAGCTGGAGTTCACTCCCGACGAGTTTGCCTTCGTACTGTACTTTCCGCTCGCTCTTTCCATCCATCATTGAGGCGAAAAGGGTGAATCCTTCAGGGTTGCCGGTGCTCTCCTTAATCGTATAGAAAAACTGAGTGGTCCGGATCGTTCCCGTGATCTTGTCACCGTGTTGTTTGAGATCGAAGTAACTGGTTCGTACGTAACCGTCCGTGCTTGGGCTGTAGACGGCCCAGTTGCCAGTCAAGGGGTTGTCCGGACTTTGACGATGGGCCAATGAAATTGAAGCAATGACGATTGGCGAGAGGCATACAAGCACAATTAGTACGGCTCTCGAGGTTGGCAGGGTTCGCATGAAAATGACCTCCGAAGATCACTTTGGAGTGCGCCGGCGCGGGCGCGTTCCAGGAATCTCGTCTGTGCAATCGTAAATTTAATTTGCTCGAAAAAAAAGCGCTGCTGAAGGGCAGCGCATCAGTGTAGCTATATAGAGACAGAGTTTGGAAGGCCGAGGAGATTGGAAAGCGCCGCCGGGCCGGCGCACTCCAAGGTTTATGCGGCCTGTTCCCGGTGTTTACCTTCGGCGAATTCTTCAATCATCTTTTGATTGAACGCCGGTATGTCATCGGGCTTTCGACTCGTAACTAAACCACTGTCGACCACCACCTCGCGGTCCACCCAATCCGCACCCGCATTTGTTAGGTCTGTTTTGAGTGACGGCCACGAAGTCATCTGACGTCCTTCGACAACATCAGCTTCGACAAGCAGCCATGGACCGTGACAAATTGCCGCCACGGGTTTGCCGCTATTAATGAAGTCTTTCGCGAACTGTACCGCCTCAGGAAGCATCCTCAATTTGTCAGGGTTCTTTACGCCACCAGGTAAAAGTAAAGCGTCGTACTCGGAAGAGTTTGCATCCGCCAACTTGACATCGACTTTGAAGGCATCGCCTTTTTCGTCGTGCTTCCAGGCCTGCACTTTCCCAGTAGCAGGTGAGATGATCGTCGTGACCGCGCCTTCCGCTTCAAGCGCTTCCTTTGGTTCTGTTAGTTCAACTTGCTCAAATCCATCAGCGACGAGGATCGCCACCTTTTTATTCTGAAGTTTGCCAGTCATATCCCCTCCTTGTTCATCACCTAAACGTGGAAACAAAACAAGTGCAATCGCGGTGCCGCCACGACTAGGTTGAATGCTGATGAATTAGACAGGGCTATCGGTCATTGAACTGCCAGCCACTTTGTCATGTTTAGATGCACGACTGTTCGAAGTTGCTACTTTGCACGTTGAGCTGGAACTCGCCATCAGACTACACGAGTTTTCCACCTGCCCTGGCGGAATACCAGCGCACTCACCACCGCAAGAGTTGAGAAGGCAACAGTAATAGCGATAAAAACACCCCGCGGTCCCAGATCAAAATGGACGCTCAGCACAAACGCGAGAGGGATCTCCCAAAGCCAAAACACGAATAGGTTGATAATCGTCGGTGTCCAGGTGTCGCCAGCGCCGTTGAACGATTGTCCCAGCACCATTCCGTACGCATAGAAAAGAAACCCGTATGAGACAACTCGAAGACAATCGATTCCGTAAGCAGCGACATGCGGATCCGCGGTATAGAGGCCAATGATCTGAGGCGCGAACACGATGAAGACCAATCCTACCAGGCCAAGAAAAATCATATTGTAAAAACCCGCTTGCCAGACTGCGCGCTCGGCTCGTTGTGGCGCCTTCGCTCCGAGGGCTTGACCAACCATGGTCGCGGCCGCGTTAGACATTCCCCACGAAGGCAGTAAAGCAAAGAGAATTACGCGAATGCCGAATGTGTAACCAGCTACAGCATCGCTCCCAAAACTGGAGATGATTCTGACTAATCCGATCCAGCTTGCCATTCCAATGAAGACTTGAAACGTTGCGGTCGAACTTAGACGCAATAGACGGCTCATGATCGCCGGTTCGAGCCGCAGATGGTGCCGCTGAATATCAAAGCGTCCACCATGACGAAACAATCTGATCAGCGCGTACACAACTCCGGTACCGCGTCCAATGTTGGTGGCGATAGCTGCGCCTACGATTCCGAGTTTTGGAAATGGACCAATACCAAAGATAAGACAGGGACCAAGCAGAATATTGATCCAGTTAGCCAGCCACAGCGTTCTCATGGCGATGGCGGCATCACCGGCTCCGCGGAAGATCGCATTGACCATGAACAACATGACAACTGTTACGTTGCCTGCGAGCATCACCCGAGTGAATGATGATCCGTGCTCGATTACCCAGGGTGATCCACCCATCAACGCAAGGAGTTTCGGAGCCAGTGGCGCACCGATGGCGGCGATCACTGCAGACACGATCAAAGCGATCGCAATAGCCTGCACGGCAGCTCTCGCAGCGCCTTCAGGATTTTGTTCACCGATGCGACGAGCAACCATCGCTGTTGCTCCAATGCTTAGACCAATCGCTAATGCATAAATCAGAGTTAACAATGACTCGGTTAGCCCGACGGTCGCTGCAGCATCAGTGCCAAGATGGGAGACCCAAAAAATATCTACCACCGCAAACACACTCTCCATGACCATTTCGAGAACCATAGGAATCGCCAGGAGGAGTATCGAGCGACCAATTGGTCCGGTCGTGTAGTTGCGGTGCGAGCCTCTCAGCGATTCTTTGATGGCCGACCACAAATTCTCCTCGGGTTCGGTGACCGCAATCGAGATATCAGACTGTTCTTGGGATGGATTCATAGCAACACACTAAAAGACTTCCGATTCGAGTGGGAACCGGAATCTACGCAATATTCGAATCAAAAGTTCAGGACGTTTTGATGGTTAGCGTCAATAAAAACGAATGGCGAGCGTTAGCTGGACCTGCCGAAGTCATCTTGAAGTCGAACGATGTCATCTTCACCCAGGTAATTACCGCGTTGAACCTCGATAAAAACCAGCGTCTCTG
Organism: Pyrinomonadaceae bacterium; assembly: GCA_035646955.1. GTDB lineage: Bacteria > Acidobacteriota > Blastocatellia > Pyrinomonadales > Pyrinomonadaceae > PSRF01. The sequence continues at coordinate 12,437 of DASROI010000178.1, forward strand.
GTCCATCGTTCGCGACACGGTGGGCCGCGCCGATGGGGATATCGACTGCTTCGCCTGTCAGAATCGTAAGCTCCGCGTCGTTAAGAGTGACCTTAGCGGTCCCTGCGACTACGACCCAGTGCTCGGCGCGCTGAGCATGTTTCTGATAGCTCAGGCGCTTACCCGGCAGAACTTCGATTCTTTTGACTTTGAACGAAGAGCCCTCGTCGAGAACCGTATATGTTCCCCATGGACGCCGATCAAATTCCAGTCCTCTTTCAATTGCAGATTCTGACATGCGAGCTCCTCTTAGCACGTGGAAGTTTGTTACCCGCACACTACTGTCTGCGATATTGCGGAGTCAAGCGTCCGACGAATTATTGGCCTATCAGAAGATGGAAACTCTCTTGTCGATCTGGAGAGATGGCCCGGGTTCCAGTTCAAGCGTGAAATACTGCGCCGACTAAGGTGGGGCGTGGTTTCGGAGCAAGATACTCAGCGGATCAAAAAGGCAGCAACCCTTTTGAGGTTACTGCCCGGTTGAAACATTAACGAGTTCAGCCTTTTAGGAACCCGGTCGCAGTGTCACATAGACCACCGCATTTCGTCGCTTCACCAACAACAGTGCTGGGCGTGCACCTGATTGCTGAATCGCAGCACTAAAGTCAGTGAACGTCCGAACAGGTCGTTGATTTACTTCCTGAATGAGATCGCCTGCTCGAAGTCCAGCGTTAGCTGCAGCTCCGGAAGGATCAACCTTTGTGACCAGCAGACCCTGATCAGAGGCATCGAGACCATACCTCGATGCTGTGTCAGCGTTCAGTGGTTGTAGAGTCAACCCAAACTTCTCATTTCCGGAAGTGCCCTCACTATCGCTGTCTTCACCCTCAGAACGCGGACGTTCAGGCAGCTCAGCCAGAGCGACCTGGAATGTTTGCTCTCGACCACCCCGCATGACGGCAAGAGTAGCGTTTGAACCTGGAGCCATGCCCGCGACCAGATTGCGCAAACCATTCGTATCAGAAACAGGTTGGTTATTTACTGATGTAATAACGTCACCACGTTTTACTCCTGCTCGTTCTGCCGGACCACCACTCGACACAGATGTGACAATGGCGCCACTGGCCGAAGGTAAGTTCAAACTGGCAGCGAGGTCAGCGTCCACTGACTGGATCGTTACACCGAGCATTCCTCGACGGACCTTTCCAGTCTTTAGCAACTGGTCCATCACGGCTCTGGCCATGTTGGAAGGAATAGCGAAACCGATTCCGATGCTTCCACCTGACGGCGATAGAATCTGCGAATTGATTCCTATGAGTTCTCCGGTGGTGTTCACGAGCGCGCCACCCGAGTTTCCACGATTGATAGCTGCGTCAGTTTGTAGGAAATCTTCAAAACTGCCGTCGCTCAATCCGGTTGCACGGCCTTTGGCGCTGACTATTCCGGACGTCACTGTTTGACCGATTCCGAGTGGGTTGCCGACTGCCAGGACGATATCGCCTACGCGAACTTTGTCAGAGTCACCGAGTGGAAGTGTTGGCAAGTTCTTCGCATCGATCTTTATTACAGCAAGGTCGCTGGGTTGATCGGAACCAACTAACTTGGCCGTAAAGGTTCGTTTGTCTGTTAGTTCAACCCGAATCTCGACTGCACCGTCCACGACGTGATGGTTTGTAAGAATATACCCATCCGGATTGACGATTACGCCCGATCCTACTCCCTGCACTCGTTGGGGTTGCTGTTGTTGCGGCGCCCGATCGCCGAAGAAGTCGCGGAAATTCGGGTCGTCCATAAATGGAAATTGCTGAGCTGGCCGAACTCGTTCAGTAGATC
>DASROI010000179.1:0-3229 GCA_035646955.1 Pyrinomonadaceae bacterium
GGACAGCAAACAGTTTTGTTAATCGCTGGTGAAGGTGGACGTACTCGGTCGCAGCTCGCTCCGGATTGGAGCTGAGCCATGCCAACAAACGTTCAAAGGCTTCCCCCTGCAATACGTGTTTCCTGCTCGCCATGTTTACCCAGCCGAAACCATTACACTACGAGGACTTAATCGATCCGGAAAAAAGCTACGGCTTTGGAACGCTATTCAAAAACACCTGCTGCACTGACCAATTCAAGGGCACTACACTCTCGCCACTGCGAGAAGTCGATCCGATTCCGGTCAACAAATCGCTTAGTGGTGATTCTGCACCACGAGCGCCTTTAGAACGTTTGTCATCTTCGATTTCCTGGGGAGTCCGCACGCCGCCTCCTTGCAGAACAGAAGGATCAGAGAGTGGCTCAGCGGTGGTTAGCATCACGTACGTTTCCGCCCCGAGTACGCCGGGATTTCTGCAGCCACTCTTTTTTGGGTCTGGACCACAAACCTTTACCTGGCCCAGCGGAATCTCTTTTGGAAGGGTCGAGGCCCTGAGATCGGGTAATTGAGTGTCCGGGTTTCGCAAGTTTGGATAAAGGAGATCTGACCGGCCAAACTGATCGATCGTCAGCACGTAAACATGTCTCTGTTCAATTGGTGCTTGCAACAGACCTTCGTCAGCAACCAGATAGATACTAAAGATATCTCCCTCGGACAGCGTAGCGTTGGTACCCGAGAGTGGCTGCCCTTTGCCGTTCTTGAGGACCAAATGATACGCGAAACGTCCACCGGTTCCCTGTGGCGAATCGAGTTTGACCCAGCCGGCGATCTTGCTCAATCGTAGTGCCAATTCTTCGACATCTTTCGGATCGCTTTTCCAGTCGGAGATCGCAGGTAGCGGACTCACTGGCGCATTCGTTCTTCTGAGAGAGGCATTATCAGGATCGTTTGCCCTCGCAACACCAGTAGTGGCCTCGGGTAATAGCCATGCATACTCGAGCGATCGAGCGCCAGCCGCAGAGTTAACTCTTCCGACGAGTAGGTAGTCCGCATCGGCCGCAGATTTTGCCCAACCCACGGCACTGTTTTGTGTGTTAGGACCAAACTTAATCCTGGACGCCATTTCGGTGGACACGGGCAGGCTGACAAAGAGCCTTACTTCACTGCCGGAAGTCTTCAAGACACGCAGGATTTCGGAGGATGTTAACTTTGGCCCAACAGTCGTACTGTCATTATTCGGTAATTTCAGAATCCAGTTTACGCCATCATAAAAACAGTAATGCGTAGCAAGTTGAACAGTCGGATCTGAAATCAATACCACTCCGGGCGCTTTGCTGAGCTTTTGAATCTCCTCGTCCAGACTTTTTAGTTCCGCTTCACTTAATTTTGCAGTTGGCATCCAAACACTCAAGTTTGGGCCACCAACCATCGCCCATTTATCGAGCGTGAAAGTGTCATTGGCTTTAATAGATTGAGCGATCTTCTTTGCCTCCACAGGATCCGTCGCGACTACCTCGGCCGTACTATGTACGTAGTCCGGCTCCTCAGTGATCCGGATCCGGATCTCGCGACCGGCAACTTTGCGGATAAACTCGCAGTTTTCATGAAAGCCCAGAGCAAGGCCACCCTGAAGAATTATCTTTCCAGCGGCATCAACAGTTTCAACGTTGACCTCTGGTCGCCTTTCCGGATCCACACGTTCGCCAAATAGTGTTTTCTGGCGTCGCTCGAGCGAACCAACCATAACCGGTTCATGCGAAGCTTTATGGCTCTTCATTTGGACCACCAGCCTATCGAATAGCTGTGCCGCGGAAAGATTTCGGGCGTTAGGTGACTTCAACACTTCGATGAGGGAATAGGTAAAGTTACCGTGCCATTGGCCGTTGTATTCTTTTTCTTTCGCCTCCTCAAAATCGCGAGCTGCCGACAGAGCAAGGACTCCGTTGTCCTCAAGATACTTATCGTCGCTAACTCCCGCTTGAGCGTCATCCGGAGGTGGTTCCTGGAAATCAAACCTGGTTTCTGAATCGCCGGTTTTCGAGCGTTCATCACTGACGCCACCACGAGCAATGTCACCACTGTGGCAACTGTCAAACAATGCGGTCAGCGTAACTTTCGCGGCGGCCTCTTTAAAGAGCTTAAATATCTCTTTGTCACGAATGTCCTTCGCGTCCTCACGTTTCAAAATTGGACGATTCCAATCGTAAGGGACCAACGTTTCGTCTAGTTGATCGGCTTCCCCACCTTTTGTGTTTTTAACCTGCGAACCATGACCAGAATAGAAAAATAGACAGACGTCTCCAGGTTGTGCCTCATCGATTAAATAACGCTTGAATGCCGCGAGAATGCCATCGTGAGTCGCGTCTTTGTCCTGAACGACATGTGTATTGTTAGGTAGGAACCCATAGGCGGAAATCAAAAGTTCGCGTAGCGAGCAAACATCATCGACAGGTCCTTCGAGTCTGACGAAGCCGGCTCCTTTGGAAGTACTCGTTTGTTTGCGAGCGGGAGTTTTTCGAACGACTGTCTCCTGACACTTTACAGACTGAAAGTCAGGATCTCGTTCGTAGTTATCGATGCCAACTAAAAGAGCTCGCCTTACCGGTTTTCGTGACTGGGCCGACGAAACTGGCGTAACTTGCTCGTGTCCAATGTAGATAAGGGCGGATGAAATGATGACGAGTAGAACAACTACTTTTCGGGGCGACATAGCGCCACCCTCCTTCGGAGGCAATTTGGAGTGCGCCGGCCTGGCGGCGCTTTTTAAAGAATCTCCGTCAGTAGATCGCCAAGTGGAAAAAGCGCCGCCAGGCCGGCGCATTCCAAGAGTTATGGATTTAGACGCCACTCGTAGCGATTGCCACTGTAGTAGTAAAACTGTCGTGGACCCCAACGATAAGTACTGCCATCGTCGAAGTCTGCTCGGGCGTAAAGCATCGTTGCGCCGTTGCCGGTCGGGAAATTAAGCGCGCCCCAGGGAGCGATTGTTCCGCGATAATTTCCATCGACATAACACTTCACGTACCAAGGGCTGTAGTTGTTAAAAATTACTTCTACATAACCCATTCCCATGCCTTTCCCTTTGTCACCGCCCTTGTCAGGCGGCGCCGGAGCAGCGGTGCCTGATTTACTGTTCGCCGCCATATCCATTTTGACGTTCGAATCCTCGGCACCGGCGGCGGCTTGCTGGGCCTTGTCAGACTCCAGCTTCGCGGTCTTTGCAGGCGCCTGCTTTGCGGCAGTTTTATTC
>DASROI010000180.1:0-29806 GCA_035646955.1 Pyrinomonadaceae bacterium
TTGTTATATTGCGTTCCGATATCACAAGCGCCGCGGGCGGGTCTTTATTTTGAAGGAAGTTCTTACCGGTGGGTCGGATGAAAGCGGATAGCCTGCGCACTCCATAATCAGATCACTCTTGCAATCACGCATTTCAGGTAAAGCGTCTCGGGCATGCCGGCCAGGACAGGATGATCACTTGCCTGCATCCGCTTTTCAACGATCTGCAATTTTCGATGCGCATCACGCGCCGCCGCAGTAATTATCTCGAGAAACAGTTCCTCAGAAACGTGGTACGAACAGGTACAACTCACCAGCACTCCATTCTCTTTCAATAACTTCAACGCTCTTAAATTGATTTCCTTATATCCCCGAACGGCGGCTTTGATACTCGCGCGATTTTTGGCAAACGCTGGAGGATCCAGAACGATTGTGTCGAATTGTTGACCGGATGACTCCATCTCGCGTAGGGAATCGAAGACATTACTCTCTCGAAACTCGACATTAGCTATTTGATTCAACTCAGCATTGCGTTGCGCCGCGGTGATCGCTTCTGCTGAGATATCGATGCCGATTACGCTCTCGCATTTACTTGCGAGGTGAAGTGCAAATGCGCCATTGAACGTGAAGCAATCGAGTCCACGCCCATGTGCAAGTTTTTGCGCCGCAATCCGATTTTCTCGCTGATCAAGAAATGATCCGGTTTTCTGACCGCCACCGGGCATCACGACGAACTTCAATCCATGCTGAACGATCTCGATTTCCGTGGGGGCGTCGCCGTAGATTGTGCCGGCAACCAGTGGCAATCCTTCCAACTGACGCACGCGAGCATCATTACGCTCGATAATTGCGCGCGGGTGAAACTCCTCGACGAGGATTTCAACAAGCAACGCCTTCACCGCCTCAGTTCCCTGCGATAGTGTTTGAATCACCAACACGTCGTCGTAACGATCGACGATCAGTGAAGAGAGTAAATCCCCTTCCGAATAGACCAGGCGGTAAGCGTTGGTATCTTCCGGCAACGCTCGCCTGTTTGTAGCGTTGAGAATTCTCTTACGCCACCAGTCGCGATCAATTATTTCGTTTGTTTGAGTGAGAAATCTAAGAGCTATTTGAGAACTGTCACTGAATAGTGCCTGACCGACAGAGTTACCGCGTTCGTCAGAAACTTTGACTATCGAGCCACCATCAGCTTCAGCGGCAACAATGTCGCTTTTATAAATCCAGAGGTGGCCATTTCTAACGCGGTCGGCCCCTTTTTTGTTAACTCGCACTGTGTTCATCGCAAGCGTACTCTGCCACACGCATCATGAACTGTCGAATTCCTTGGAGTGCGGTGGCCCGGCACCGCTTTGTTATAAAGGCCTATAACCTCGTCTTACCTTATGCCCTATATAGCAAAGCGGTCGCAGGCCACCGCACTCCATGGGTTTTGCGGCGTCGATTAGGCGTGTGTTAGGCTTCGATTGTCCGATCAGTCATGGCCACTAAACACAAAGATGAACGGCGTGAGCGTTTTGAAACGCCTTCGGGGATCGAGCTTCCCAGCGATTTCAATCCCTCCAATACTGACCCCATCGATTACGAGCAGCAGTTGGGCGCGCCGGGAGCGTTTCCTTACACGCGTGGTGTTTACTCAAACATGTACCGCGGTCGCTTTTGGACCATGCGTCAATACGCTGGCTACGCTACCGCAGAGGAATCCAATGCGCGTTACAAATACCTGTTGGCCCAGGGTACCACTGGCTTGTCTGTGGCTTTCGATCTACCTACTCAAATCGGTCTCGATTCGGACGACCCACTTGCACTCGGGGAGGTCGGACGCGTTGGTGTAGCGATCGACTCTCTCGAAGATATGGAGCGATTATTTGCGGGAATTCCACTCGAAGAAGTCTCTACTTCGATGACAATCAATGCTACGGCAGCGATTTTACTGGCGCTGTATCTCGCAGTAGCGCGTAAGCAAGGAGTGGCTTTTGAAAAGGTCCGAGGCACGTTACAGAACGACATTCTGAAGGAATACATTGCTCGTGGGACGTACATTTACCCCCCGGCGCCCTCTATGCGTTTGGTGACTGACATCTTTGCATACTGCGCTCGTGAGGTTCCAAACTGGAATACGATTTCTATCAGTGGTTATCACATCCGTGAAGCAGGGTCGACCGCAGTTCAAGAAGTAGCGTTTACACTTGCTGATGGTATCACCTATGTCGAAGCTGCATTGAAAGCGGGTCTCGCAGTTGACGAGTTTGCGCCTCGCATCTCGTTTTTCTTTAACTCGCATAACAATCTGCTCGAGGAGATAGCAAAATTTCGCGCCGCCAGACGACTGTGGGCCCACATCATGAAGGATCGGTTTAAAGCTTCCGATCCTCGCTCGTTGATGTTGAGATTTCACACTCAAACTGCAGGTTCTTCGTTAACTGCGCAACAGCCTGATGTGAACGTCGTTCGCACAACGATCCAGGCGCTCGCTGCGGTGCTCGGCGGCACACAATCGTTACATACCAACTCCATGGATGAGGCGTTAGCTTTGCCGACAGAGGACTCCGCTCGAGTGGCATTGAGAACTCAACAGGTTATCGCCTACGAGTCAGGAATTGCGGACACCGCAGATCCGCTCGCAGGATCTTATGCAATTGAGCAACTGACAGATGAAATTGAATCGCGGGCACGCGAGTATCTCGACAAAATTGATTCGCTTGGTGGAATGCTTCGAGCCATCGAAACGGGATTTGTTCAACGAGAGATTCAAGAGTCAGCGTACCGCTATCAAAAGGCGATCGAGAGCCACGATACCGTTGTGGTAGGAGTAAATCGCTTTCAGCTTGAAGAAAACCCTACAGTGCCAACGTTGCGAATCGACGCTGAGCTTGAAGGTGCACAGGTAGCCCGTCTTAAAGAATTGCGCTCTCGTCGTAACCAGGTACTCGCCAATACTTGTCTGACAAAACTGGAAGACGCCGCGCGAGGAGATGAGAATCTCCTGCCCCGAATTCTTGACTGTGTTGAAGCTTATGCCACCGTGGGCGAAATCAGTAATCGTCTGCGGCGAGTGTGGGGAGAATATCGCGAGACGGCGACAGTTTAAGCTAATAAGTGCATAAACTAGGACAAACACTAAAGTGTCAGCAAGCCATACTGCGCCTAATTGCGGTTGTTGGTCCGCTGTGTGTGTTTTTGAGTATGTCGAGCGTGGCAAGGAGCCAATCTGCGACAAAGGAGTATCGCGGTTCGATTGGCGACAAGCACATCGAAATGAAGTTGAGTTTCGATGGTGGCAAAGCAAAAGGCTCTTACATGTACGATCAATTCCGGCAGGAGCTTCAACTCGAAGGTTCGTTCACTCCTCCCACCAGGCTTGAATTAGTTGAAGGGACAGGAAAAAAGAAGACCGGAAAATTTGTCTGCCAGCAGCACTCGAAAAGCTATGATGTCGACCTTGAATGCGAGTGGTCGCGAATAGACGGTACTGGCAAGGCTTTCGTCGCACTCAGGGAGCAGTTCAAGGCGAAATCTGACAAGATTAAGATTGTTCCGAAAGTTATAACCGAAAGGAAACCTCGAACGTCGATCTCTTTGCCGCAAATTGAGAGCTCCTCGCTGACGCCAGGTATGACGGCTTTCAATCTCCTGGTTCAATCGCTGGTCCAAGAGGCCAAAAAGGAATTTTTTCCTGACACACCCGAGCGAGGGGTCTACGAAATGAATTACCTCGTAATGTGGTCTAGCGACGATATCCTCAGTGTCGAGTTAGAGGAGTATTCAGATTCAGGCGGGGCTCATCCAAACACGCAACTGAGAACAGTTAATTATAGTTTAGTTGCAAACCGTCAGTTGACGCTGGACGACGTCTTCAGACAAGGAAGTAATTACGAGTCAGCAGTCGCCGCATATGTGACGAAGGATATCAATCGGCGAGCGAATCAGATGGACCAGGAAGAGGCTCAGCGAAATAACCGACCAGTTGAGAAGCGAGAAGAACCTGTAATGGCTGAGGATGGCTTGCCGCCAATCAGTGCGTTCGCTTTGAGACCGGACGGAATCGCGGTGTACTTCGATTTTCCCCATGTGATGGCTGTGTTCGACCGAACTCTAATTCCCTACAACGCCATACACGATTTCCTGAAACCAGATGGCGTAGTGGCCCAACTGCCGAAACCATGAGGAAACAGATGAACCGGCGGCAGTTTACAAAAACTCTTGGATTAAGTGCCCTGGCACTAGGCGCACCCGCCTTCTTCGCGGCAAAAAGAAGGAGTCCACGCATCGCAATTACGATGGACGATTTCAACTGGGCCAACGCGGTACACCAGTCAGCGTCGGAACGGAACAGCGCCATTCTCGATACGTTTCGCAGCCACTCGTTAAAGAGTGCCATCTTTGTAGTCGGGCGTAACGTCGAAGACGAACAGGGCAAGGAATTACTAAAGGCGTGGAACAGTGCCGGCCATCTAATTGGGAACCACACTTATTCTCACCAAAATTACAACTCGCCGTCGATTTCTCTTCAGTCTTTTAGAGACGACATTCTGCACGCGGAACAGTTGCTAACCAGTTTTACCGCATTTCAAAGGTATTTCCGGTTTCCGATGTTGAAGGAAGGTGAGACCCGGGAGAAGCGAGATGGTCTTCGGGCGTTTTTCGCGGAAAAAAATTATCGTGTTGGACACGTCACGATCGACACTTCTGATTGGCTAGTAGATCAACGACTGTCGGCTCGTTTGAAGGAAAATCCGAAAGCAGATGTTAAGCGTTATCGCGACTTCTACCTTCAGCATATGTGGGACCGTGCGCAGTACTACGACTCGCTGGCAAGACGAGTAACCGGTCGGGTGGTGAACCATACGCTCCTGACGCACTATAACTTGTTGAATGGATTGTTCCTCAACGACGTTATCGTGATGTTCAAGAGTAAAGGGTGGGAATTCATCGATGCGTTGGAAGCCTTCCAGGATCCAGTATTTTCCGCAAAGCCGAACATACTTCCGGCAGGCGAGAGTATCATCTGGTCACTTGCCAAGGAGAAGGGCACGATTCCTATGTCGCAAAGATATCCTGCGGAAGACGGAAATGTTGAACTCGATCGAATGAAGAAGTTGGGACTGTAAGCGTTACCTACCAAAGTGGAACAGGAATCCAAACAACATCTGCTGGAAGTCCGCGACCTGCGAACCCAGTTTCCGACTCGTTCGGGACTGGTGAGGGCCGTAGACGGCGTGAGCTTTAATCTTGACCGGGGAGAGTTATTGGGTTTGGTAGGCGAATCCGGTTGCGGCAAGTCGATGACTGCCCTCTCAATCATGAGACTGGTTGCACCTCCTGGAAAGATTGTCAGCGGTGAAGTCATCTTTGACGGCAAAGATTTATTGAAACTCTCTGACGCTGAGATGAGGCAGATGCGCGGTGACGACATTGCCATGATTTTCCAGGATCCGATGACTTCGCTCAATCCTGTATTTACGGTCGGCGAGCAGATTGCCGAAGCGTTACGACTTCATCGCAAGCTATCGCGTAGTGATGCGCGCGCAGCGACAATTGATGCGATGCGCGAAGTCGCGATTCCAGATCCGGCCCGGAGAGTTAACGACTATCCACATCAATTGTCGGGCGGGATGCGACAACGCGTGATGATTGCAATGGCGCTTGCCTGTAATCCAAAGCTGTTAATTGCTGACGAACCAACAACGGCGCTCGACGTCACTATTCAGGCCCAGATACTTGAGCTCTTGGATGAGTTAAGACAACAGCGAGAGTTGGCAGTTCTGTTGATTACTCACGATCTTGGGGTCGTGGCGGAGGTGGCGGACCGCGTTGCTGTTATGTACACGGGAAGGATTGTTGAAGAGTCGGACGTCGATGAACTCTTTGAGCGTCCAAAACATCCGTATACAGAAGGCCTGTTGCGCTCGGTGCCAAAGTTGACCTCTGCCGAAGTCGCAAAGAAAGTTCGACTTGAAACAATCGAAGGAACAGTTCCAAGTCCAACGGACCTCCCTCCTGGTTGTCACTTTGCACCGCGTTGTTCTCACCGGATGCCTCGTTGTACGCAGGAGGAGATTCCTTTGTACGAGCTCGAGCGTGACGTCAAGGTGAGGTGCGTGCTTTATGACCTGGCAGCCGCCGTTACAGCCGATAATCAAACCGAATCCAATTTGGAATGCGGTGGCCCGGCGCCGCTTTGTTAAATTGGCTAGTCGCTAGGTGAGACGGGTTTGCGAAAAAAAGTTCTCGAACGTTAGTGTTCGTTCTAACAAAGCGGTGCTGGGCAACCGCACTCCAAGGTAGAAGTGAGTTCAAACGGAAACGCGACAAAAATTGATGCTCCTCTGGTTAGTATTCGAGGTCTCGTAAAGCATTTTCCTGTCGAAGGCAGCGACGATGTGGTGCGTGCTGTTGACGGAGTCACCTTCGATATCTTGTCGGGTGAGACGCTTGGGCTTGTCGGCGAGTCTGGATGCGGCAAGTCGACAGTTGGTCGTTGCATACTTCGCCTGATTGAACCCACGGCTGGTGAAGTTAGATTCCTTGGAAACGACATCCTGGCTTTTGGTAAGAAGGAACTTCGTGAAGCCCGTCGAGAGATGCAGATCATCTTCCAGGATCCTTACGCGTCGTTAAATCCTCGAATGAAGATTGGTGATATTGTCGGGGAACCGCTTGTGATTCATGGAATTGGAAACAAGAGCGAACGACGTGAACGAGTAGCTGGTCTTCTCAAGAGAGTGGGTTTAAATCCTGACTACGTGACGCGATACGCTCACGAGTTTTCTGGTGGCCAGCGGCAACGGATCGGCGTGGCACGCACCCTGGCGTTGAATCCAAAATTGATTGTAGCTGACGAGCCAGTGTCCGCTCTTGATGTCTCGGTGCAGGCTCAAGTCGTCAATCTGCTGCAAGAACTGCAGGAAGAGTTCAAGCTCACTTATCTTTTCATCTCTCATGGCCTGGCCGTCGTTGAGCACATTTCGACGCGAGTGGCGGTGATGTATCTCGGGCGCATTGTCGAGATCGCTTCGGCTACTGACTTATATGCGGAGCCACTACACCCATACACGCAAGCGCTCCTGTCAGCTATTCCGATTCCCGATCCGAAACAGAAGCGCCAGCGAATAATTCTCGAGGGAGATGTGCCGACACCTATTAATCCGCCGTCCGGATGTCGTTTTCGGACTCGGTGTCCGATTGCCATTGACGAGTGTGCTCGCATCGACCCGGAGTTGCGTGAATTGGCGCCGGGTCATCAAGTCGCCTGCATTCGGGCGCCAGGGTGGTCAGACGCTCAAAGTGTAGAGCCGAAGACTGCAGACACCGCGGTGAAACAATGAGCTCCCAAAGCTCGTATCAACCTACCGAAATTTGTAATCACTAACTTCTACCCACTAAAGAGAGGGGCCTTAGGCCCTTTCGGAGGAAAATTATGAGTGAGCCATACAATCCTGGAGTTTCGGGTTCCTCTTCGATTCCCGGCCAAACACATGAGCGAGCTCCTCGTCCGACGAAGATTCGCCCGTATGCTATAGGCTTCTTTGTCCTGGGCTTGCTGGTGTTGGTTGGTGGGATCGCCAAACTCGTCGCTGGCGGGCTCGGTACTGGCGCGGCGCTATGTTTCTTTGGGGTGCTCTTATTTGCATTGAGTTTTATACCGCTACCCCAGCTCCCCGATTCCGAGCCACCAATGTCATTCCTGAGCAGATTAATGGGAGTCTTCTTTGAGCCCACTCGAGTATTTCGGAATATACGAGTGCATCCGGCCTGGGTGGCCCCGTTCGCCGTAATCGTTGTCCTCAGTGCGGTCTATACTTTTTGTTTTACGCAACGGGTGACGCCGGAGCGAATCGTTAATCATACGATCGACAAATTGGCCGAAATTGGACCACCTTTCGCTCCGCCGGCGGACCGTCTCGAAGAGATGCGCGCGAAACAGCTCGATGACGCAAAGAACCCGATTCAGCGTGCTGGTGCGGTCGCGAAGACGATGGTGGGGATTTTCGTGTTCACCACCATTCTGGCTGCGCTGTATCTGCTGGGAATCCTGGCGTTTGGGGGCAGAATAAACTTCTGGCAGTCACTCGCGGTGGTAATGCACGCGGGTCTACCCATAATTGCAATACAGAAAGTCTTGAGCTTGGTATTGCTATACATAAAGAGCCCCGATGAGATTCATCCGATCCTCGGAGCTGAGACCCTGGTCCAGGATAACCTGGGTATCCTGTTCACACCGGCCGAACATCCGGTTCTCTTTGTGTTGGCTTCAGCTTTTGGATTGCTTTCGTTCTACGCGCTTTGGTTGAAAGCGGTCGGATTGAAGAATGGCGGAACTAAAGTCAGCAACGGGACTGCATGGGGAGTCGCAATTACTTTTTGGATCTTGGGAACACTCGCGTTGACCGCGGTCACAGCCTTGTTTCCGAACTTTATATCGTAGCAGTAATGGGTATCATTCATATCTGAGCGATTCGATAGGATCGAGTCGCGCAGCTTTCCAGGCGGGCCACAACCCGAACACAAGCCCAATTCCGACGCTTGCGACGAGGCCGCCAATCGGCGCCCAGAGCGGAACATACGAAGGCAGGAAGATCCTCAGCAGCAAGGTAAACCCCCAACCAATTGAGAGGCCGACGATGCCACCGAGTCCGGTGAGTGTCGCGGCTTCTATTAGAAACTGCCAGAGGATATCGCTCTTCTTCGCGCCAATGGCTTTTCGAACGCCTATCTCGCGAGTGCGTTCAGTGACGGATACCAGCATGATATTCATCACGCCAATTCCACCAACCATCAAACCCACGGATGAGATTACAACCATGGCGATTGCCAGGCCGCCAGTAATTGACCGGAAGTTATCGAGAATGCTTTCGGACGTCTCCATTCCAAAGTTATCGTTTGCGGCAAACGGTACCTGCCTGCGGATGCGAAGCATATCGCGAACTTGATCCTTGCCTTCGTCCATCATTCCTGCCCTAGCGACTGCGAGAATGTAGATGTCATCCGCGTTCGGCTTGAGCTTACGCGCGACGCTGAATGGAACATAGATCACATTATTCTGATCGTCACTACCACCACCAATCAGAAACTGCTCACGTTTTTGCAAGACGCCAACCACCCGAAACTCCTGCGTTCCGATTTTGATCGTCTCACCCACAGGTGATCCGACTTTGAAAAAGTCATCGGCTACTTTTGAACCAACTACACAAACATCCTGGTTAGTATCGTTCTCACTCTGGGTGAAGAAACGACCTTCTGAAATGATTTGAGTGCCTGCCTTTTCAAATTCCGGCAACGTACCCTGGAGCGCTACCTGGGCCGAGGTTTTGCCGCCGCCTGAGACCATCAGTTTACCGCCGAAAAAATTGTTGGTGATATCGAGAAAGGGAACTGAGATCTCGATTGCCGGTAATGACTGAAGTGCGACCGCATCATCGTAAGTCAGTTCCTTACGCATCCGTTCCTCGCGCGAGAGACGACCGATGTGTATTCCAGGATTGTACTTGCTGATGTAGATCGAGCGGGTGCCAAACGATTCAACTTCGCGTTTCACCGAAACATCGATGCCGCTGATGATCGAGGCGATCAACATAACCGTGATAATGCCAATCACCACCCCGAAAACCGTAAGAAACGAGCGAAGTTTATTGGCTCGCAGGGTATTGATTGCCATTTTCAGATTTTCGTAAATGTCACTGCGAATTATTCGCATGATCGTCTCGCTTTCACGCTGTTTTAAGTTAATCAGCTCTCAATGCTTCAATCGGATCCAATCGAGCAGCCTTCCAGGCCGGGAAGATGCCTGACAGAACGCCGGCGCCGCCTGATGCTGCCAGCGCACCAAGGATTGCTAGCAATGATAGATAAGTGGGGAAGAACATTCTGGTGACTACGTTGCCGACAATCCACGCGAGAAAGATCCCGATAGCGCCACCAATAACTGCAAGCGTGGTAGCCTCTACCAAAAACTGTTTCAGAATATCCATCTGTCTGGCGCCAAGAGACTTTCTGATGCCGATCTCCTTAGTCCGCTCTGTGACCGAGACCAGCATAATGTTCATGATTACGATCGCGCCGACAATGAGAGCAATTCCAGGAACAGCAATCGCGACGATGAAGATGGTTCCGAATAACCGATCCCTTAACCCGGTGATCGCATCCGGTGTGACTATCCCGAAATTATCTTTTTCGCTTGGTCCAAGTTTACGGCGCGTCCGCATCAGGTAACGGGCCTCTTCAACTGCATCGTTGAAGTTTTCGTCAGTGGATGAGGTGGCGACGAAGTAAAGAGAGCGGTTGCGGATCAAGCTACCGTAGTTGGTCGCATAAGTCTTCAACGGA
This sequence comes from Pyrinomonadaceae bacterium, assembly GCA_035646955.1. Taxonomy (GTDB): domain Bacteria; phylum Acidobacteriota; class Blastocatellia; order Pyrinomonadales; family Pyrinomonadaceae; genus PSRF01. Next base: position 10,306 of record DASROI010000180.1, read on the forward strand.
ATGATAACAAAGTTGTCCTGTGGAATTCCGAATACTGTGCCTCTGGCCGTTTCGACACCAATAACGCGATAAGGCATGCCACGAACTTGTATCTCCTGGCCCACCGAGCTCCCTACGGGAAATAACTTGTTTGCGACATCCGCTCCAATATAGGCGACGCGAGCTGCGCCTTCATTTTCAGGGTCGGCGAAGAATCTCCCCTCCGCTACGTCACGATTTTCGATGTCAACACAATTGGCTGTTGCACCTGAGACAAATACGTCGTCAAGTATCTCGTTTCCTCTCTTAACTTCTGAAGGAGTTCCCCGAGCCTTTGCACCTATCTTTCCGATCAACTGAGCTCGCGACTTGATGTATTCGTAATCATCGAGCGTTAACTCTTTATTTCGTCGTTGGGCCGCAGCTATGGTGTCCGTATCTTTGAAGTCCTCCAGCGGATTAAATCGTTGCAGCGTGAACGACTTGGCTCCAATGCCGGCAATTTTTTCGTCGACGTAGCGATTAAATCCTTGAATCAGCGAAACGACCACCACGAAGGCAGTCACGCCAACTATCATTCCCAGGAGAGTGAGAGCTGATCGGAGTTTGTGTGCCCAGATCGCGGCGAAAGCAAGCTTAAGAGTCTCGATAAATTTCACAGCGGTACTACGGAAATCCCTTCAAATTGGTTGCAAAACGGCTTTCGCCTCAGGGTTTAAGCATTGTTTGAATGCTGGCCGATCCGGTGCGCGAAAGGCAACTCGATAAGATGCGCAATTAACGATGACGGATGTTAGGTCAGGATTATGCAATGAGGAGTGCTAAAGCGCATAGCCCGCAGACACATCCCAGGCTTCTCCGGTGATGCTGTCAGAGTCGCTCGAGGCCAGAAATAGGACGGTCGCGGCTACGTGACCGGGATCCACCATCCGTTTCAGCGCCGTGCCTTCGACATAAAGGTTAGCGACATCCTGTTCTGGCAGGCCAAGTTCCAGTGCGCGTTTGGAAATTACCGATTGCATGCGGTCTCCTGCGGTTGGACCAGGACATACCGCATTCACTTGAACATTGTGTGGGCCCAGCTCCAGTGCGAGCGTTTGCGAGAGGCCCAGCATTCCCCATTTTGAGGCTGCGTACGGACTTCTTAATGCGTAAGCCAACTTTCCCGCAATCGAAGAGATATTTACGATCTTTCCCGAGCGTTGTTGAATCAGATGAGGAATCACAGCCTTTGCACACAAGAACGCTCCGGTGAGATTCACGGCCATTACTTCATCCCACTCAGCGCGAGTAACGGCGCTGACCGGGGCCGTTGGTCCAACCACCCCTGCATTATTTATCAGGATGTCGATCCGGCCAAAGCGTTGGATGGTTGAGGAAACGAGTGCTTGTACTTGTGCCTCGTCGGACACGTCGGTGATTGACATTGCCGCCTCGGTACCTGTCGCTTCGATTTCCCTCATGGCAGTCTCCAGCAGTTCTTGCTGGCGGCCACAAATCATCAGCTTGGCTCCATGTTGAGCTAACGTCACAGCGATCGCTTTACCTATTCCATGACCACCACCCGTAACGATTGCGACTCGATTTGCGAGTTTTAATTTGTGATCAGAGCCATCCTTCATAAGCGAACTCATCTCCGAAAAATTTGAGCCTTGGTAAGGTGTGACCATCGTCTTCTGCCCGAGCTTTACCCTGGGTTCAGGCGCCCATCTCATTCTCCCCAAACTTTAGCTTGGGGATTTAGGCACGGCTTGTTTTCCAGAACCGTTTTAACGGTTTTCCCCCAACCCGAAATTGTTGTTAGTGCTTGGGTCGTGAAACCGTTAAAACGGTCCAACGGCTCGATCCTGGCGAAGGCCCCCCAAGCTGAAGCTCGAAGAGAATGAGACAAATCCGACACGCTCTTTCTTTTCCGAGATAAGCCCAGCAGAGGCTACTCCCAACGCAAGGCTTCAATCGGATTAAGGCGTGCGGCCTTCCAGGCTGGCCAGAGGCCGAAAACAATTCCAACGGCAGCTGAAATTCCCACGCCGACACCAATGGCCCACAATGGCACATACGCTGGCAACGGCGAGTATTTATTCATTAGCAGACTTGCGACTTCCCCCACGGCCAAACCCGCAATGCCACCTATCGCCGTAAGCACAACAGCCTCGATCAGAAATTGAGACAGAATGTCTAGTCTGGTTGCGCCGACTGCCTTCCGCACGCCTATCTCCTTGGTGCGCTCTGTGACAGAGACCAGCATGATATTCATCACTCCAATTCCGCCAATCATCAGTGCAACGAACGATATGGAAGTTAGTACGAGTGCTGTAGCGCCAGTGAGCTGATTGTAGACGTCAAGTAGAGAATCTTGTGACGAGATGCCGAAGTCGTCCGGTGCACCAGCAGGAACTCTCCGACGGCGTCGCAAGATATCGGTGACCTCATCTATTGCAGGTTTGACGAAGGCTCGCGAACGTGGGCGAACGATGACAAAAAATACGACTTCTGGAAAGGGACGATCGGGGTAGTACTTGTCGAAGGTCGAGATCGGAATAAAGATGGAATTATCTCGTGATTGTCCAAAAAAATTGCCCAGTGGTTCCATCACGCCAATTACTCGATAAGGATTGCCATTTATCCGGACTTCTTTGTCGACCGGATCCTCATAAGGAAACAACGATTGCTTAACATCGACTCCGATGATTACTACGTTTGAACGGTCCTGCATGTCGATGTCGGTAACGAAGCGGCCGGATGCTACATATTGAGAATGAACAAACTCGTAGTAAGGAGTTACGCCAAGCAGAATTGGTGTGTCTGTCTGTTTATCCTGGTATCGAATAGTCGCTGCTAACATCCTATGAATTGGCGAGACACCAACTATCGATGGTGCTTCTTTTCGCAGTGCTTCGGCATCATCCATCGTTAAATCTTTGCGATGAATCTCATCTGGACCGGGCGGCCGTCCGAAGCTCGGCGCAAACTTCGAAACAAAAATCGTGTTCGAGCCCAGCGATTCAATCTGGTCAGCGAACGCCTTGTTGAGTCCCTGGATGATCGAGACCATGAAGATGACTGTAACGACTCCGACGCTGACGCCCAGAATGGTAAGAGACGAACGCAGTTTATTGGCACGCAAAGTGTCGAGCGCCATCAGTGCCGATTCTTTAATATCGTCGAGTCTCATTTTGCAGTGCGCCGCCCCGGCGGCGCTTTTCGGGCACCTAACTACTTTTCCAATTCGATTCTAAATAGCTATCGCGAGATAACGACATAACAAAGCGGCGGCAGGCCGCCGCACTCCAAGGTTATTCGGCGCGCAGAGCTTCAATCGGGTCAAGTTTGGCTGCCCGCCACGCGGGCCATAAACCGCTAACTATTCCAACGATCGATGACACGCCAACACCCAAAACCGCAGATGCTATGCTTATCAAAAGCGGGAATCCAATCAAGGCGGAAATCACGTAAGCCAATCCAAAACCTGTCGCCACTCCTATAGCGCCACCAACCGCAGTTACCGTGACCGCCTCGATCAGGAATTGAGTCAGAATGTCTTTGCGTCGCGCTCCAATTGCCTTTCTAATTCCGATCTCCTTGGTCCTTTCGGTAACCGATACCAGCATAATATTCATCACCACGATGCCCCCAACCACGAGAGAAACTGCGGCGACTCCGATCGTGACGATATATATGTTAGAAGTTGCTGACCCGTACAGATTTAAAAAGACATCCTGAGTTTCCAGCGAAAACCCCTCGTCGTCAGGATCATCAGCAGTACGTCCACGTCGGTTGTGCATGACCGTCCGGACTTGATCCTCAGCAACTTCGAGCTGCTCAGGCGCGGGAACTTGAATAAAGACAACCAGTGACCGTCTTGCGCCATAAGCTTTCTGATAAGTCGAATAAGGAATGTAAACGACGTTGTCGCGCGAAAAGCCAAATATCGATCCTAAAGGTTCGAGCACCCCGACAACACGATAAGGCCTGCCCGCAATTCGAATCTCCTGGCCCATTGCCCGATCGGCCGAAGCATCATTGAACAGATTCTTCAGCATGTCTGTTCCAATGACGCAAATGTCCTGGCCCGATTCGCCCTCGTTTTCGGTCCAGATCCGGCCGGTATCAATTGTCACACCATCGATATCGAACATCGTCGTGGGACTAACACCGCGGATACGTACGTTCTCAGCTTTCTGGTCGGCGTACTTCACAGTCTCGATGGCGTTAGCGGCTATCCCGACGCGCCAGCAGGCGCTGCACAGGCGGGCAATTGCATCGGCATCGTCGTGCGTTACATCTTTCCGTTTGTTGAATTTGACGAACTCTTCTCTGGACTTGATGATTTGCGGGTTCTTAGAAATGGTAAAGACGGTTGAGCCCTGGGATGAAAATGTTTGAGCAACCGTTTTGTCGAGTCCTTTTATGATCGTAACTACGGCAATCACTGCGGTGACACCGACAACTATTCCCATCAGCGTCAGTGAAGTTCTCAGCTTATTGGCGCGCAGACTCGCAGTTGCGACTCGAAACGCTTCCCAGATTGCTGTCAGACGGAATGCCGAAGAAGTGTTAGTTCGGGAGGAAAAGGGTAAGGCAGGGATTAAGCGACGCGGCTCTGCTGCCTGGTCGCCACCACGCTTCATGAGCTTAATCTCCTACCTGATGCGTTGATCTTTCTCAATCTGACCGTCTCGAATGGAAATGACCCGGTGTGCACGCCCTGCGATATCTGCTTCGTGCGTGACCACGATGATGGTATTGCCTTCTGAATGTAGACGCTCAAAGAGATCCATGATTTCCATACTGGTGTGTGTATCAAGTGCACCAGTCGGCTCATCAGCCAGCAAGATTGAAGGATGGTTCACCAGTGCTCGAGCGATGGCTACACGTTGTCGTTGACCGCCGGAAAGCTCGTTCGGCTTGTGCATCATACGTTCTGAAAGATCCACCGACTCGAGAGCTTTCTTAGCCATCTCATGCCGTTGAGACGAGCTCACGCCGCCATAGATCAACGGCAGTTCGACGTTATGAAGCGCGGTTGCCCTGGCTAGGAGATTAAAGGTTTGAAAGACAAACCCCACTTCCTGGTTTCGGATGCGAGCAAGTTCGTCGTCGTCCATTTCAGAAACGTTTTTTCCGTTGAGCCAGTATTCTCCTTGAGACGGTGTATCAAGACATCCGATAAGGTTCATCAGGGTCGATTTACCAGACCCTGATGGACCAATGATCGCGATGTATTCTCCTCGAGGTATATCAAACGAAACACCGTGAAGAGCGTGCACTGATTCGGTACCCATCTGGTAAGTCTTCCAGATGTTGCGCATGGAGATCAGCTTCGACGGATCATGCCCATTTAATTCCGTCTTAGGATTGATGACGTTCTCGACTGGGGATTCTACGAGTGTAACGTCGCTCATTTAACTGCCCTCGTTTCCATTCACATTGCCGGGTTTCTTGGTCTGGCGTTTGACGGTCATCCCGTCTTTCAGGGTTTTGAGTATCCGGCTTGGTCCTCTCACTACTTCCTGACCTGGCTTTAGTCCGCTCGTGATTTCAATGTCGGCCTCACCCGTGATACCAGTGGTGACTTCGATGAAGCGAACCTTATTTCCTTCTATCAGGTAGACACCTTTCTGCGGCTTCGGCTTATCGCTGGAGACTGGCGTCGGTGCATTGCCCGCTATTGACGGAGACGGCGATGCGTTTGCATTCGGCGATTTTTCGACTATGGATTCGAGCGGTACGGCAAGGACGTTGGTCTTGGTCTTTGTGGTAATCGTAGCGGTCGAACTCATTCCGGGTCGCAGGGCATTCTGCACTTCTTCTGTCAATTCCTGAAGTTGCAGCGTAACTTTAAACTCTTTTGCTTCCTGCACGTTGACTCGATTTGAGAGTCCACCGGTCTGATCAGACTTCGCGATCGCCAGCGGATTCCTTTGGGTTACCACAGCTTTGATCTCTTTATCGCCTAGCGCGTCGACTTTTACCTTCGCCAGTTGTCCGACCTCAACATTATTGATTTCGGTTTCGTCAACGTTCACTTCAACGTTGATCTGGGACATATCGGCAATTGTCATAAGCGGCGTGGTTGATAAACCAGCGACGGCGTATTCACCAACGCGAGTTGGAATATCGGCTACAACACCGTTCAGCGGAGACAGTTGCGTGGCTTTAGATCGCTGACTTGTTTGACCGCGCAGCATAGCTGATTGTTGGTTTGCCCTCATCTCTGATGACTTGATGGCAGTCTGCGCGTCCTTCACGGCAATCTTCTGTTGAGTTGCTCGCTCAGTTGCTTCTCTAACAGCAATCTTCTGAGCTTCAAGATTCGCTTTTGCAGTTTCGAGTGCAATCTTCGCAGTTTCGAAACGATCTCGCGCGGTGTCGTACTCAAGCCGAGACGAAACACCAGCTTCGATCAATTCTGTATATCTTTTCAGTTCACGCTGGGCCGTGTTCAAGTCGACTTGAGCGCGGTCCACGTTTGTTTGCATCGCGACGACTTGTTGGCGAGCAGCAGCTACCGATGACTCTGCAACTACAAGTGCTTGTTGTGCAGCAGAGACAGCGTTGCGAGCATTCTGGACGTCGTTAATCGAAGCTTGAGTTGCGGCCCATTGCGCTTCCTGAGTTGACTGCAACTGAGTTGGATCGACTCGGACCAATGGTTTCCCTTTGCTCACCTGATCGCCGGCATTAACGTAAATTTCTTCAATGCGGCCCGGGACTTCGCTGGTCAACTTGATGTAACGGATGGGACGAACTTCGCCTGAAGCGGTCACAGTTTGTCTTAGTTCTGGCCTGGTTTCAATCTTAACCGTAATGACTTCGGGCTCATCTTTGCGGGTAGCGTAGACGCTTACGATCACAACAATCGCTAATAATGCTACTACCGATACTCCAATAATAATTTTCTTCTTACGACTCAATGCCATCTTTTTAAAATCCTCAGTTAGGGGCTAAATTCTCATTTGAACGAGGGTTGTGGGTCCTATCGGGAACGCTTCACGTCCAACCGTTACGCTCGAAGTGTCTTCTACGTCAAAACTTACCAAACAGTTTCATATAACGGCAACTAATGCCGTATGTTGGAGGCACAAAGCTGACTTCTGGGTTGTCATTAGATTGCGAGTCCCAGCACGCCTGGTCAACGTTTCATCTAGTGTTTTTGGCAACGATAAAATCTCCTATATCGTATGATTCCGACACTTCTGGTCGAGCGGGGAACGGCAATCTCGCCTGAAAGTCGGTCGCAGGGCCAAAAAAACGCAAATTTGTGGGCCGAACCTTGACTCCCCTGTATAAGACGCGTTGGCGCACCATTTCATTTCGCGCTAAAATGAAAATTCTTCTCCCGCGCTGTTTGCCTGGGCAATCTTTCCTGGGGGTCGAGCAACTAGACAATCGATGATTACGTGCGACCGGTGCAAAACTGAGAACCTCGAAGGCTCGCAATACTGTGATGAGTGCGGCGCTCCCTTGCGCCCCAACGGCCACGGGCTGCTTTCCCCAAAGAACTATCCAAACGGCGGAAATGGCCAAAACGGCTCCCGTACCAATCTGGCCGGTGCTCACCAGGAGTTTGCCACCGGGCATGTTTCTGGCAATCTCAATCTGGCGAGTATTCCTCAAGCGACCAAGCCCCACGCGCGTTTGGTAATTGAGAAGGGCCGGTCGACGGGCAAGCAATTTATGCTTAGCGACCTCGAGTCGCAAATCGGGCGTTGGGATGCTGATGGCGGGATCTTTCCCGATGTGGACCTGGATACTGACGATCCCGAAGCCAAGGTTTCCAGGCGTCATGCCCGGATAACTTTGAGCAATGGTCAGTACTTCCTCGAGGATTTGGGATCGACAAACGGAACCTTTATCAACCGGGGAAAACGATTATCACCCGGACAACGTCAAGCCCTCTGCGACGGAGACGAGATTATCGTTGGTAAAACCTTCTTGCGTTTTCACATCGTGAAATAAACCCGACCGTTGTGAATTTACTAATCAGACTGGTATTGGCGAGCTTCAATTTCACTGTAGCAAAGAGATGACTGAGTGTAAGGAATGCGGCGGTAAAGTCGCACCCGGCGAACATTTCTGTGGAAACTGTGGCGCGCAACTGCCTGCAGCGTCGCCGGACCTCGAGACTGTTGCCGCAACTCTCGATCCCGATGTTGTGGATGGGAGTAGTGCTCTGAAGGAGGAATCAAGAGTTGACCCGCCAGTTGAACTGAAGGTTGACGAGCCGTCCGAACCAGAGCCAGAGCTAAAACCCGAGGTGGTCTCAAAAGCAGCGGGCTCGGCTACACCCGATCGCGAGAAGTCTAGGTATACATCTGCAGCCACTCCGGTTGAATCGCTGAGTGGAACTGACCCTGATGCGCAGATTTCTTCGGCATCGCTCGGAGGGGGCGCTACGGACGACGTCAGAATCTTTGGAACAAATTCGACTCCGCAAAAAGGTGCTACCGGCGGCCATCATGCATCCGTTAAGCAGCTCGAGAGCGGCATTGTGCTCAATTCTCGCTATGAGATCGTTCGCCGTATTGGTGGCGGCGGAATGGGAGCCGTTTACCTCGCTAAAGATCGAAACCTGGGTGATGCGCCTCGTGCTGTGAAAGAGATGGTCGAGTCGCACCTGGATCCGGCCCAACATGAAAAGGCCATCGGCGATTTCAAGCGAGAGTCGTTGTTACTTACCTCACTTGAACACCCTTCGATCCCAACCATCTACGACTATTTTTATGATGACGCCCTAAGCCGGTTTTACCTTGTCATGAAATATATCTCTGGAGGCGATCTGGCTTCACGCATACGTGCGGCCGTTGGTGGTCGTCTCGATGAGAAAACGGTGGCTGACTGGGGAATGCAAATCGCAGACGTGCTCGACTATCTCCACTCGAGACCGAAGGCGATCATCTACCGCGACCTGAAGCCGGCCAATTTGATGATTGACGGGAACACCGGTCGCGTGATGCTGATCGATTTCGGTATTGCGCGTTGGGTGTCGCAACAAGAAAAGGGCGTTACCGCGGTCGGAACCATGGGTTACGCGCCGCCCGAGTTATTCAGTGGTCGAGTTCAACCAGCGTCCGATATCTATAGCTTGGGCGCGACAATGTTCCATCTGCTGACTGGAGCTGACCCACAGGATAACCCACTCCTGATCTTTGATTTTTCGAAGAATCCGCGGCCAAGGCAAATCGCTCCAGGTATCTCGACAGAGATGGAACAGATCCTGATGAGAACCGTTGAGTACAAACCGGAAGATCGTTTCCGAACGGCAGGCGAGTTGCGAAACGAGCTGGCAATCCATCTTGAGAAACTAATGTCGGGCCGGGTCAATTACGGACTTCCGGCGCCTCAGGTTGGCAATGAAACGGTTCAGGGTCAGACTGTGTACTGTGGTTTTTGCGGCGGCAGGATCGCGGCCGACGATGTATTTTGCGCACACTGCGGAGCGCGTCAGCCACTTGCAGGAGTTGGTGCCAGTGCGATGTTGCACGCGGCGAGGCCTACGGCGAAACTTGTTGTCGCCGGCACAACTGAGCTCGATGCGTCATTTATATTGCAGAAAGACAGCAACCTTCTCGGGCGAACTGACCCCCATTCAAATATTTTCCCGGAAATCGACCTTTCCCGGTTTGATCCGGAAACCAAGGTTTCCAGAAGGCATGCGCGTATCTGGCTCGAAGGTGAAACTTTCCTGGTAGAAGATTTGGGATCGGTGAATGGAACGGTCATCAACGATTCGGTTCGACTCGCTCCCAGACAGCCACGTGTGTTAGATAGTGGCGACAAGTTAAGAGTAGGGGAAACAACCCTGCACTTCCTAGTTGGTTAAAATTGCTCCCGACTTGTGTAGTCAGACCCACGACGGGGCCTTGATCAGCCCAGAAGCTCGTGTGCAGTATGCGAGTTGGCTCCGGTTGAAGTAGACTGCACCAAGTTTTTAACTTCTAATGATCGTCGCCCAAGGTTTGACTCGTCCACAACCAAGAAGTCGCGCTGCCAGAAAAGGCGGACAATCGCTTCCAGCCCCTTTCTCTCTTCGCTGCGGAGCCCTGCTTATCGACTACATCCTGTTGACGGCAATCGTGGTCTTCGGAACGCTGGTCGCCAGAATCCTGGGTGGAGGAGCTCGTGCAGCCGGTAATTCAGCGGAAACTGCCGGGATTTTGCTGGCGATTGCTGCGGCAATTCTTAACCTTGGTATGCTACCCGGGTTATTCGGGGTCACTGTAGGGAAATGGGCTACCGGCCTGCGTATTGAGAAAGTCGATGGCGGTGAACCGGGTGTGGGCCGGGCCTTCCTTCGTCACTTTGTAGGCTATCCCTTGTCCTTCATAATTCTGGGTTTGGGTTTTATCATGGTTGCTTTTACCATGCGGGGTCGAGGGTTGCACGATATCATTGCAGGCACAGCCGTTGTGCGTGAGGGTCCTGACCGGTTAGCTCCACCAATACGTTAGTAGCAGTCTTTGTCCAAAATGTTCGAACTAATAGTGAAATATCCCGACCGTGCCCCTGACCATTTTCCGTTAGGGCGTTTACGCATCACCATTGGTCGCTCAGCGAGAAACGATTTATGTATTCCTGATCCTTTCGCCTCGCGAGTTCATGCGGAAGTGCGCCGTGAGGGCGACGAATATGTTTTGCAGGACCTCGGCTCTGCTAACGGTACGCTATATAACGGGTCCAATGTAGAGGGTGTCATTCATTTAACCTCTGGCGGCCGGATTCAAATTGGCGAGACCGAAATAATCTTCGACGACGGCAGTTATAACTCGAGCATGGGCGCGACCATGATCACTGATAACTCTGCCGCCTCACTTCCTGAGTCGACAATCGCGCTGGCTTCCGGTGATCGCACCACATCTGGTCTGCTTGAGGCGATCGAAGGAGCCCGCACCAAACCGGAAGAGGTTGCTCAGACTGCAGCGGCAGTGAAGCCTGCAACCAAGCATGGTGACCTTCTTGCTCTCATCAGCAAGGTGGGAATTACACTACTCGCTTCGGCGACATTAAATGAAACGTTAGAACAGATAGTGGCGCTTGTGTTTGAAGCCGTTCCCGCCGATCGCTGTTTGATCATGATGCGCGACGAAGGCAGTGAAGATCTTCGTGTGGCTGTTGCTCGGCTCCGCGATCGAGCCGGAGAAGTTGGTGAAATTCGTGTTAGTCGAAACGTATTGGATGAGGTGGTGATACGGGGCAAGTCTGTACTGACCTCCGATGCGCAACACGATCCGAGATTTGCGAGCGGCACCGTCGTCCTGCAGGGAGTTCGTTCGGTCCTGGCCGTTCCACTCGGTGTTTCAGAAAAAGTTTTCGGGATTATCTATGCCGATTCGCCGATTGCTGAAGGCCGCTTCACGGAAGATCACTTAAAAGTGTTGACAACCCTTGCTTCAGTCGCTGCGATTCGCGTCGAAAACACTCGACTTGTGGAGGCACGGCTCGAGCGTGAACGACTGGAACGCGAGTTGGCCCTCGCCAGCGAGATTCAGCAGCGCTTCCAACCAACTGCACCTCCACAGGTGAATGGTTACGAGCTCCAGGGAATTAGTTTTCCTTGCTATGAAATCGGTGGTGACTATTACGATTTTATTGAGCGTGAAGATGGCCGGCTCGTAATAGCACTCGGCGATGTCTCGGGTAAGGGAACTGCGGCGGCTCTGTTGATGTCATCGCTACACGCTGCCGTTCACGCGCAGTCGGGTTCCCACGACTCTTTAGTAGCCACAATCTCTGCAGTAAATCGATACCTGGCAGACAACATACCGGCCAATCGTTTTGTTACGCTCTTCTACGCTGAGCTAGATCCGGGATCCGGAGCACTGTCGTTTTTGAATGCGGGTCATAATCCTCCTCTGATTGTTCATGCGGCTGGAACCGTCGAACAACTTGCGTCTGGTGGTCTACCTTTGGGCATTAAGCCCGATGCTGATTATCGCGAAGGCCGAACGCAACTCCTTCCCGGAGACGTCCTCGTAATTTATTCTGATGGTGTTACCGAGGCGGTGAGTCCTACCGGTGAAGAGTTTGGCCCAACTCGATTGTACGAGGTCGTATCACGTAACGTGACCAGCTCAGCTGCCGGAATAAGAGATCGGATTGAGTCGTCGTTAACAAAATTCGCTCAGGGAACGGCGGCTGCCGACGATATCACACTCGTCATAGTCAAACGACAAGCCGAAGCAAGAGTAGCCACGCCCTGACAAGCAACTCAGTCGTTTACGCCGAATTGTAAAAAACTTTTATTTGCCGTCTGAGTCTTTTCCAAACTAGAAGATCAATTGGCCGCAGAATACGTCATAGTATTCCTCTTCCTTCACAAGTTTCATAGTAGCCTTTAGTTTTTAACGTTCGTGCTTCATCGTTTCTCTACTGCCGAGCAGGTGAAACAACATTCCAACTGCGGTAATTATTACGGCGATCTTGGTGACCGGTCCCTGTAGATTTTGCAGGCCTGGTTCGTAGAAAAACGCCGACACAAACATGACCGAAGCTATTGTGATCAAAGCTGAGCCCAGTAACTGGATAATGCGTAACCAGGTTTGGGTTCGATAGTAGAAATAGGATCCGATACCCAGGTGGACCAAAGCTGACAGTAGAATATAGATATGACGGGATCGATATAACATCCTTGGACCATCCGGCATGTCGACAAGATGGTGATGAAAGCGGTCCATGTATTGTCCGGTCAACAGGAAGACGACTGCCAGAGTCAAACCAAAAATAATGTGAAACCTTTTCATCGCAATCTATTCGAGTCTCATGACACTCGCGGACAGCTATCTTGATGATCAAGCCGCCGCCTGAGCTTCGGTCCCGAAACGGAAATAGTCAGAGCCTTATGGATCCTGATACTGACATAGGTGGTCCTAACCACCGGTTCCCGGCGACAAACGAGTCGGCGATCATACGTATCAGAAGCGGTGACAGGCAGACTCGGCAGCGGGCGTTTGAGTCAATCCTTACGAGTTATTGGAAACCTGCTTACAAATACATCCGCTGGAAGTGGCATGCAAGTAACGAGGATGCGAAAGATCTTACCCAGGGATTTTTTGCAGTGGCCTTAGAAAAGAATTATTTTGCAGCCTACGATCCAGCCAAAGCAAGTTTTCAGACCTTTATCAGGACCTGTCTTGATGGGTTCGTCTCAAATCAGCAGAAGTCTGATAAAAGACTAAAACGTGGCGGTTTAAGTGAACACCTTGACCTCGATTTTCTGAGTGCTGAAGATGAATGGTCGCTACAGTCAATCGCCAAGGACCTAACTCCCGAGGACTTCTTTCATCGAGAATGGGTCCGAAGCTTTTTCACTGCTGCGGTGGAAGGACTCCGAGAGCGTCTGTCATCATCAAACCGCCAGGTTCATTTACGACTCTTTGAGGCCTATGATCTAAACAACGAAAATCCGGGTGAACGCCTTTCGTATGCGAAACTGGCACAGCAGTTCGACCTTGATACAGCTACGGTCAATAATTACCTTGCAGCTGCCCGTCGTGAATTTCGCAAGATAGTGCTCGAAAAGCTCGGAGAGATTACGGCTACTGAAGAAGAGTTTCGGACCGAGGCCCGTTTGCTGTTGGGACTTGAACTGAAATGAAATGGCTGTCAGACCAAAAACTAGATCACCTTCGCAAAGTGGTCAGCGAACCCGATTTTAGCGGAACCAAATACTCAATTATCAAAGAGCTTGGTAGTGGAGGAATGGGCGCAGTCTATTTGGCCCATGATCGGGAACTAGATCGAGAAGTCGCCATCAAAGTTCTTCACGAAACCGATTTGAGCGACGACACAAAGCGAAGGATTTTACGAGAGGCACAAATAATCGCACAATTGGAACATCCGGGAATTGTGCCGGTACATGATGTTGGTTCGACCGAGGATGGCAGGGTCTACTATGCGATGAAGTTCGTTCGTGGAAATCGTTTGGATGAGTACGCTGCGACTGTAAGAACGCCGGGCGACCGTCTGCGTAAGTTCAAATCTGTATGTGAGACCGTAGCCTTTGCTCACGCTCACGGCGTAGTGCATCGAGATCTAAAACCTCAGAACATAATGATCGGTTCCTTTGGCGAGGTGCTTGTCCTCGACTGGGGAATCGCCAAGGTCCTATCCCCGACATCTTTACCTGACTCCGAGGCCGACACCCTTAAACTGCGCTCCACCAACACCACATTCAGTCCAACTCCGAGTCATGTCACTGCGGACGGCACTATAATTGGTACGCGTCATTACATGTCGCCAGAACAGGCCCGGGGCGAACAGATCGATTCTCGCACCGACGTATATTCCCTCGGAGCGGTAATGTACTTCCTTCTTACAAACACCGCGCCGGCGACGCGTTCCGATCATTCGTCGGCAGCCCTACCTCGCGCTGTTGAGCCTTCGATTAGCAAAGCCGCTGAAGCTGTTTGTCTCAAAGCCATGGCTCTTGAACGCCGAGATCGTTATGTGAGCGCTGACGAGCTATCGACTGACGTCGGTCACTTGCTCGATGCGGAACCAGTCTCTGCCTATCGTGAAAATATTCTTGAAAAGACTGGACGATGGCTTGGCAAGAACCGCTTTTTCGTGCTGCTCGTCCTGGCCTACCTCATAATGAGAATTTTCTTCATTTTTACCGCACGCGACTAAAGAACCTCGCAGAACTGTTTAATAGTTAGGTAAGGCTGAACAAAAAGGCGTTCAACAGGCCAAAAAAGTTTGCCTGGGACTTAAAGAAAATTTCATCGACGTTTAATGGATTGGTAGGAAGACACTAAATCCGTGGTTCCACAGAAATCACGTCTTATTTGAGGAGAGATAGTATGTCGAAACCCCTTATTGGAATCGTTTTGGGAGCAGTGCTCGGTGCTATTGATGGTCTAACGGCGTGGTTCACTCCCGCAGTTCGTGACCAGCTTGGTGGCATCGTCATAGGTTCAACCATCAAAGGAATTATTGCCGGAGTTGCGATTGGATTCTTTGCCAGGAAATACCATTCCCTGCCAATCGGAATTCTGTTTGGTGTGATTGTAGGCGCCCTCCTGGCATTTCTCGTCGCTTTAATGCAGGGTGGTTATTACTTCGAGATAGTCTTGCCAGGAACGATGGTTGGCCTGATCGTTGGTTTTGCGACCCAGAAGTACGGCAAAACAACTGCGACTGCGAACAGCTAACTTCAAACTAGAAGAGGAGAAGCGCATGCCGAGAGTTATTCATTTTGAAATTCACGCTGGCGATCCAGATCGAGCTGTAAAGTTTTATGAGTCTCTTTTTGGATGGACATTTCAGAAGTGGGAAGGCCCAATGGACTATTGGTTGGTTACTACTGGACCAGATAGCCAACCGGGAATAAATGGTGGTCTATTGCGCCGTCAAGGCGAAATCGATGGCCAGGCTGTAATTGCATACGTTTGTACTATTGACGTTGAGAATATCGATGCCTCGATCGCGAAAGCTCAATCTCTTGGTTCTCAGGTTGTCGTGCCAAAGATGCCGATTCCCGGAATGGGTTGGTTGGTCTATTACAAAGACACTGAAGGAAATATCTTCGGAATGATGCAGGCCGATCCTGAAGCTAAGTAGTATGACTTGTGCCGGATCCGCGGGGCGATTTGGAAACTAATTCAGGGCCGCTCTCTCAAGATTAGACCTAACCAGGCTCGGGATCCGGCACAAAGTTTATTCCTTTACAAAGTCGGCCATTTTTTTGAGGGCCGAGACTTCTTCGGGAGTTAGCTCATAGTTAGTATTGCCAAGCTTGATGGTCAAAACCTCACCTGACGACAAGCTCTTAAAAGTTGTGTAGGGAATCTTCACGTAACAAAACTCCGAGAACGTACCCGCGTCGCCAGGATACTGTGAAACCTTACCGGCGGTTTCCAGGAGAGGTTTTCCATCCACATCAAACTTAATCTTCATATCCTGGCTGAATCTCGGTTGACGAGAAAATAACGCGAAGTCGAGCGAGACCTCTCGCGGAGCTTTCGCTTTTTCCTCTTCTGCGTTACCAGCAACCGTAAAATGGGGTATCAGCGTAAGTCCCGCGCCTGGTTGACCGTCCAATTGGATTCGGACTGCAACATCACTTTGGTCGGCGTTTTCAATATAGGTTGCGCGAGGAACTAGTGGATTGCCTTCGGGGATGTCGACTGAACTAGGTTTGAATAATCTGGCCTCACGGTCATAGCGGAAGGTGTCGACCTCTTCGACTCGATGAAGAATGATCAAGTTCGTCTTCACCCTTAGAAACATGACCCAGATCTCATCGGTACCTGTGAATCCGGTAAAGTTCTTCTTCACGACATTCGCTGCGTTCTGTGCGAGTTTGGATCTGGTCGAAACAGCTCGCGCATTGAGCGGCGAATTCTCAAATGTCACAAAGAAGATTGACCGCCGATCCCCTTGACCAAATCGGACTTTAGCTTCTTCGCCGAACTCTTTCTTTATCTCGTCGCGAATGGTTGTCAGCTCACGATCAATCCTGGATGTACCACAGCTTACGAGGATTAGAGATAGCGTGAGTAAAAGCGCTGAGACGCTTGTACGTGAGGTCATAAAATTAAGACACGATTTTCTTAGTCGGTTTCACTCGGTTTCCCTTGCAGCAAGGCCTCCGCTTTCAAAGTTTGAGGACCATTCTCGTTGCAGAGTGCGAATGAAGAACCCTCGTACATCGTTACGCCGGCGAACTCGCCCTTTGCGTTTAAAATGTAGAAGTTGATCCCAAAATTCGGCAGGCCGCGACTATTGAGAAGTCGTTTCTCCACGGTGTTGTTCTTTATTCTCTTCAGGACTTCCATGCCGGCGTCTTTAGGATGAGCACCGCGCCTCATCTCTTCAATGATCACAAACGAGCAGAGATTGTAGAGGTTTGCTTCCCCGCGACCTGTTGAGCCGGCTGCTCCAACGTCACCGTCGACGTATAGTCCAGCGCCGAGAATAGGCGAGTCTCCTAAGCGTCCCGGGATCTTCCAGGCTAGACCACTGGTAGTCGTAACGCCGCAAATTTCACCTTTCGAATTGATGCCGTCGCAGTTTATGGTGCCGTGCAGATTTTCTTCACGCAACAGACCTTCGGCCAACATATCGAGCGCGGCTTTATGTCCAGCCTCAGCTCGTTTTTTTGGATCTAGGTAGTGAGACGGATCGGTGCGGCGCTTCCATTCGAGCCATTGCTTCCTTGAGTTATCGGTGTTCAGGTCGTCCTCGATTTTGAACCCCATGTTGCGTGCAAATTCCTGTGCTCCTTTACCGACGATCAGATGGTGGTCCGTATTTTCCAATACAGCTTTCGCAACGAGGGATGGAGTGCGGACACCTTCGAGTGCGCCGACTGCTCCGGCGCGTTTCTTTGGTCCATGCATGCAGGAGGAATCGAGTTGCACGATGCCGTCAGCATTTGGCAAGCCTCCATATCCTACGCTGTCGTCGAGGGGATCAAGTTCGACGATGTTGACACCTGCGATTACGGCGTCGAGAACATCGGAACCATTTGTGATCATGGTGAATGCTTTTTTAACCGCCGTCACCTCACCGCCGTTCTTAAATTTGTTCCCGTTTGCTGACGATATGACAACCGGTTTTATCGAGCTTTGCTTCAAGATCATTGGAAAGCCAAGAACGTTGTCCTTGGTGGCTGCGACCACAATGCCGGCCGCGGCGCTTTTACGCATGAAGTCCCGTCGTTTGATCGATTTGCTCATAGCGTCCTCGTTTGGGAAACAGTTTGGAGATGAAGAAAAGCGTTCCGTAATTCAATCATGTCAGCGACTGATTGGTAAAGAAGTTATTTTGCCTCATTGCTCTGCGTCACTCTGCGCACCTCTGCGTCACTCTGCGATCCTTTCGCTATCCTAAATCGGTTCAGAACAGACACAGAGCGACGCCGAGATCCGCAGAGACACGCAGAGTAAGACCGACAAGAACTTGTTGGGAGGACAAAGCAGCAACGCCGGACCGTCGAATAACCACTCCGCACTTTTATTCCGACAAGGCGTCTTTAATTCGTTCTGCGGTCTTTGGTCCAATCCCATCGACCAGTTCGAGACCGCCGCCGGCGACAAACTTCTCAAGATCCGCACGAGAAGAAACCTTAAAACGCTGGTGAAGTAACGCCGCGGTTTTTGGACCAATGCCCGGTATTTCGGTGAGATCTAGAACACTCTCAGGCGTTTCCGCCGTCAGCCTATCCCACGCAGCAAAGCTCCCCGTTGATAAGAGTTCGAGCACTTTTCCGGCGATTGCCTTACCAACGCCCGGAATCGTTTGTAACCCTGTTTCTCCCTCGGCTGCAGCAATCTCCTGCAAAGGAGTGGGCCAGACCTCGATCGCCTCCGCCGCATTTCGATAAGATCGGAGCCGAAATGGATCATCCCCCCGAATCTCCATGAGGGCAGCAAGACGATAGAACCGGCGCGCGATTTCGGCATTATCCATTATTGTAGAATCTTACTTGTCTTTTCTGATGTACGCTTAGTCTAACGTCATCCGCGGGTTAATATCAAAAGTCAGAGACGGAAAGGAGTCAGAAAATTGAACCTTAAGAGAAGACAGTTGTTGCTTGGAGTGTCAGCAATTGGAGCGGGGACAGTGCTTGCGGGTTGCGCGATGCCACAAAACTCGTCCAGTGGAGCAAGAAATGACGAACCACGCAAAGGGGGTGATGAGTCGGACGAGGCTGCCGGCATTGAAGTGACTGCGACGGAAGATCTAATGCGTGAACATGGCATTCTGCGGCGTATTTTGTTGGTTTATACCGAAAGCGCGACCAGGTTGAAGCTGGATGCGGGCAGTGTTCCTACCGACGAACTCGAAAAGGCGGCGCAATTGTTTCGAGTATTCGGTGAAGACTACCACGAGAAAAAACTGGAGGAAGCATACATCTTCCCTTCTTTGAGACAAGCGCAAGGTACAGCGAGTTCTTATGTTGACGTTCTTACGGCGCAACATGTTCGTGGACGGGAAATCACCGACTACATTTTGTCTATTACGAAGGGAGACAAGATTCCGGCGGCGAGCGTCGAGGAGTTCATAAAGGCGCTGGAATCGTTGGTCCGGATGTACGAACATCATGCGGCAATTGAGGATACGATCATCTTTCCTGCATGGAAGGCAGCCGTTGGTGATCGACGCCTCGATGAATTGGGAGCGAAGTTTGAAGAGATCGAAAGCGAGACCTTTGGTGGTGACGGATTTGATGCGGTACAAAAGCGAATCTCCGAAATTGAGCAGAATCTTGGTCTATCGAATCTGGATATGTTCACCGCTCCTCCGTTGTCCTCAAAAAAGACTTGAGCTGCGACATCCCGGCTAGAGCCTGTGCCGAAAACTCGGATTACTGTCACTTTAGTCAGTGTTAGTTCGTGTGATTTAGTGGAGCGGTGGTTCTGTCCGACAAGAGGCATCAACGTAATTACACGAATTAACACTAACTCTCTTTACTTTTCCGCCCTCACGACAGAGAATGCACGCGACTTTCGTTCACCTCACATAACTCCAAACAATCAAGAGTCATGTTGGAACGGATTGTGTTAACCGGGGC
>DASROI010000181.1:0-2448 GCA_035646955.1 Pyrinomonadaceae bacterium
CTGGCGTGAAGACGTTGTTAACGAACGATTGCAGGACAAAATGGTCGCGAGCTTCAATGATCTGTGTCGCTACGCGGACGCTCATTCGGTCGATACAAGGACCGCGGCGTACATGTTGGCGATAGACCGCGTGGCCTATGATACACGCATGAGAGGCATCTACGCGTGACCGAAAAAACATAAACAAAATGGGCGCTAAGTCGTGAAAAGGGCTTGATTTCCATTTTAAGGTAGAGTATGGTCTGGCATGATTTAGCACTCGGACCATCGTCAAGTTTTCTCAAGAATTTAACAACTGGTTCGAGTGATGAAATCATTGACACAGGAGTGTTCATTACCTATCAGGGATGAAAACTTCGTTTGAGAGAAACTCGGGAAGAGCTTGATTGGTGAAGATGGAGTACGACGAGGAAGCTCAAGTATTCTGTTTACATCGCAGTCCGAGCGCCACCGCTGGACCTTCTGGTCCAAGCGGCTCAATCGTTTGAAAGCTGTAGTTGGAGCCTCCGCAATACAAGCTTGGTCTTGTTAGGCACGGTGGCACTATTACATAGAATTCTTATACTCATTTGCAGGAGGAATGCGATGAGACTCGCAACAAGGGCGCTTATAGCTGCGCTCGTTTCGTTGGTGCTGTGTGCCGCAGTATCAGCACAGACCAGAAGATCGGAGAGTGATCCGCGCAATCAGTCTCCAACGGTCGGTACCGGTGGTCCAGAAGGTGGGCCAACTGGTCTCTTCACTATTTATGATGGTTCGACGCTGCGACGCGGCGAATTCACATTCAGCATCGCGTACAGCAACTATGATCGTGATCCGGGTAATGTTGATATCACGGATGTGCCGTTGAGCTTCAACGTCGGATTGAACGATCACGTCGAACTGTTTTTCAAGACGAACGGCTGGCGCGGGATCAAAGTAAATTCACCACAGAATATTTCAAGTTTTTATCTGCCAAACTCACAGCTGTTTTGCGGCACCTCTCTCTGTAGAGGTCCGGCAGTTGTGCTGGCGCCCTCTGGGCCACTGGTGGGAACGCTGGCGAATACCGCAGTCTTCCGCCCGTTGAATAATCAGCCCTTCGTCCAGTATCCGTTTACAGGTGGATCCGCAGGAACATTCGGATTGACCGCTGGTCAAATCGGGCAGCAGTTTGGCTTCCCTGGATTCAATGCTTTACTTGGACCACCAGTGGTCCAGCCGAACAGCGGAACCTACGGCACTGCGGATAACTTTCCGGGTGTAGGTTCTCCGGTGGGCGGAATTCTTCCAGGCGTTGTATTGGCAACCACACTGTTGCCGGCGACTGCCCTGAGTCTGCCTATCACGGTTCCAGTAACATTTACAGTCGCTCCGGCTTACTTGCCTGACGCGCCTTTTGTGAACCGCTTATATGGTGAAAGCACATTCACGAATTTTGTTGTGGGTGGTAAGTTTCGCTTCACCGGACCAAACAACCCGTTGGGCGTCGGCTTACTCGGAATGTATCGCTGGTATCCCGATAAGGGCGACGATTCCTCCGGCTTTAATCAGCTTCAGCGCGGTGCCAGCCCGGGTGGCGATATCGGCGACTTCTTCATCGGCGGTTTCGTCGATGGTCGACTCAGCAAGCACGTCAACATCTCAGCTAACGGTGGTTACTGGCTTAACAGTAATCCGAAAGGTGGCGGAGGTGATTTCGTTCTTCTCGATCGGCCTGATGAATTCATCGCTGGTGTAGGCTTTGACTTTCCAGTCAATAAGCACTTCCAGCCAATCGCAGAAGTTAGATCAACTCAATATGTCGGTGGTCGCACAATCAACTCGTTCGAGAACAGTCCAGTAGATGTAATCGGCGGCGTCAAGATTTATCCGCGACGATGGTTTGGTTTTGGCTTTGCATACAGACGACACTTGAATCAACAGGATCAGGATCACTTCAATCCAGCTGATTTCAACGTGCCGATTCAGCAAGTGACGAACGTCAACGTCGTCGGCCGAGGCTTGGTAGTTGTACCAGGAACTTCAAGAACAGCAACTGCTAATGGTTTCCCGCAAGGGTTTGTCTGGTCTGAGGATCCGAATGGTTTCATCTTCCAGTTCTGGGCAGGACGTCGCAACGCCAGGGGCGAGCCACCTCCACCAAACGTAGCGCCAGAAGGTTCTGCGTCGGCTTCATTGAGCTCAATTCTGCGGCCCTGTCCGCCAAACACAAGCTCAAGCAGCTGTACTCCGACTGATAGCAACGTGACGTTAACGGCGAACTATACCGACGTCAATAACGACACCTTGCTTTACACGTGGTCAGTAACTGGTGGTCGACTTTCAGGTGAAGGTCGTTCAGTAACATGGGATCTTTCCGGTGTTGCTAATGGCAGCTATACAGCAACCGTCGAGGTAAATGACGGCAATCAGCACACAGTGACTGGTACTGCAGTAGTTACAGTTGCGGATTGCACGGGTTGTGTG
>DASROI010000182.1:0-2142 GCA_035646955.1 Pyrinomonadaceae bacterium
GAACTAAGCTCGCTAGCTGATGGCAGCCAACTCACGCTTATCTTTCACCCGCTCGTGCCTCATGACGAAGTAATCAATTCACTCGATAAGTTTCATGTTGGCATCGCTTCAGAGGTGACTGAGAATGAGGCTTATGCTCGGACCGTAACTAATAAACTATTTAGTTATCTTCTCGGAGGATTGGCAATCGCTGCCAGCGATACTCCAGGTCAGCAAGAAATTATGGAGCAGACTCCCAAGGCCGGATTCATTTATTCAGATATTGATGAATTGGCTGCAGGAATCAGAACATTCGCTCTCGACCGCGAGACTTTGAGACAGGCTCAGGTCGAAAGTTGGAAAGTGGCCCGCCAAAAGTTTTGTTGGGATGTGGAGCAGGCAAAACTGTTGAGTGTGCTCAACAACAATTCTTTGACGCAGAGTCGCGGAGACGTTGAGGCGGCGTGGAGATGAAGACGGTACTGATTATTGGCGCCGATTTTGTGCCTAGCAGTTTACCTCCTGCCACTCGGATTCGATTCTTTGCGTCGCACCTTCCGGAGTTTGGTTGGCATCCGATCGTACTAACCACTAAGCCGGAATTTTACGAAGGCACATTTGATCCTGAGAATGAACAGTTATTGAAGAATGATCTTGAGGTAATCAGGGTGTCAGCATTTTCGACTCGCGTGACACGGAAACTCGGAATTGGCGATATCGGCCTGCGCAGTCTGCTCCAACAATGGAACGCCTTAAAACAGATCTGTACCAGCCGTAAAATCGACTCGATCCTGATACCGGTACCGCCATCGATAAGTATGGTCCTCGGTCGAATGGCTTACCGGCGCTTCATGATTCCATACGTAATCGATTACATCGACCCCTGGGTAACTGACTCGTACAACCGTGTGCCGAAGTCGCAAAGGCCTCCAAAATGGGCTTTCGCAAATGCTCTGTCGCGAACGGTCGAACCTTACGCATTAAAGCATGTGGCCCACATCACCGGCGTCTCCCGGGGCACGACGGACTCAGTCATCAAAAGGTACGGATGGTTAAGCGATGAACGCGCTACCGAGATTCCCTATGGTGCAGAGGCGGCAGATTTTGATTACTTACGGTCTAACCCCCGCCGGCAAACTATCTTTGATAATCAGGATGGTTACTTCCACATCAGTTATGTCGGCGCGTGTATTCCTGCCATGCACGAAACGGTTCGGGCTCTTTTCGAGGCAATCAGCTTGGTCCTACAAGAGTCACCGGCAATCTTTTCAAGGATTCGGCTACATTTCATTGGTACAAGCTATGCCGCAAACGGTAATGCTCCAAAGGATGTTCAGCGGCTCGCGCGCGAAGCAAACATCGCTGAACTTGTGGACGAGAGGCCGGCGAGAGTTTCCTATCTGGAGTCTTTGCAGCTGATGTTAGATTCGCAAGCTCTTCTATTGCTTGGATCGAACGAAAAACATTACACAGCGTCGAAGTCTTTTCCCTGCATTCTCGCCAAACGTCCACTGCTCGCAATCTTTCACGAGGCGAGCAGCGTTATCGAGATTATGCGGCAAACCGAAGCAGGTGAGTTGGTGACCTACTCCGATATCGAAGGGCCTGGACAGAAGGTTGGAAAAATTAAGCTCGCACTCGAGCGACTGATTATCAATGAGCATTCTTTCAGCCAACCCAACATGGATGCGCTCCGGCAGTATTCCACATCGGCGATGTCGGCCCGGCTCGCAGATTGTCTGAACAGCATCACGAGTATCCGTTAGTGGCAGCCACTGCAAAACGATTGGACCAACAGGCGGAATCCCGCACTCGTCTCGCGTTTTTGACAACGCATCCGATCCAGTATTACGCCCCCGTTTTTCGGGCGCTCAACGAAAGGCCAGATGTTGAACTCGAAGTTCTATACTGTCACGACGCCACTCCCGCCGAACAAGCAGCAGCCGGCTTTGGAGTGGAGTTCAACTGGGACGTCGAGTTGTTAAATGGGTACTCACACCGCTTCTTGAAGAATGTTGCTAACAGACCCGCAGTGGGAAGTTTTAACGGTCTCGACACGCCCGAAGTGCGAGCCCTGATCGCTCGCGGGAGGTACGACGCAGTCGTAGTAAATGGATGGCATTTTCGTAGTGCGTGGCAAGCCATGTTTGCATGCTGGCGTAG
>DASROI010000183.1:0-36471 GCA_035646955.1 Pyrinomonadaceae bacterium
GATCTCAACAACGTGATTATGCAAACGTCTGGCTTAGAATCACTCACTGCCGCGCTATCGGTAGCGCCCGACGCGCAAATACCTCCATGCATTAAAGACTAACGGTTGAGACTGCTCGGTTTCTAGAAGCGTGGTACAGGAAAAGGCCGCCGGAACAGCATCCAGCGGCCTTTACAATTTTTTGGCTCCGCAGGTAGGACTCGAACCTACAACCCTTCGGTTAACAGCCGAATGCTCTGCCATTGAGCTACTGCGGAATAATGGCGAAAACGGTCTTATAACAAATGGGTTTCTGACCGTCAACTGGGGGCCACTGAAAAGAGACTTCTTTCGGTTATAGGGCCTATAGGTCCTATTTCTCCCCTTCCCGCCAATACCCCCCTTCTCGCCGCCAACTTGCCATTTACCTCAAATCTGCGCCAATATCTCACGCCCCAAAAATTCCCAAAAACTGAAAGGCCTTCATGGAACGCCGAATTACAAGCTGGTTTAGCCAGAACCTCAGTACTGAAATGCCCCTCGTCGCTTACGGACACGCCGGTCCCCCGCTCTTAATGTTTCCGACCGCGGCCGCTGATTATCTTGAATACGAACGCTTCTATCTCGTCGAATCGATAAAGCCATTTATTGACGCCGGACGACTCCGCGCCTATTCAATCAACAGCGTCAACCGGTACAGCTTGCTGAACGAACAAATGCCGCCCAACCTGAAGGCCGAACTGCTAACTCGTTACGATCGCTACATCACCGACGAAGTGTTGCCTTTGATCAGAAGCAATTGCGCTGGTGGGGAGATAAGACCAATCACGACTGGCGCCAGTCTCGGGGCCTTTTTGGCGGTGAATACCTATTTCAGACATCCGGATCTGTTTCGCGGAGTAATTGCGATGAGCGGCAGTTACGACGTGCGCTCTTACTTGAAAGGTTATTACGACGACAACGTCTACTTTAATAACCCCGTGGATTACATCTCCAACATTAATGATGATCACTACCTGCCGATACTTCGTCAGGCCGACAAAATATTGATCATGTCCGGAAGAGGAAACTATGAAGCGCCCGAGCGAAGCGAGGCGCTCTCAAACATTCTTAGTGCGAAGGGAATTCCCCATCAGTTGGATTTGTGGGGTCACGACGTGGACCATGACTGGCCCTGGTGGCGCAAGATGCTTCCGTACGCCTTAGGGAAAATGCTCTAGTAGGGTCACAGGGGTCAGTGGGCGAGCACTTTCAGTAACGAGTCCCCCAGTTATGTTCTGGCCCCTAGTCCCTATTCAGGGTTCTCCGTCGCCTTTTTTACCCTTCTTCTTTCCAGGTTCGACTTCGCGTGGACGAACTGTAGCTGGCGCAGGCGCGTCGACCTTCGGCGTTGCTGGTTCGGACTTGGGCTGCGCCGTTGTTTCCGGTTCTTCCGCTTTAGGCGGCGGTGGCAACGTCATCTGGTCCATCTTTGGCTCAGTTGTAGTTGCTGGAGTGGCCGTCTCTTCAGCGTCTTTATTTGCGTCCGCGGCAAACTCAGCTCGCTCCGCCGCTAACTCTCGTTGCCTCTGCCGGAAGAGTTCTTTCATGTCCTCAGGCATGTTCGGAGCCTTCGGAAATTCCTCTTTTGGTTTGTCTTTCAGAAACGTCTTCATGAAGTCGACAAACATTGGCAATGCACCGTGGCCACCTGTCATGTCATTGCCGAGGGGCTTCTTCTTGCCAGGATAGCCCATCCATACGCCGGTCACGTAAGTTGGCGTGTAACCGATAAACCAAACGTCGGTGTGATCGTTGACCGTTCCAGTTTTGCCGGCGACTGGAACTCCTAAAGACATCGCAGCTGTGGCTGTACCACCGGTTACCACTCCGCGCATCATCGAGACCATCGTCAAGGCCACGTATTCATTCATGACCTTGTACGTAGTCCGCTCCCATTCCTCGAGTGGACCACCATCGCGATCCAGTACTTTGCGAATCAGGTGCGGCTCTACTCGGATGCCCCTGTTAGGAAAAGCCGAATACGCGGAGACCATTTGGTCGAGCGGGACTTCCGTTGCGCCTAAAGCTGACGGAAGATAAGGCGACATAGGTACCTTGATACCGAATCGCCGAACCATCTGAGCGCCTGTTTGTATTCCGACAGTTTGTAAAAGATGGACAGCGGGGATATTCATCGACTTCGCCAGCGCCGTCTTCATTGGCATATCAGAGCAGCCAGTCGATCCGTCGTAATTGTGAGGCTGCCAGTCACCAATACTAATAGGCGCGCCGCTGACGGTCGTATCAGGAGTCATTCCCCATTCAACAGCGGCAGTATAGATAAACGGCTTGAAGCACGAGCCTGTTTGCCTGTAAGCCTGAATTGCATTGTTGAATTTGTTGGTATAGAAATCGTAGCCGCCGATCATGCTAACGATTTCACCAGT
The DNA here is from genome assembly GCA_035646955.1 of Pyrinomonadaceae bacterium. Classification (GTDB taxonomy): domain Bacteria; phylum Acidobacteriota; class Blastocatellia; order Pyrinomonadales; family Pyrinomonadaceae; genus PSRF01. The sequence continues at coordinate 2,409 of DASROI010000183.1, forward strand.
CTTTGCATTGAGCGTCATCATTGCGCCTTGAACAGAAGGCACTTGCGACAGTTCAACTTTCAGGCGGCGACTCTTCTCATCGACTTCTTTAATTTCAAATTCTGCCAGGTGTCCAGCCTTGAACTCGTCCTTCGGCTGTCGCTTGCCCCAACCCATATCCGCCGCTGTCAAAGTTGACGTGAAGTTACCAAACCTGACGTTGGCCTCGTTTCGTGCTCTATCCACTTTCATGATCAGGCCCATCAAGTGACGGCCGGTCTCATAGTCATTGCCATACCAGTCTGGATGCTTGTAGTTATTAAGTTCGGTTTGAGTGGCTGGTCCCTCACCATTATTGATTGGTGTTGGAATCATTGTGTAACTCGAGCGCCAGCTTGTATGAGTGCGATCGTAAGTTCGCAGACCGGCTCTGAGAACGTCGTAAGCTCGTTTTTGAGCTTCGACATTAATAGTTGTGTAAACTGACAGACCACCCTGGGCCACGCGCGTTGTATATTTATCTTCCAATTCTTGCCGGATATATTCGACCGGATAATCATAAACAGACGATCGCGGTTGAGATTGATAGTAGGCGGTGTCAGCCAATTGAATTGGCTTTGCTTTCGCCGCATCTACGTCAGCCTGACTCGCAAAACCGTTTTTGGCCATCAGGTCCAAAACCAGGTCACGTCGCTCTTTTGCCTTTGCAGGATTCGAAGTAGGTGAGTAGTCGCTCGGAGCTTTAGGAACACCAGCCAGTAATGCCGCTTCAGCCAGCGTCAAATCTTTAGCTTGTTTGCCAAAGTATGTTTCGGCGCCGGCTTCCATGCCATAGGCATTTGCACCCAGAAACATGTGATTGACATACAACTCCATGATCTGGTTCTTGGTGTAATAGCGTTCGATCTGCAGCGCCAGAATCCACTCGTTTACTTTTCGCTTTAGCGTCTGTTCTTTGGAAAGAAACAGATTCTTCGTAAGTTGCTGAGTGAGAGTCGATCCGCCTTCAACTTTATCAGTCGTGAGATTCTTCCATCCGGCGCCTACGATACGAATCGGATCAATACCGATATGATCGTAGAAGCGTACATCTTCGACTGCGAGAATAGCGTTCTTGAGAACGGGAGGAATCTCTTCGTACTTCAGCGGAATTCTCTTCTCGAGAGCAAACTCACCGATGACTGTTTCACCATCATCAGCATAGACTCGAGTTACGACGCTTGGGCGATAAGTGGCTAATGCTGCTACCTCATTCGCCGCCCGGGAGTAATTCAACTCGTAAGCTGCGATGATGCCGGTTAGACCACCGGCTGATAGAGCCAGGAGAATTACCGCCGGTAACCAGAACCGAGTCAATAAAGTCTTCCGTTCATCTGGTGGGGCGTTGACAATCGCTCTTGGGGAATAAGATTTCAATTTGGATCCAAACTCTTTAGATGACATAAGATGGCGACCCCCTCGACTCAAGAATCAATTAAACGCACAGCCAAGGACAACGTGGATATCCACAGTATGGTTGGAACTGGGGGAGGGCGCGATGAATTATAGCCCACGAACTGCCCAAACTACGACCGGCGAAAAGAGGAATATACGAGGTTTTTAGCTAACAGCGAATTGTTTCCGGCCACTCGCCCGCCTTTTTGACCCTTCGCGTTTTTACTTATCAAGGTAAGCCTCTATAATCAAGATGCTCGCAGTTGGGGGCGACAGGCTTCGACAGGAACCTGAACGATCGTCGCGATGTCATGCCGGGCTACCTTATGCAGCTCGTTAAAAAGCGTAGGGAAACACAATTGCCAATAACAATGAATTGGCTCTCGCTGCCTAATTAAGCACCGAGCGTCTCACCGCAAGTTGCTCATGCGCGCGGAGGGAGATGTCACTCAGATGAGCTGGCCTATGCTTTCGGTCCGTGAGCATGGGCAAGACTAAAGTCGGGCTAGCTCGTGTTGAGGTCTTGTCGCTTCACTGACTCGACATCGAGCGAATTTTTATCTCGAGCAATTGAGATAAGAAAGAGAAGCGAATAAGCATGTAGAGTCCTTCGGCGTTGGTTTTTGGATCCGAGTTCAATTCTCGGCGCCTCCACCATAAGAATTTTCGGTCTCAAACTTGAGATCTTGGACGTGGGCCTCACAACTACTCAGGAATACCAAATGAGCACAACGACTCATCTCATGACGGCTGAAGAACTGATTAGACTGCCGCGGGGGCAGCACCGTTATGAACTCGTTAAAGGAGAACTCCTCACGATGTCTCCATCAGGTGGGCAACACGGTGCAGTGACAGTTTATCTCACCGCCCCTCTTGCTACTTTTGTACTAGCTAACAAACTCGGTATTGTTTTTGGTGCTGAAACGGGATTCATCCTCGAAAGGAACCCAGACACGGTACTAGCAGCAGATATAAGCTTCATACGCAAAGGCCGACTCGAAACCATTCCATCTACTTATCTAGAGATCCCACCCGATTTAGCGGTTGAAGTGATTTCTCCGAGTGAGAGCAAACCAAAAGTAGAAAAGAAAACTGCGCAATGGCTCGAGTTCGGTACGCGTGCTGTTTGGCTGGTATATGCGAAAACGCGGACCGTTGAAGTCAGAAATTCGAGCGGTAAAAATGTGTTATTGACCGAAAACGACGAACTGACTGGCGACGATGTTCTGGGCGGATTCAGAATTTCTCTTAGGGATATTTTTGGTTAAGTGAACCTCATGACTACGAATACTCGCTTGATGACCGCAGACGAGTTAATCGCATTACCTCATGGGAAGCATCGTTATGAGCTGGTCAAAGGAGAACTCCTCATAATGTCGCCATCAGGTGAAGAATATGGCGCAGCCATAGGTAATCTCACTATATTGCTAGGCCAGTTCGTTAAAGCTAATAATCCAGGCATTCTTTATGGCGCTGAAACAGGATTCAAACTTGGGAGCGACCCGGATACCGTTCTCGCTCCCGACATTGCATTTATAAGACGCGTTCGCCTGGGCCGGCGGTCCAAAGGTTATCGGTTAGGTGCCCCCGATTTGGTGGTGGAGGTACTCTCGCCAAGTGACCACAAGAAGAAAGTTGAAAGAACAACTGCGCAGTGGTTGGAACTAGGCGCAAAAAAACGGTTTGGCTGGTGGATCCTGACTCCAGGACCGTCGAAGTTCACACCGCGAACCTTGAAACGACAGTCTTTCAAGAGAACGAGGAACTAGTCGACCACGATCTCTTTTCTGGTTTTCGGGTGTGCGTATCTGATATTTTTGCTTAGCTAGAGGTCAGCACCTATATGTTCGTAGTGTTTGGCTCTAGTGAAAATCTTAATCGTATGGTTGCCCCAGGCCGAGCGCGTTTGTGGTAACGGCGGATACAAAGAACGGCTTCCTTGGATCGAAATCTTCCTATCGGGATCTTTGACAGTGGAGTCGGCGGACTCACCGTTTACAGAGCGCTTCACGAACGGTTGCCGAACGAACGATTCGTCTACCTGGGCGACACGGCCCGTGTGCCATATGGAACCAAGTCGCTATCTACAGTCGAGCGCTATGCGGTGGAGAATGCGAAGTTCCTGGAAGCACACGGAATTAAACTTTTAGTTGTAGCTTGTAATACAGCCTCCGCTCTGGCGTTGCCGGCAATTCGAAAAGCCGTAAACATAGAGGTCGTAGGCGTCATTGGCCCAGGAGCTCGCGCTGCAGCGAGTTTGATAAGAAACAGCCAAAGGGTCGGTGTCATCGCAACTGAAGCAACGGTTCAGAGTGGTGCTTATGCCACGGCTATCGCAGCGGTCAATCCCTCAATTGATGTAATCGAACAAGCGTGCCCGCTGTTTGTGTCGTTAGCCGAAGAAGGATGGGCAGATTCTGAAGTCGCCCATGCTGTGGCCGCTGAATATCTTGCGGACCTGAAGTCGAAGTCGATCAGTGTGCTGGTGCTCGGTTGCACTCATTATCCAATCTTGCGTCAAACCATTGCCGACATAATTGGACCAGAAGTAAAACTGATAGACTCGGGGGAAGCGACCGCTGTCGAGGTTGTAGCGCGTTTAGAAAAACTGGGTCTCTCTCATGATCTGGATATTCTCCATCAGGGCGATCGCCGCCTGGGCGATGATCTGGATCATTTCTATGTAACTGATGCGGCCCAGAGATTCGCCAAAGTAGCAGAGCGGTTTCTGGGTTCCGCTCCTTCAATTCTGGAAGCAGTAGAGGTGTGGGGAAACGATGAGCTTCGAACGGACTGATGGGCGTGCGGCAGACGAGCTGCGGACCATTAAGATAACGCCTGATTTCTTACCGTACGCAGAAGGCTCGGTTCTGATAGAAATGGGCAATACCAGGGTTGCGTGTGCAGCCACTCTCGAAGATCGAGTTCCACCCTTTCTTCGAAACACGGGGCAGGGCTGGGTGACAGCCGAGTATGCGATGTTGCCCCGGGCAACTCAAACTCGAACAGCCCGCGAAACCGGGCGAGGTGGTCCCTCAGGACGAACTCACGAGATTCAACGGCTAATCGGCAGAAGTCTGCGAGCGGTTTCAGATATGAAGGCGTTTGGCGAGCGTACCTTTACGATCGATTGTGACGTACTACAGGCCGACGGGGGAACGCGCACTGCAGCGATTACAGGTGCCTACGTAGCGTTTGCTTTGGCGACGAAGCGCGTGATCAAAACTGGTCGGATCAGCCGTCAAATCCTTTCCAACTCAGTCGCGGCAGTAAGTGTTGGAATCGTCAACAATACACCGTTGCTGGATCTAAAGTATGATGAGGATTCGCGAGCCGAAGTTGATATGAATATCGTTTGCACTGGCGATGGAAAGTTTATTGAGGTGCAGGGGACCGCCGAGCGAGAACCTTTTAGTCGTAGCCAGATGAATGACTTGCTCGCCCTCGCGGAAAAGGGACTTGAAAGCATAGTCAAGATTCAGCGAGAAGCGCTTTTACTGGTAGTTTGAAAAAAGACAACTACCAAATCGGATGCCGGCATCTGATAATGGCTTGAAAGGCGTCGTTAGAGGCGCGCTGATTTCTCAGTTCATAAGGAGTCGATAGTCCAAATGCGAGTGTTTCTCACCTTGAGCCTGATTTTGGTCGCCTTGTCGTCTGTTGTTTTGGCCCAGGAAGTTTGGACCCACGACAAAGTTGATTATTCCTTCGATATTCCATCGCCAACATGGCGAGCGATTTCGGAACCTGACGCAGCTCACGAACACCCGGAATTCGTTTATGGAGATCGGCTTGATGGTTACCTGACTGTTCGAAAGGAAGTAGTCGAAGCTGGTACCACTGCGGCTGAACTCGCTCGCCGAGATCAAGATCAGAAATTGAGATTCCTGCCCGGCTTTATCGAGGGTAAACAAGAGATCTTCAATGGTAGGTTAGATGGTGTGACGATCTCTTACGAGTTCACTCGTACTGGTAAACAAATGCTTGGGCGTACTTACTATCTTCAAGCTGATAACCGGACGATTTATGCCCTTCGCTTCACCGGTCTGCGAGACAAGTTGAGCCGGATCCGAAATCAAACTGACCTCATCGCGCGCACCTTCAAACTTAAATAGAGTTCTACCAAAGCTCGCTGACTCCGTTCCTGCTAGTAGTTAGTTCCTCGCCGCAGCTTCAACGCAAAATGATAGACTGGACTCCGTCTTAACAACCTCGACTATAAGATAGATTTCCAATGAAGCTGCAACTTGCGCCTGGCCTGATAATCAAGCGCTCCGCCATCCACGGTAAAGGATGCTTTGCCACGCAAAATTTTCGACGACGGCGAAAGATTGCCGAGTATGCCGGCGAGAAGATCACGAACGCTGAGGCGCGTCGACGAGCTCACCGGAAGACTCTCAGGATTTGCGAAGTAAACAATAGATTCAGTCTTGATGGTAGTCGCGGTGGTAACGGCACTCATTACATCAATCACTCATGCAATCCGAACGCGTTTATGCAGATCCTCTATGATCACATTCTGTTCATTGCGTTACGAGATATTGAACCAGGCGAAGAGATTACGATCGACTACGAGTCAACTTTGCATTCAGATACTAAGCGTTGCATCTGTGGCACTTCCAACTGTCGGGGAACTATCAATCGGATCTGACTAGAGGGACTACGAAACCACTACCAATGTCCTTACAGTCGCGGGAGAGTAAAACTGAACCTTGAGCCGCGGCCCACTTCGGAGTCCACCGCGACGCTACCGCCATGTTGTTCCACGACTTCACGGACAAAAGATAAACCTAGGCCCGTCGATTCATCGTCCTTCTCTTGACCGTCGCGAACTACCCTATAAAACTTTTCCCAAACCCGGTCCACAGACTCTGATGGAATACCAAAACCGCGATCCTCAACACTGACTCGGACGGCTTCGGCCTCTAACGCAGTCGACACAGTAATAGTGGTCCGCTCAGGACTGTACTTGATGGCGTTGTTAACTAGATTCTTGACCGCCTGAGTAATCAGACCCTTGTCGGCGGCAACCGGTGGAATTCGTTGGGCCGGTTGCTCGATCAAACGAATCCGCTTTTTCTTTGCAAGCGATTGCATTGACGTGATTGTGTCCCGCACAACCTCGTCCATTCGAAGTGGAATCTTCAACACTTCCTGTTTATCTTTACGCTCTAGCTGTGTAACAGCGAGAAATGTATTGATCATGCGCGACATTCGTTGTGACTCGCTGGCGATGATGCCAACAAACTCGCGCGCCTGATCCGGCAGCGTGTTGTCGCCAGTTAAGATTTCCGCAAATCCATTGATGCTCGTCAGCGGAGTACGAAGTTCATGCGACATCAGTGAGATCATGTCGCTCTTAAGCTTGTGGTACTCTTTCATTTGCGTTAGATCTTTGAGGTGGACGACCAATCCGATCGGATCGCGTAAACCATCCTGCGTGTCTTCACCGTCGCGCAAAAGTGAAATACGCATTCCAAGGATCAAATTCTTCTGTTCGAACCTCAGTTCACCCTCATAAGCGACTCCGGTTTGTAACACTCTTCTGACAGCGATGATTGGCTCGTCGAATACGTCTGTCCGGAAGTGATCGAGTAAACCAAACAGGTCTAGACAACGAGCTTCCTCCGCTGTCAGATCCGCAAACTTTAGAAGAGGTGAGTTGGTCAGAGCGATCGTGCCGTCGAGATAAGCGATGGCGATTCCGTCGTTGATGTCACTTAAAGCGTTCGCTTCACAACGCTGTTCAGTGGTCAAGGCCTTCAAGACGTAGAGTCCTTCAAGTTTTCGCTGGCCTCCGGTGTGTGAGAAGAAGCTGAACGCCTGTGATCGAGCAGGATTTTGCAGGAACTCTTCACGTTTCAAATTTCGCGCAAACTGAGATCCGACAGCTTCCAGTAGTGCTTTATCTTCATCACCAAATCGTCCGGCAATTCTCACTAGCAATACGCCGACAATCTCCTGTTCCATTCGCAAAGGAACAGCAATCTTTGATGAAAGACCATCTTCCGAAACGTCTGCAAGGAGTTTCCCGGTCGCAATCGCTTTATCACAGAGTCGAATTCCATCTCGCCAGACAGAGTTACGAGCTTCCTGCGCTGAATAGCCTGGACCCTTGATCCTGGCAATTGGGTTGAGCGAATTGGATTCAAGACACTGGAAAACGACCGCTTCGTTTAGCGGGAGCACGGAGGTCAATAACTTTAGTCCGCTTGATAGGCGAGTCGCGGCCGCGCGACTTTCAGTCTGTCCAAGTGCTTTGGGTGAGTTGAGTAACGTTCGTGCAACTTTTAGATCGAGTCGCCACAGTCGATAGCCTTGCATCAGCACAATTGTTAAAAGACCAGTCGCAATAATTGGGGTTAGCAAAAGGTCAGTGGAAAAAAACCTGGCCACGAGCAGGCAAATGAAATTTGCCAGTAGCATGGCGCCGGCGACAAAGGGCCATGCTTTACCAAACGACAGCCGATGGACAATCAGTCCCAGCGCAACCGAAAAAACTATGAGTGCCACGAGGGCAACTTTTGGCTGTGGACTTACCATAAACCCGCTCTCAATGGAGACGAGTCTTAAGAATAGCGGTGCGAGCGGAGGCAGACCTCCGATGTACCAGAGATTGAAGGTTAACAGCGCGGCTATGATGGAAACACCGGCCGCAGTTAAGTCGGCAATTAGGGGCTTAAATCTAATCAAGGCGGGATTTTGGGGTCAGGTCCGAGGCGAACTGCCTGACGAAGGATCAGAGTATGCGCTCGAAGCTCGAGCAGGTCGAAATTATACAATGCCAAGCATTGTTTAATCTAGACTTTTTCGTACTGGAGCAGATTGTTTAGTGCGGTGATGAGACTTTCTTCTTGATCTTTCAAAACAGTTCGTAGGTCAAGTAGCACTTTGTCTTCTGAAATCCTGGCAATCACTGATGGTTGCGAATTTCGAAGGCTATTCAGGATTTCCTGTGCTCCCACCGACTCATTTGAGACCGCGAGCAGGAAAGTCCTGATCGTAGACGTCGGACCTGCTCCACCCCCAATGGCTGAATCACCTGACCTCAATTCGACGGTGAGACTCGGGTTTGCCACCTTCTCCATTACCTCTAAAGTGCGGGCCTTGATCTCATCTTCCGTCGCTCGAATCATCTGTAAAACAGGAATTTCTTCGAAGGCTTTTCCACGACTGTAGGACTCGAGTGTTTGTTCGAGTGCGGCGAGTCTAAGTTTGTCGCTTCGAAGAGCGCGATATAGTGGATGTTTACGAAGTTGTTCGATGACTTGAGCTTTGCCAACGATTAGTCCAGCCTGGGCGGAGCCCAGGAGTTTATCGCCGCTGAAAGACACAACGTCGGCTCCGGCTTGAATGAGTTCTCCTACGCTTGGTTCATCTTCGATTCCATAGATTGATAGATCGTGTAGCGCTCCAGATCCGGCATCTTCATAAAGAGGCAAGTGTTTGGAGTGGGCCAGTTCAGCAAGTTCGCTGAGCGAAGGTGAACTTGCGAATCCGACGATGCGATAGTTCGATGGATGCACTCGCATAATCAGACGCGTGTTGGGGTTAATGGCGCGTTTGTAATCAGCGAGGTGAGTGCGATTCGTAGTGCCCACCTCAACCATACTTGTACCAGAGCTCGACATTACATCGGGAACGCGGAAGTCACCTCCGATTTCAACCAGTTCACCACGTGAAACCAAAGTCTCTCCATCGCCGGCTATCACGTTTAAAATCAGTAATGCCGCTGCAGCGCAGTTGTTTACGACAAGAGCGTCTTCAGCACCGGTCAATTCACAGAGAAGAGTCTCGACGCGAATCCCCCGTTTACCCCGTGAACCGGTACTAGAGTCAAATTCGAGGGTACAGTATCGTCCGGATTCTCGACTGATGGCTTCGAGTGCTGCAGTGGACAGAGGCGCCCGCCCGAGGTTGGTATGTAACAAAACGCCGGTAGCATTGATGACCTGCTTAATTCCGAGAGCGCCTTCGAGTCTCAACTTTTCATGAATAATCTTCGATACCTCTGATAACAGGAATTCGGCGCTATTCCCATTTTCCAGACCCGATTCCTGGCGCATTTTGAGCCGAAGCTCGGAAAGCGCCGTTCGAGTAACGGCAGTCAATCGCTTAAGACCGATGCGCGCTTGTAGTTCCAATCCCTCTGGACTATTAAGCATCCGGTCTACAGAAGGTAGATTTCTGAGCGCGGCCGCCGTCTGTGTTTTCTGGTCCATGATGTTTAGAAAGATGAATAAGAATATCGCCGGAAGCAATCTCAATCAAATAGATAGGGGTTGCCAAGTGCGACCAGCGATACCGCATGCATGCTCAACAACTGATGATGAGGAGCTAAAGTCCAAGGGCTATTAGGGAGTTTCGCCCCGTCCCGCAATCGCGACTTAGTGGCCCAAAAGCTTAGGATTTTTAGCGAAAATGGATAAAGGTTGACACCCTCGTTTCGAACCTCCTAGACTGCAAGTAACGCGTCCTGCGACGCCCCGCCATTGTTTCCAGTCAGGAGATGGTCCCCTTTGCCGGCAAACAACAGACTTTCAAGAGCAAAACTTCAGGTTCAAGCCAAAAACCGTTACGCGGTCGGAGAAAATCAACCTACGCCCGATGAACAGCTTAGTCGTTTGGAAGAGGACATCCGGAGGCTGAGAATCGAATTCGATATCTTCTTCAACGGCGCTTCGAAACGGCCCCCCTACGATACAAAAGGTCGAGTAGAGACGATTATGAAGAGATTAGGCGACGATCGTTCTCTTACATATGCGCAGAGGTTTCGGTTTAACTCACTGGCTTCCAGATACAATTCATTTCGTGAGTTATGGCGGCGAACAATGCAAGGCAGGGAAGAAGGGCGCGACGCAGTGTCCGCGGCGAGGATTGGAGCTAAACAAGACCACCAAGCCTCGGAGACGTCTTCATCTTTTATATGCGATGACGCGCACCGGGATGTGCAGCTTGTAAAGAACCTCTACGAGTCGTTACTTGAAGCGAAGCGCAATTGCGGTGAATCAGTGGAAAACTTTTCTTTTCCGAGATTTCACCGGCTGGTTGCGTCAAAAGCGGATGGTCTAAAAGAAAAGTTCGGTTGTAAACGGGTAGAGTTCCTGGTTGCAGTTGAAGGTGGGCATGTGAGCTTTCGCGCGCGGGCTGACGGAGAGTAATAAAGAGGGTTTTGGTCGTTGACCGGCGCCGCACCCAAAGCAAATACGAACGAAAAAAGGCGACCTGATGGTCGCCTTTTTTGTGTGAGCTTCCCGGACCCGTGACCGGAAGCAGTCAGTGGCTTTGCTAAAGCAAGCCGGGGAGACATTACATCTTCGTGACTTTTTCGGCCTGTGGTCCCTTTGGCCCTTGCGTCACTTCGAACTCAACTTCCTGACCCTCTTCGAGAGTCTTGAAGCCGTCGCCCTGAATGGCGCTGTAATGAACGAAGATGTCCGAAGAGCCTGGCTGCTCGATAAAACCGTAACCCTTCGAATTATTAAACCACTTGACCTTACCGGTTATTCTAGACATAACAACGAATCCTCCTAACGATTCGGTAAAACAGGGAAGAAAGCATTTAGCTTCCTTACCATCTGGTTAATGCTTGTGAGCCGGGTCGTGCCTGAACGGACACTAGACGGAAACACACAACCAACAAAAAATGCATGATGAAAAGCGCGGGGAGCGCTATTTCAGCATGCACAGACTTACGGGGGCAGTACTAACGAAACTCATTAACGTAAAGCTAGGAATCGAGATGCTGGGGGCTCAATACTTGAGGCCCAACACGAAAAACGAGGCGCATACTAAGCCAAAGCGTTTGGCACTGTCAAGCGGTAATGTTCCATTGAAGCGACGCTAAGGCCAAGAAACTCCTAAACTTAGAAAGATGTTCCGTCCGCCCTACGTTCGCCTGTTTTGAAGCCTGTTGAACGATTTGGCTGTTTTACAGCGCTAATTGGTTGAACTCGGGCCTCTAAACAGATATTGCAATGGGTTAACCGGCTCATTATCGACGCGGACTTCATAGTGCAGGTGAGGCCCCGTCGATCGACCTGTGGAGCCAACTCGTCCAAGAAATTGGCCGCGCGCAAGATTTTGACCTACGGCAACATCGATGTGTGAAAGGTGGCCGTAGCGGGTGGTCAAGCCACCTCCATGATCGACCACAACTAACTGACCGTATCCATTTTGCCAACCTGCAAACGCCACAATGCCCCTTGCCCCGGCTATAACAGGAGTGCCTTGGGCAGCTTCGATGTCCTGACCCGAGTGAAATTCGTAGCCACTGCCTCCAAATGGATTTCGCCGGCCGCCGAACCCGCTCTCAAGTGTTCCCGCTACGGGCCAAATCGAGGGCGTGTAGCCCCGTTTGCGCATCACAGCGTCATAAGCGCTAATATCGTGCTCAAGTCGATTCATCTTTGACTGTAGCGCCGCGAATCCCAATTCATCCAGGGGGAGTTCGGGTCCACCACTGCCAGGGAAAACGGCCGCTCCCTCGGACATTCCGGACTTTTCCGCTAGCTTGCGAGAGGTGTCTTCGACTTTCTCAACGCGATTATTGAGCTTTTCCAACTCTTGTTTCTGGCGGTCATTCTCAGCTTTTAACCGCTCATTTTCCATCTGCGTTCGCAGATGAGCAGCCTGTTGGGTCAAACCGTAGAATCCGAAGACGACTCCAAGCGCGACCATCAAGCAAATGGCGGAAAAGATTGTGATGACTCGTTTCTCAATGCGAATGCGTTGAACACGAGCCCGGGAACGGGAAGTGTGGGCGATTATGAATGCATAGAATCGTTCTTCTCTGGCCATCTTGTGTATCCTGTTGCTGTAGCGCAAAACATCGAGGCTGCTTCAGCAACCGAAAAGCACAAATTCGCCAAATAGCGATTTGCGCAAACTTGGGTTGATAAGAGACTTTTAAGTTATTCCTGCTTGAAGATTTGCAGCGGTTGGACTTGGAACCTCAAGGCTCTTTCCGAGGAAAAATCCATCCGGCCGGTTCTGCAAAAGACGGCTGACCCTATCACAGTGCCAACGAACGTTGCAACTTTGCCAGCGAATTAGAAGAAAGATGGAATTAAAAAAGGCTCTTCCTGCAAGAAGAGCCCCTTCAACTTAGATTGGAATTGGGCTTAAACCTCGGTAAAGTCTCGTTTTCTGCGTGCTCGATCCCGAAAAATGGACAGCAGAATGAGAACAAGTACCGCCACAAAAATCACGACGATTGCGATCTTCAGGGCCATCAAGAGGAAGCCGACTAAAGCAATCAATTGTTTTAGCAAAGCGACGACCAGCAAAATGAGTGCGATGACGCTTCCGAGCCTTCCAAAAACTTTAATCATTCCAAGCATAGAAAAACCTCTGTTCTAAGACTTGCAGATACAATCTCACGATCTTCGTTCAAACGGAAGAGGCGTAACGTCTCTGCGAGAAAATTGTGTAGTTTCGCCAGTCTTGAAGGGAGCCGTATCAACAGGACGCGTGCCGACGACTGACGGTGGAGGACGGCGAGAGTCAAAACGAACAACGCGATCGGATGATTTGCCGCGACGTAAGTAGTCGAAAAGCATGTAAGCACCCAGGGCCACCAGAGCGACAGGTAAGAGTTCCTTAATTGGAAGCGTTACTCGTAAAAGTGTGTGCAAAAGAAAAAGCGTGCCAATGATAATGAGGGTTGTGCCCCAAGCGAACGGATTGCCATACAGTCGTCGCGCAATCACATCATCTTCAGCATCAGGCGACAATCCCGCTCGCATCAGTTGAGCGGTTCGGCAGGCATCTACAGCGGCAAATAGCCATGTTCCCAGGACGCCGAGAACAAAGAAATGAACGCCCTGCGTGATCACCGCCATCTGAAAGAAGCTCGCGAAGATTGCAAAATGCACTATTGCTTTTGATGTTTGGCCGTTATAGGCGGCGCCGAGTCCAGGAACAAACGAAAGCAGGGTAGCTACAAAAGGTGAGCTTTTTCTTCTGAGTATTTGCGAGGCGGAAGATTGAGACTGGTGACGCAGAAGCTCTACTCCAGTCACGATGCAATCCTGACAAAATGGAAACCCGCGCACACGGTGATCACAGGCGGGGCACAACCATCGCGCACACTGATTGCACTGCACCACTGCAGGATTCTTAGCGTGATAACTGCAATACATCATCGTGTAAGTCTTCCTCAGCGATTATTCTGGCCACCATGTTGGTTGGCGCCCGTTTTACTCTGATCCTTTTGTTGCTCAGCGGGTTTTTGCTGGGGAGCCGGCGCTGCTTCTTGTTCCAATTTCAGATCGTCTGAGATCTGGTTCACCGTGGCACTTCCAGTTGTTCGTTCCGCGAGCTCGAGGCTTGCGTTGTAAATTCCGCCAATCGAACCATCAGCGGAAACCGTGTTTGTCAAAACCAGAATCGCAACTAGCAGCATCGTCGCGACCGTCGCAAGTTGGGGCGACACTATCGGATCAAGCCAGAGTCTCAATCTTGATGCAGCTCTCGATGTCCAGGGCGCCCTTATTTCATGGGCGGTATCGGTGCCAAGCGTTGCCTTAAGTATTTTTTCATTCAGTCCAGCGGGGACAGGCATCTCTTCGCTAATGTAGGTGTAACAGGCACCAATTGATCGGACAACTTCGCCGGGTAGTTCAGTGCACCGATCACACAGAGCTGCATGTCGTTCCCACCGATGGTAGAGATTTGCCGGCAAAAAGCCGTCGAGGAAATCGGTTAAAGACTCTTCGAAATCTTCGCAGCTCATCGCTGTTTCAGGAACAGTCCTTTGCAGGATACGAGCTTCAAGATCTTTTGAAGGCGATGGCACTGTAGCTACTCGACAAGCATCAAGTGTGCTCTTAACAGCTGACAGTGTCTCGTGACACACCGGACATTTCATGGCGTGTTCCGCCATAAGGCGATTTGTTTCTGGTCCAATCACCCCTTCGAGGTAATCAGTCAGTTGAGATTCAAAATCAACACACAGCATTTGTTGTCGCTTCCTGCCCCACTTGATCCACCGACTCTTGACGTTGCCTGCCCGCGCTGAAAAGGTCAGTGTTCTTCTTTTTTAAGCCTCACCCATCGCAACTACTTTCATTCGTCGTAAAATCTTTGCCAACTCAATCCGGCCGCGATTAATGCGAGACTTAACTGTGCCCTCCGGAATCTTGAGAAGGTCAACTATCTCCTGGTAACTGAGCTCTTCAATGTCTCTCAAGATTACACATGTCCTGAGATCTGGAGAGAGCTTATCGATGCCAGCTTGTACTTGCACCCCTAACTCACGTCGTTCCATTTCCTGTTGCACAGTATTGGAACGGCTGTGCAGGTGATAGCTGTGATCGGCTAAATCATCGGCGTGATTGTCGTGTGGCGTTCGTTGACGCTTTCGGTAATCGTCAATGATCAAATTGCGCGCCAAGCGCATCAGCCAATTTTGGAGATCACCCTGCTTGGGATCATACTGATCCAGCGAACGGTAAACCCTTACAAAAACCTCTTGGGTCAAGTCTTCGGCGGTGTCGGACCGAGAAGTGAATCGGTAGGCGAGGTTATAGATACGCCGGGAATAGTTCTGGACAATCTCCTCCCACGCCGCGCCATCGCCCGCCCGACACCTGCGAACCAGCTCAGCTCCTTCGCTTACTGCCAAAGCTTTTACAGCCCCCACGTTATTTTCTCCGGGTACCTGTACTTTGAAATCCAGCAAGGCGGCTAACCCTTGTCATGAGCGGATTACGACAGGTCCGAAACTAAAGTTCCGCGCAAACTATGCTTAATCGCAAACTTAGTCAACGTCCATTCAGCCTTACAAGTATTGTCGATTACCATTCTTGCTCTCTTAAGAGTCCTGTAGTAGCCTTTGCCACCGGCCCAACATGTTGTGGTTTGGTAAATGAGAAGTCAAGTAAGTCCCCTCTTATAGTCTCGGTCCTGTCGAAGTTATAAAGTGGCTAAAGCAAGAAAATATATAGAATTTGGTGCACTTTGCCTCCTGGCCATCGGAATCCTCTGGTGGTTCGGCCGCTCGCTGAACTGGGCTGAGGTGCGAACTGCAGTTAAAAACGCCGATGTTTACATGCTGGCGGGTGCGACCCTGATAATCTGCTTTGCTTATGTTATTAGGGCATTTCGGTGGGGAGCGTTCCTGCGACCGATGGGCGGTTCACACATCAGTCATCTTTTCGCGGCCACGACTATCGGTTTTGGAGCAGTATTTCTCGTCGGTCGGGCAGGTGAGGTTGTTCGTCCGGTGGTTCTTCCAATGCGTGACCCGACCGTACGGCCCAGTGCTTCGTTTGTCACCATTCTCGTAGAGAGAATCTACGATTTATCAGCGGTTGTCCTGATGTTCGCGATAAATCTAATTTGGTTCAAACCACCTACCAGATTACAAGCTGATTTCAATCGCGTTCAAATTGTTGGTATCGCCCTTTTGACACTTGCGGTTTTGGGACTCGTCGTTCTTGCCTGGTTTCGAAAGAACTCGATCAAGGTTATTTCCGGCTTCAACTCGCTCTTTGAACGATTGACTTTCATCCCCGAGCGCATAGCCAGGCTGGTCATTGGATTACTGGGGCAACTTGCCCGAGCGTTGAGCGTGTTGGTTAACGTAACTGAGCTCGTTGAGACAGTGTTTTGGACCGCTTTATTGTGGATAGGAATCGCGCTGGCGAATCTTCTTGTAATCCGTGCATTCGGTGTCCCTTTTGGCTTCTCTGAAACGGTATTTGTGTTGGGTTGGTCTCTGGTTGCGTCGCTGGTGCCAACTCCTGGTGGTGCCGCGGGTGCTTTTCACGCTGCAACGGCCGCAGGACTTTTGTTCCTCGGTGTAGAAAAAGAGATCGCAGCAGCAATCGCAATTGTTATGCATCTGATCGACTTTGGACCCGCGGTCGTTCTTGGCTTTGTTTATGTAATAAAGGGCGATTTGAATTTTTCACGTTTGAGAGCGCTGACTTCACAGGAAGCAGTTGAGGATGTCGTAGAAAACGAAGTACTCATTCCCAGTGAAGCTAATAAGGACCGGCAATCTTTGGAGAATACTGCTGGCGAGGCTTTTTAGGACCCCGGATTGAGAGGTTCACCCGAATGAAGTGTCCATTTTGTGCATATCTTGAAGATAAAGTTGTCGATTCACGTGAGTCGCGTGAAGGCGACGCAATACGCCGACGAAGAGAATGTCTGAGATGCGAGCGACGTTTTACTTCATATGAACGCATCGACGAAATTCCTTACATGGTGGTAAAGAAAGACGGTCGACGTGAAAATTTCGACCGGAACAAGGTTATGGCCGGATTGTTACGAGCCTGTGAGAAACGTCCGGTAGCTTCGACCAAACTGGATAGTATCGTTAACGCGATTGAAAAATACGTCCAGGAATCGCCCGAACGCGAGCGCCCAACCAGTAAGATTGGTGAGATGATAATGCGGCGGTTGAAAGAACTCGATAAAGTTGCTTACGTACGGTTTGCTTCGGTCTACCTTGAATTCGAAGATGTCTCAGAATTCATGACCGAGCTCAAACACTTAGTTAGAAATCGCGCAACGGGAACCGCGAGCAGAAAATGATCGAATCGGTCGCATCGTTTGTGAGAGGTTTGCGATGATCAAACCTATTCGGGCCACAGGATTGGAGCGCCTTGAACTTCAAAGGCTCAGAGATCGTGTCGGCCGCCTTTATGCAGCACTGCAGGAAGCAACTGAAGCTGAAAATCCAATTGCTTCTGGGGCGTGGGCGCCACCTGTCGATCTCAGCGAAACGCCAGAGGCTATTTTACTTCGAATTGAATTACCCGGCGTTTCCGCTGACCAGATCATGATTGGCCTATGTAATACGAAGCTCAGAATCTGGGGAGACAAGAAACGGCGACCCGCTCGTCGCAGAATCATTTCTTATCTCTGTTCAGAACGAAGCTACGGAAAATTCAATCGTGTTGTCCATTTGCGTTGGACTATTAGTGTTCGAGACGCAGAAGCGACACTTACAAACGGTATCTTGAACATTCGCCTTCCCAAAATTGAAGACCGTAGGGGAGGTGAGGTGATGGTTGCAGTTAAAGAAACGAGTCCCGAGTAGCCCCGATTCAAGTTCGATAGTAGTCTGATTGTTCAAGCTGGAGGTCCGAATATGGCGATACCAAAAGAAACAGAATTCACTGAAGCGATTGACACCACAGCTTCGGACCAACAATTACAAATCCCCTCCGACTTGCCGGTGCTCCCTCTCAGAGACATCGTTATCTATCCTTTCATGATCGTGCCGTTGTTTGTATCTCGCGAGAAGTCGATCCGTGCGGTTGATGAGGCTCTCGGCGAGAACCGAATGATTTTACTTGCGTCGCAAAAGGATTTGGATAAGGAAGAACCAACGGCAGAGGACCTCTATTCAATTGGAACCGCAGCGGTAATCATGCGGATGTTAAAACTCCCCGATGGGAGAATTAGAATTCTGGTCCAGGGCCTGGCTCGCGCACAGATTTCCTCAGTTGATACCACGGGTGAGTATCTCCGAGCTCGTGTCAATGTAGTTCAAGAGATCTTACCGCCTGAACGTTCACTCGAAGTCGAGGCCCTGGTACGCAACGTTCGAGCGTCGATGGAGAAGGCAATCAATCTCGGGAAAAATATTTCTCCCGAAGTTATGGCTATCATCGCCAATCTAGATGATGCCGGCCGGCTTGCAGACTTGTCAGCGTCAAACCTTGAACTGAAAGTTGAAGATGCACAATCAGTACTCGACATCGCTGACACCACCGCTCGACTGCGGCGCGTGAACGATCTACTAAACAAGGAAATAGAAGTCTTAACAGTCCAACAGGAAATCAATACTCAGGCCCGGGCTGATATCGATCGCTCGCAACGCGAGTTTTACTTACGCCAGCAAATGAAGGCGATTCAAAGTGAGCTCGGAGAGGGAAACGAGTTGGCCGAAGAGATTGCCCAGTTTCGAGAGAAGATTGAAGCAGCAAAGATGCCAAAAGCGGCTGAGGAAGAAGCACTTCGTCAGCTGAAAAAACTTGAGCGCATGCATCCTGATGCTGCCGAAACTGCAACGCTGCGTAACTGGATGGAGATCATGACGGACCTTCCCTGGACTCGATCTTCAGTCGACAATCTTGAGCTGCAGAAGGCCGAGAAAGTTTTGAATGAAGACCATTACGGTTTAGAAAAGGTCAAAGACCGAATCCTTGAGGCGTTGGCTGTTCGCAAACTAAAGGAAAAACCCAAAGGGCCAATTCTTTGTTTGGTAGGACCTCCGGGTGTTGGAAAAACTTCGCTGGGTCGTTCGATTGCGCGCGCCCTGGATCGAAAGTTCGTTCGGCTCTCGCTGGGCGGTGTTCACGATGAAGCCGAAATCCGCGGACACCGTCGCACATATGTTGGTGCGATGCCCGGACGAATCATTCAAGCCGTTCAGCAAGCGGGAACCAACAACCCGTTGATTATGCTCGATGAGATCGACAAGGTCGGGGCTGATTTTCGTGGCGATCCGTCGTCTGCGTTACTGGAGGTTCTTGATCCAGAACAGAACAACAGCTTTCGGGATAACTATCTCGGTGTCACTTTTGATCTTTCTAACGTGATCTTTATGACGACGGCAAATGTACTAGACACCATTCAGCCAGCACTGAGAGATCGAATGGAGGTCATCAGGCTCGCAGGTTATACGGAAGAGGAAAAGAGAGAGATCGCTGTTCGACACCTCTTGCCAAAGCAGATGGAAGAGAACGGGATCACGTCGAAAGATCTGAACATCTCCCGCACCGCGTTGATAGCGATTATTCAACAGTACACGCAGGAAGCCGGTTTGCGGCAACTCGAACGTGAAATCGGCCGCATCTGTCGCAAAGTCGCCCGTAAGATTGCAGAAGGTCATAAGGGCACGATTCGCGTCTCGCTCAAAAATCTGCACGAGTTTCTCGGTGCTCCGAAGATCATTCCTGAAGAGGTACTGAAGAAGGATCAGATCGGGATAGCAACCGGCCTGGCCTGGACAGCAGTTGGCGGCGATGTGCTTTTCATTGAGGCGCTTCGAATGAAGGGCAAAGGAAGCCTGGTGCTGACTGGCCAACTGGGTGAAGTTATGCGCGAGTCAGCTCAAGCGGCCTATTCGTATGCAAAGTCGCGCGCCAAAGAACTCGATATCGCCGAAGAAGACTTTAACAATTACGATCTCCACATTCATATTCCTGAGGGCGCCATTCCGAAGGACGGTCCATCTGCAGGTATTACGCTGGCGACTGCAATGGTCTCGGCATTGTCTTCACGACCGATTCGTCGGGACGTGGCGATGACTGGTGAAATAACTCTTCGGGGAAATGTCCTTCCGATTGGGGGAGTAAAAGAGAAGGTTTTGGCAGCGCGACGTGCGCGAGTATCGACGATTATCCTGCCGCAGCAGAACAGACGAGATTTGGATGAAGTGCCGAAGGAACCTTTCAAAGACATTCGCTTTGTGTTCGTAGACAATATGAGGCAAGTTTTCAGAGAGGCGCTGAAAGAAAGGGTCAGTCCGCCCGTCACCTCGGGCCCCCGGCCGCAGCGCGTTCCCCAGGCCGCAAACGCCCGTTCTGTCTGAATCGTACGGACTCTAAAATGTGACTAAAAAGAGCTTGCTGCGAACTATTCTTGATGTAGGATTTGCGGGTAAGTTTTTGTGAGATTTCTTGCAACCATCATCTGAGAAGTTGAATCTCAGTGTCGGTTTTGAAACATTTCCTGCGACTTCCTCCGACGAGTTGCTTGCGTCCACCGTCCCCTGATGAACTTGGAAATTAAGATTCCCAGACAGGGCTAAACCTTCGCAACGAAAACCCGACTTGAAATCTGGTCCCGTTCTTTTTTTCGATCAAGGAGTTTGGAGTATGGCTACAAGACCCAGCTATTCTTTTGTTCTGTTCGCAGCCCTCGCAATTGTCATATCAATATCGGCCACAGCCTTCGGTCAAAGTGCTACAAAGATCGACTTTAACAGTATTAAAATCAAAAATTTTGGCCAGATGGATGATCGCTTCTATCGCGGGGCACAACCCGACAAGGACGCTTATAAACAACTCTCCGATTTGGGCATCAAGACTATTATTGATTTGACTGATAATCCAAAGTCGTACGAGAAAAGCAGTGTCGAGGCGTTGGGCATGCGTTACGTACATATCCCAATGAGCGACAAGCGGTATCCCGAATCAACGTCTATCGAACAGTTCCTAAAACTGGTTGACGATCCAACAACAGGAAAGTTTTATGTCCATTGTGCCGGTGGCCGTCACCGAACTGGCGTCATGGGAGCCGTCTACCGCTTCAATCATTACAACTGGAATTTCGATCAGGTGTATAGCGAGATGAAGAACTACGATTTCTACACTCGCTGGGGTCATGGCGACCTCAAGAAGTTTGTTGAAGATTACGCCACCAGCTATCAGCATAATTCAGCTACTGCAGCCGCAGCTGGCGCTGCGACCGGAGTCAAGCAGAAGTAACGATAGTTACGATCACATCAAAACGGCCGAGGTGATACTCATCTCGGCCGTTTCTCTTTCCCGGGCATCCATCAATCTTTACTGATACAGGTATGAAAAACTCTTCTTCTGATCCCATTCAATTCCCTGGATGTTCACGCCATCCAAATGCAAAATCTCTTCACTTATCTCATCCGTGGTAACTGTGGGGCTGATATCAACCGAGTACATCAGGTTGCCGGGTGATTCCTCGCCGACCTCACGATCAACCGCCCGGAACTCACGATCAAATCCGAACTTCTTAAAGACTTCTCGCAACGCTTTTTGTGTCGCTACAACGTTCTTCGTCGTAACCTTTACTTCCATCGAACGAAACACCTGCGAAGGCTCGCGCCACTCTAAAAGCGAAAGAACGATCAAAGAAAAAATTGCGAGAATAAGTGCGAGGTCCCAACGCCCCACACCGGACGCAAGACCTAGCGCCAAACTAATAAGCAGGACCGTTATTTCTTTTGGGTCTTTAATGTTCGTTCTGAAACGAACGAGTGATACCGCGGCAAAAATGCCGAAGGCTCTAGCTGCATTGTCTCCGACTATGATCATCAGTGCCGCTGCAACTATGGCTAGCAGAATCTGCGTCTGGGCAACGTAAGGGTTTCTCTTCATTGCCAGGATTCGTTTGCGCGGCCTGAAGGCGAGTCCCGCACCTAACAACGCAGCGAGCAACAGTCGCAACGTCATGTGACCAATGTTAAGCACCCAGCCTTCGGTCGAGAGAGTTTCGCTGTTATTCCGGGTTCCAAGAAGGCTATCAATGAAGCCTTCATTTTGAGAATTTCCGGTTGGCGGTCTAGGGCTTGGATCAATCCCTGGTCTATTCGCCTCACCGGGTTGACTTTGTACCACAGGCTTGTTGTTGTCAGAGCCCGGACGTCGCCAGCCACTAAGCGAATAGACGATCAACGCACTGACAACCAGCACCGCCAGGAACACTACGAGGAGCGTAATGATCTCCTGGCGGCGTTTCGGTTTCACTGTCATTCGGTGTAATCGCCTTTCAAAACTACTCGCTACTCCCTATTTGAAGACGGGGTCGCAGGCTCAACAGTTCGTTGGTGCGACGTCGAATCACACTCGCCATGAGAGCGCTTTGATTGGGAGTGTAATTCGCCGCTCTGAATGCGTCCGTTAATTGCTGATCACTCAGATCTGCGAGAAGACTACCAATCCATAAGGCATCGTCGATGGTGATATCTTTGAATAGTCCGCGATTCTTGCCACCGTAATGGAGGACAACGCGGTTTCCTTTTACTTTCTCAAGGAAGTCACTCTTGGCGTAATTTTTCGGATTATTTCGGCTTCGCGTAATGCGCCAGAAAAGTGGTGTAGTGCTGGCGTGTCCAAACGTTGCGCCTAGATCGCTGATGATGTAGCGCAATTCATCACCGTTGTTGCCGCGAACGTAAACTATCTGATTGTTTGAATCTTTGATGTCCCAGTTGTTCATCAGGGCCATCATGATCTTCAAACCCTGAAATTCTCTGCTCTTGACGAAGGGGTTTTGCTTCCACTTCCATTCCTGCACACGGTCCCAATCCTTTGGGCGAGCCTCGAACCTGACATTCGTGAAGGTTCCTTTTCCAGGAATCGTCGCACGCGGAGCGAGGTAGTTAACCTCGGTCAAATAACCTAAGCCCCAAAGCAGTCTGACAGCAGCCGTTTCTGACTGAGACTCTTTGCCAATCTTTGCTACCCATTCGCGTCCTGAAGCGTCGCGGACTCGGAATTTTTTCGAGTAACCACCCTTTTCTTCTTTTAAGAAGGTGAGCCGGCGGAGGTCTGGCCTCATGCTGCTCCCGCCTGGTCCAAGATATAGATCGCGCGAACCAATATCGTCAGGAGTACGCCACAGAACGGCAGTGCCACTCGGAAGCCGCTTTTTCTCCTTCGGTTTGGCAAATCCGGTATTAACTGAAGTTAAGCTAAAAACAACCGCGAGAAGAAGTATCGTACTGATTAATTTCCCCCGTCGCATTTCTGCCTCCTGCTTTGAAGTCACATTCAACTCACGCGCAAAGGTGCCGCGAGTTAATCAATAGGGGTAATCAGGGAACGACTGTAAACCGGGAGAAGCTACTGGGACTCGCGAGTCAGGCCGATAAAAAACTCCTGACTGTTGAATGCTTGGCCGGGGTTCGACGGAATTGGATTGTAGTTGCCATCTGCATCTAATGCGCGAGCCTTTATGTTATCTCGCCAGTACGCATCTAACAACACATCCTTCAAAAACTTCTTTGCTCCCGGATCATTTACAGGAGCCATTGCTTCAATTCGATGTTTAAGATTGCGCGACATCCAGTCGGCGCTGCCGATATACAGCTCTTCGCTTCCACCATTTGCAAAGTAGAGTACGCGGCTGTGTTCCAGGAACCTGCCGACTACACTCCTAACGCGGATATTTTCAGACAGTCCAGGTACTCCTGGACGCAACATACAAATCCCGCGAACAATCAAATCAACTTTCACTCCAGCGCGCGACACTTCGTAGAGCTTTTCTATTACTTGTTGATCTGCGAGCCGGTTGAACTTGGCGACGATACCTGAAGGACGCCCAGCACGTTTGTGCTCAATCTCTCGATCAAATAAGGCGTTCAGCTTTTCACGCAAATCTACAGGTGCGACCATTAACGTCTTGTAGTCCGTTTGTGCCGAAAACCCGGTCAGGAAGTTGAATAACTCTGTCGCGTCTTTCCCAATCGTCTCGTCAACAGTGAACAACCCCAGATCGGTATAGGTGCATGAAGTAGTGGGGTTGTAATTACCCGACGCGATATGAACATATTTCCTCAGCCTGTCACCTTCGCGCCTCATTACCAGCGTTAATTTACCGTGAGTTTTCAAACCCAGGATTCCGTACACGACATGAACACCGGCCTGGTCCAACTTTCGGGCCCATTCAATATTGTGTTCCTCGTCAAAACGAGCCTTTAACTCGATCAGCGCAGTGACTTGTTTTCCTTTTTCGCTTGCCCTGATTAGTGCCGGCGGTATCGGCGAGTCGGGTCCGGTGCGATACAAACAGATCTTGATCGCGACGACGTCATCGTCGTCCACTGCCTGGTTAATAAACTCTGTGACGCCATCGTAAGAGTCATAAGGATGATGAAGCATCCGATCGCGTTCGGAGATCGCTTCAAAGATGTTTGGATATTCCTTAAACCACTCTGGTACGACTGGCTCAAATGGAACATCTTTCAAGTCACTCCGGTCCTGATCGAAGAGTAACATTAAGTCCTGGGTATGAAGTGGACCATCGACTTGATAGACATCATCCTTGTCCAGCTTTAACGACTCGACCAGGTAGTCGATCATCTCTTCCGGCATGTTCGGGCTGACTTCTAAACGAACGGGCGTCCCAAATCTTCTCTGGCGAAGCTCTTCCTGAATTTGGCTTAGGAGGTCGTGCGCCTCTTCTTCGCGAATCTCGATATCGGCGTCGCGCGTGACGCGGAAGCGATAGCATGGTCCAGGTATCATGCCCGGAAACAACGACCGGATGTTCGCCTCGATTATCTCTTCAAGCAACACAAACTTGGTGTTTGACTCATTAACCGAAATCAACCTCGGTACAACCGAAGGAACTTTGATTCGAACAAATTTCGGCTCATCAAATTTCAATGCGCCAAAGTAAGGTGGGTCTGTGGGTGGTTCAACAATCAAACAGATATTCACACTGAGCGGCGAGATATAAGGAAAAGGGTGGCTTGGATCTACCGCTAGTGGTGTCAAAATCGGGTATACATGCTCAGAAAAATAGTTGTTCAGCGTCTCTTTCTCATGAACCGTTAAGGAGTCGTACTGCGCTAACTCGAGACCGTCCTTGGCGAGTCGTGGCTGAAGATCCTCTAGCCAAACCTTCGACTGCTGTTGCGTCAGAAGCAATACTTGCTCGCGAACTTTTTTTAGCTGTTGCTCCGGCGATTGGCCATCTGCAGATACCGCATCGATCTCTTCTTCAATCTCCTGCTTGAGTCCTGAGACTCGAATCATGAAGAACTCGTCGAGATTCGAATTAAAGATCGAGAGAAATTTCAAGCGCTCCAATAAAGGATTTCGATCGTCGAAAGCCTCCTCCAAAACACGGGCGTGAAACTTGAGCAGACTAAGCTCGCGGTTCAGAAATATATCGGTGCGAGCAGGCGTGTTCTGAGTTTCGACTAATTTGGGAAACGGTCGAACTTCCGATTGTTTTTTAACGACTGTTGACATGACTTTCCTAGGGCTAGCTACTCCGTTGAATTTGATTGATTCGGGTGAACTTTCTCATCGCTGTGCAAAAACGTGAACACAGGGAGAGTGATGCCGTGATTCGAGTGGCAAGGAGCGTTCCATCAGGGTTACGAGTTGGATACGCGCGTTTAAGTTGCTTAATAATAGGCGTGACTATTGTGTTACGAACAAATGCGGAGTTTTGTGTATTGAAATGATGCTCAGCTTTGTACGTTAGTGACAGACGGGTCGTATGCTCGTAGAGCGTGAACCTTCAAAAGCTCACCAGACTCAATTACGTAGCCCGTAAGCTCATAACCATAAACACAGCCAGTATCGATACCGATTGCGAAGGGACCCTGGCGCAGCTGAGCAGAGGGCCAGTGGCCAAATAATACTGGCGTGGGCCCCTCATACTCTGCATACCATGGAGTGCCCGTTCGGTCGGTGCGATCGGCTCCCAGGGTTCTCAGTTCCGTCAGGTCATCCTCGTTTTGATCTTCCAGCCTGATACCGGGACGCAACCCGGCATGAACTACCACGTGAGTTCCCAGGTTGATTACAAAGGGCAACGCTTCGAGAAATCGCAAGTAGCGGTCGTCGGCCGTCTTCAACTCGTCGAAAACCTTGGCTTGTGAGCTCTTGAGTTTGTGTCCACTCCGAAAGTGTTTGACGAGCGCGTAATCGTGATTGCCAGTTACTGAAGAAAACTGAGGCTGGGTCATGAACAAATCCAGAACTTCGCGACTTTTTGGCCCCTTTACGGTGAGATCGCCAACGGCCACGACTCGATCTTCCGAGCCGGGCTTGAACAGTTCCAACAGGAGCAGGAGTTCGTCCAAACATCCGTGTATATCGCCAATTACCAGGGTTCTTCTCATTAATGCTGCCTTTTACAGTACTTTCGGACTTGCGGAGTTCATTTTCCGTTATTTTTGCAACGAACCCATCCCGAAGCGCGTTAACCTTTCCAGACGAGTGGGGCAGCCTGATATTTTGAGTCAGGGCGCAACCCGAAGGTTGGGCCGATGCATCTGTACCCGAGGTGAACGCCCACGCTGTTTGTGGAAAAGTTCACTGTTTCGAAGTCTTTATATTAGGGTGATTTGTTTGACACCCTAAAAAATCGTGTGGTAACCTCCGAGTTGATTTTAAGGCTCCGGAAGCTTTCAGAGTCTTATTCTTAGATATTCATCGGGAGTCTTAATTTTACCGCGCCACGTTCGTGAATACTGCCAGAAGTAACTTACCCGACGAGGTAGTTGCCAGCGGATTTCACGCCAACCAGAAGGAGAACGACGATTGATGTCAGCGAGCGTACCTCGTTTGATGGCCCGTGTGGCTTTATTTACGGTGCTCGTCGCTTCAGCGGCCAGCAGTTTTGCACAAATTCCAGTAGCCTCCTCAGCAAGATCGATTCCAAATGAAGTCGAGCAGTCTGAAGGTCGTGTTGCGCAGATTATTGCGCGCGCCGAGGACCACTTCAAAAAAGGAAAGCTCAACCTCGAGGACAACAAACGCGATCAGGCTCGTGATGAGTTCGACCGCGCTGTCGATTCCATTCTTGAATCGGGTTTTGATGTAAGAGCAAACTCGCGTTTGCAGACGTTCTACCTAGAACTCGTTGAGCGAATTTATCGCGAGGAAGTTCCACAACAACAACCAACCACTCCAATAACAACTTCGACGACGTTGGTTGCCCAGAATCAGACACCAGAACCTGCCACTCAAAAGCCCGCAACTCAACAGGTTGGTTTTCGAGATCAAAAATTTGAGCCATCACCACTTGATGATTTGAGTAAGTTGGTTCTAACCGCCGACGAACAGAACGTTTCAGAAGCTGACGTCGCGGCGCTCGAACAGGCAAAACAGAACGTCAACTTTGCCTTTACACTCAATCCACTCATCCAGCAGTACATCAACTATTACCAGGGCCGTGGACGATCGACAATGGAGAATGGCCTGCGCCGTTCCGGACAGTACATGAGATTGGCGAGACAGATCTTCGCGCAAGAGAAAGTGCCGGTCGATGTCACATGGTTGGGCCAGGTTGAGAGTTCCTGGAAAGTGAAGGCTCTGTCATGGGCATCCGCCGCCGGCCTCTGGCAATTCGTCCCTGCGACAGGTCGCACGTACGGACTGCGCCAAAACGCTTATATAGACGAGCGCAACAGTTTTGAGCAAGCTACTCGTGCTTCAGCTCGCCACTTGAAAGACCTTGCGAACCGGTACAACGGAAACTGGGAACTGGCGATGGCCGCGTACAACACCGGCGCCCGCAATGTTGACCGCGCAATCTCTCGCGCGGGGACTGCGAATTTCTGGATGATCTATCCGTACATTGCTCAGGAAACTCGCAACTATGTACCAAACATTCTTGCCGTTATCCTGATTGCCAAGAATCCAGAGAAGTATGGTTTCAAGGGTATTAAGCCCGACGCTCCGATGTCCTACGATGTGGTCCAGGTTCCAACCGCCACGAGCCTTCAGTTTGTGGCTGACGCAACCGACAGCAGTGTTGACTACATTCGTTCTATAAATCCGGAACTCAAGCGCGACATCACTCCGCGTGGTGACATCTATAACGTTCGCGTTCCGGCGGGTCGAGCGAAACAGTTTGCTGCACTTCTGCAAAGGGTTTCTCCGGACCGTCGCGAAACCGCACGCGTTATTTCAGTTGCTCCCGGCGAAGATTTTCAGAGTGTCGCGAGCAGAACTGGTCTAAGCGTTGCGCAACTGCAGTCGTTTAATAATGGAGTTGATCTAAAGAGCACGACTAAACTGATCGTTCCGAACAGTAACGTCCGCCTTACCAAATGGGTACGGGCTACTAATGGACCAGAAGCCACGGCTGCTCAGCCTGGACTGGGAACTGTTCGCGCTCGTAAAGGTGACACGATTGCCAGGATAGCGGCGGCCCGCAATCTCGACGCGAATGATGTGGCGAGATTAAACGGCATCACTGTTAATGCTGAACTTCGTGCCGGCCAGGTAATTAAGGTTCCGGCTACTCAAGCGACTGTACCCTCGCGCCGTCGCTAGACAGCTAGTAAATTTGATTCGTTAGATTCAACGCGAGGCGCGCTTCTTTTTTAAGGAAGCGCGCCTTTCGTCCATAAGACTACAAACACAACCAATTCAGTTAGGAGCCACCTCACATGCTCTTTCGTACACTCTCAGCAGCCGTTTATGGCATTGATGCAGATCTAGTTGATATTGAAGTAGACATAACACCCGCTCGCGGTGAAAGCGATCAGCCGCCATCCGTCACGATAGTTGGCTTGCCTGATGCGGCGGTCCGTGAATCTCGGGAACGGATTCGGGCGGCGATTCAAAACTGCTCGTTCTACTTTCCATTCAACCGCACCACGATAAATCTCGCTCCCGCCGATGTTCGCAAAGAAGGTGCGAGTTTTGATTTGCCAATTGCACTGGGAATCCTGGGAGCGAACGGTGATCTGGCTGAAGAAACTAATCTAATCCATATAGTTTGTGTTGGTGAGTTGTCTCTGGATGGTCGCGTCCGGCCAATCAAGGGGGCATTGCCAATTGCTATCCTGGCTCGCGAAGCAAATGTTCGGTACGTGATCCTTCCTGAAGAGAATGCCAAGGAAGCTGCTGTCGTGTCCGGCATTAACGTTTACGGCGTCCCTGATTTGCGGAGCGCTGTGAAACTCGTGGCGGACTTGCGCTCACCGAATCCGCCAAAGCCTCTCAAGATCGATCCATCGGCCATGCTCAACCGAACCGAGCACTATAATGTCGACTTCAAGGAAGTGCGGGGTCAAATTTCAGCTAAACGAGCCCTTGAGATTGCCAGCGCTGGTGGGCACAACATCTTGCTGATCGGACCGCCCGGATCCGGAAAAACGATGCTGGCGAAGCGACTGCCGACAATCATGCCGCCGCTTGAATTTGAAGCGGCGCTTGAGCTCACCAAGATACATTCTGTCTCTGGATTGACTGGCAGGTCTGGGCTCGTCACCGAGCGCCCTTTCCGCTCGCCCCATCACACGATCAGTGATGCCGGACTCATTGGCGGTGGCGCGGTGCCTCGACCGGGAGAAGTGTCGCTCGCGCACCACGGCGTTCTTTTTCTCGACGAGTTACCGGAATTTGATCGCAGCGTGTTGGAGGTTCTAAGACAACCGCTTGAGGATCAGCATGTGACAATCAGTCGCGCGGCAATGTCGTTGACGTTTCCGGCATCATTTATGCTTGCCGCTGCAATGAATCCGTGTCCTTGTGGATTCTGGAATGATCCAACGCGTGAATGCCGCTGTTCACCTTTGCAGATACAGCGTTATGTTGGACGGATCTCTGGCCCACTGTTGGACCGCATCGACATTCATATTGATGTGCCTGCGGTGAAGTTTCGCGAGCTCGCGGGCGATGCGTTGCCTGAAACGGATAGCTCAGCAACGATCCGGCAGCGAGTTGTAAGTGCGCGGCAAAGGCAAATCGAACGATTTCATGGAGAAAAGATCTTCGCGAATTCGGCCATGACACCTCGAATGATCCGCAAGCACTGTGAGATCGATTCAGTCAGCGAACAAACACTAGAACAGGCGATGATTCGACTTGGACTTTCCGCACGAGCATATGATCGCATTTTAAAAGTTAGCCGGACCATCGCTGATTTGGAAGGCAGTGCGAAGATTGGATCGAATCACGTCTCTGAAGCCGTCGGCTACCGTTCCCTGGACCGCACCTATTGGACCTAACCTTCTAGCTACCCTCCGCGCCTCAGCGTCTCTGCGTTTAAATTCTTACCGCCGAGATGCAGAGGCGTTGGGTGTCGTCTACTCGATTTGATTTTTCACTCCCTGCGCAGGAAACTCTTTGCTGGAACCAACGTATATATCTCATCCTCACTTATGACCGGTTATAACAAATTGAATTTGCTGTAGATTATTGGTTTAAACGTTCCGATTAATGGAGAAGCTCCTTAATCATCGATGGCAATCGTCAGCGCACTCTTTAACTGGTACCGATCACTAGAAAAATAAGGAATGCCAGAGATTATGAATGCACATACTGAGCTCAGAACCCTTACACGCATAACTCTCTTGATTTGCGCGATGTTAATAACAGCGCTCAACGTCCAGGCGCAAAAAGATATAGTCTGGCCGCAGTTTCGAGGTCCGGACTCAAATCCGGTCGGCACACATGCGCGCCTCGCCGAGCGTTGGTCCAAGACTGAAAACGTTGAGTGGTCACAAGAAATTCCGGGACGCGGCTGGTCCTCGCCGATCGTCACTGGTGGCAAGGTATATCTCACCACTGTAACAACGGATGGCAAGTCCAAGCCTCCACAGATCGGAACCGAATACAGCAATGAGTATGTCGCGGAGCTGCAAAAACAGGGACTTCCAATGAAGGATGTCATCGATCGGGTCACCGAGCGCGATATTGAGTTGCCGAAAGAAGTGACGCTTCATTACTACCTTTATTGTTTGAACCTGAACAGCGGCAAGGTGGAATGGCAGAAAGAGTTCTATACCGGCCGGCCCGCCGGCGGTCGTCACCGTAAGAACAGTTTTGCCTCTGAGAGTCCTGTGACCGATGGCAAATTTGTGTACATCTACATTGCAAACATGGGTCTGTGGGCGTTTGACACGAAAGGCAAACTCGCCTGGACCACTCCTGTTGAAGCGAATCCCATCTATCTCGACTTCGGAACGGGAAGTTCCCCGGTACTCGCTGACAATTTACTCGTTATTGTGAGTGACAATGAGAAGCAGCAATACATCGCAGCGTTCGACAAAAAATCTGGCAAGCAAGTCTGGCGCACGAACCGAGACCTCGGCGGTAAAGGACAGCCGGTCCAGCGTTCAGGATGGTCCACGCCGTATGTCTGGCGGCACGCGCTGCGCACGGAGATAGTCGCAATTGGACCAGGTGAAGTCATAAGTTACGATCTCGCTGGTAAAGAGTTGTGGCGCATGTCTGGAATGGCGGCGACTCCCATTCCGACGCCTTTCGCTTATGAAGGCCTGCTCTACATCAATGGCGGTCGAGGACGTTCGTTGTTCGCCATTCGCCCCGGTGCTTCGGGCGACATCTCCTTAGGGAAGGATCAGACCTCAAACCAATATATAGTCTGGTCGCAGCCGCGTGCTGGAACTTACCTCCCATCGTCGGTGGCTTATCAGGGCGCAGTCTATACGCTGACCGAAACAGGCATCTTGAACCGGTTTGACGCCAAGACTGGCAAGCAGACTTACAAAACTCGCATCGATCCCGCCGCGACCGCTTTCACGACGTCGCCCTGGGCTTATAACGGGAAATTGTTCTGTTTGAGCGAAGAGGGCCAGACGTTCGTAGTGGGAACGGGTGAACAGTTTCAGTTGTTGAGAGTGAATGAACTGGACGACATGGCCCAAGCATCGCCGGCGTTGGTGGGAGAGCGGTTGTTGATAAGGACGGAGCATCGGCTTTACTCGATCAAGGGTAAATAGGTAAGTGGAAGAATTAGATGATCTCAAGTTCTTCTCTGTGTGACTTCTGTGTTTCTCTGTGACTTTGTGGTGGATGGTTTCGTACGGCCGCTCCCTAACAACCTCTTGACTCAGGCTCGCAGTGAGCACGAGAGGTTTGCTAAGCTTCGTGAGGCGCCACGAACAATCCGGTGATTTGATTCTAATTTCCTCCCCATCCGACCACTCAATTCAAGTTCAGGAGTGTGAGTTATGAAATCCGCATGTGGGAACCTCTATCATCGTTTACGTTAACGGTGTTGGTCGCGAGGCCTTGCTTTCAAAAGAGCCAAAGACATTCCCGATAGGCTCCGTAATCGTCAAAGAGAAAACGGGCAGCTATTCTGAAGGTAGGAAAATATTGCTGTATACGATCATGAAAAAGCGCGAGCGCGGGTTTAATCCGGCGATAGGTGATTGGGAATTTCTAGTTGTCGGACCGAATGGCTCGGAAGTTCAGGCGCGCGGGAAACTCGAAAACTGCCAGTCCTGCCACGCAAGTAAACCTGAATCCGATTTTATCTTTCGTCCTTATCTACAGGCAAAGTGATGGGACCGAGATTTGAAGTTGCTTGCGCGATACCGAGCGAACCCACATCCAGAGTTCGTGCGTTTTGCTCTTAACGAATTTCGAGCACGCATACAATGCGTACCAATCAGGCCAACTTAGGACGCGGGGGCCGCAAGCAAACGATTAAGTTGTAGACCAGGTCAGTACCGATTCGCGGTTCTATGAAAGGGATGTCAAGAAAAAAGTTTCCCTTAGGCCGCCGAAAGTTCCGACAGCTAGCCCAAGCTTCCCCGGAAGTGCTCAACTCTACCGCCCACGCCATGTTGCCTAGCCCGAACTTTGTCCGGAAGTACTCAACTCGCCTTCCGCACCTTGTTGACCGTTTTTGTTTTGCTTTTGCTTTGTCTGAGCCTTGATAGCCGTTATTTTGTGGTCACTTATGAAGTGCCAACCATGGTTCTATCTGTGACTCCAATCTGATGACTGGGCCAATGACTATTTCTGGTTATGCGCGGGGGCATATGGTAGCGTCTGGTCCTCGACAGCTTGGTCGGGACATCCGCGAACTTGATACTCACCCGCAACCCCTATATCCGACAACAAAAGCATTAACGGTTCGTAGCCATGACTTAGTGGTAAACGATGATTCCGTTCCGGTTCTCTGTCATTACTCACCTAGGCGGTTGGCCGTTTGATCCTTTCTGCATTGAACGACTCGCCACGTTTCCACAAACTCAAAGTAATGGCCGCTAGCTGTCGGGCAATCGTCAATCGGGCTAAAGCGGGATCCATCCCTTTGTTGATACGTGCCTGGTAAGCTGGTGCAAACGGTTGACTATGACAGGCACTGGTGGCGGCAGTTTTGAAAACTTTCTTGAGCACATGATTATGATTGGGATTCAGACCGCGCGTCGCTGCTGGCCGGCGCTTGCGCCGTAACACTCCGGCAACCACCTCATGGTCAGAGGTCGTTCTGGTCACTACCCCAAGTCCCACATACGTCCAGAACTGTCGTTTACTGCGAAAGCGATGTGGGGTACCGACAATGGCCAGGAGCTGCGCGGCGCTCACTGGCCCAAGCCGTGGCACACTCAGCAAGTATTGATAGGCCGCCTGCTTGCGCGCCTCCCGCACCATCTCCAGCTTGGCTTGTTGTCGTAACGGTTTCAGCGCTGCCAGCTGCTTGTACAAATAACTTGCTCTGGTTTTGACACCCGGTTCTTTCAGCTTCTTGAGCCACTGGGCACGCGTCGCCTCTCGATAAACGCCCTCCCCCTTACAGGGAATAGCCCGTCCCCGGTAGATCGCCTTTAAGCGCGTCATGACCCTCGTCGTATCCTGGACCAAACAGTCATAATTGCGCACTAACTCCTTCAAGGCCCGTACTCCGTGATCTCCATGATCCACTGCCTTCAAAGCACCCTGACGTAACAGCTGCGCCAGCTTTTCCCCGTCGATCCGATCACTTTTGTTGCCGCTCTTTAGCAATCGATTATGGCGTGGATCGCAGACGATTACCTGCGTCACCAGGGGCTGCACCAGGTCATACAACCATTGCGCCTGCGTTCCTTCCTCAAACGTCACATAAACCCGGCCGCGCAATCGCTTCAGGTAACTACGCACTGACGTGGCATTCATCTGCAGCACTACGCTCTCATTTACTTTTCCGGCTCCATTTATCACCACGATTGTGATACTTGCTTGATGCACGTCCATGCCGACATAATACGTTCTCATAGGGCTCTCCTTTGGCTGGCAAACTTGGCGTCGTAGAACAACTTCAAGTTACCACTACTGGGGCGCCCTTTCATATATATAGTAGCGTCGGGTGTGCCTTTAGTAACGTCAAGCAGATACATAACAGGAGGCCCACCCGACGCTACCGCGTTTCGGTACTGACCGTCTCGCAACCTGATCATTTGGTTGAGGCCTAAGCCGCACTGTGCGATCTTTGTGTT
>DASROI010000184.1:0-8881 GCA_035646955.1 Pyrinomonadaceae bacterium
CGGAACGATTCAATATAAGAGCGTGGAAATCCAGGAAGCGTCAGTGCGATTTATTGATAAGACCGCCGTCCTTCTAAACAAAATTTGCCTGGTTGCGGTGGTCGGCGGGAATGAGGTCACTAATCCCTTTATGGTGACGGAAGTATATGTGCATTTCATTTAAATAGAGATGCAATTCAACCAAGGGGATTGCCGGCGCGCCGATACCGCCATCGCAGCTACCAAAGACACCGCCACAAACCCCTTCGTTGTTGATGCTTTTGTTCTCGTGATCATTGCCGATGGTGCGCGTCCCTCCGATCACGGGCACGCTAGTCCCTCGATGGACACCACCACCGCTCGCAGGAACCCGCATGAGATTAGTCTTGCCGCGGCACAGTTGGGCAAGATTACACCGATCGCCGATTCCTATGTTTCTCCCGCAAGTTCTGTAAAAAAATCGACGGCAGCAACAGCTATTTCTTTACATTCATATGCTGGTCTATCGAAGTCGGTACCGCATGCCCCTCAGTGTCTCCTGCAAACTGAAACTCTTGCAATTCATAGAGCCCCGGTGAAGTCTCGACTGAGCGAATGATGAAGTGTTTCGCCTTCGTGCGTTGGACCGGCACGCAGTGGAAGGAAACGACTAACTTCTTGGGAAGCGGGGCATTGCCTTCATAAACGTACGTGCAGGCCTCACCGCGTTGCATTGCCGCGTCATCATGTAC
The DNA here is from genome assembly GCA_035646955.1 of Pyrinomonadaceae bacterium. Lineage (GTDB taxonomy): Bacteria > Acidobacteriota > Blastocatellia > Pyrinomonadales > Pyrinomonadaceae > PSRF01. Next base: position 711 of record DASROI010000184.1, read on the forward strand.
GAACAGATATTCACCCTTCAAGGTCACGCCATGGAGGACCACAGCTCGATCGAAGGTAGTTGTTGCACTCTGCTTTCGGGCTGTGTTCGATGCCTTGGTCTCCCATGACACAGAGCCGATTATCAAAGCGCAAAGCACCACTACAAAGAACGCTACACTTTTCATGACTATCTCCTGTTTTGCGGCAGTTTCGTTAAACTCGAACCACCCAAAATTAGACCGCACACGCGTACTTGCTCAATGAGACGTGCTTCAAGACAAGGCGCGCTGGTACGGTTTTCCGCAATGAGTGTGCCAGCCAAAAACGTGGAGATTGCTCGAATTTTCTCACTGCCCAATGCGCGCTTTTGCCCAACTGGCTGAGGAACTTTACGCAAATTCTGAACGATGAATTTGAATGCCAAAAAGTCTAGTCGGTGTAAGGCTCGCCTATGCTGACTAAAAGAACAGAAGTGGCAATGATGGTGCTGTTGGAGAGACAACGGGGCTAGCGAAATTTAATCAACCATTGCATTGTAAGACTATGAGGTAAGTGCGCCTTCGTTTCTATCTCAAACCCTCTATCAGCACAGCGCCGTGAATCCACTTTCCGCGTACCAGGCCGATATAATTTCCATCGGGTGAGAATGCCAGGTCGTTGATGTCTTCGTTTCCCAGATCGGCGATGAGGCGAGGACGATCATTGTCCAGAGATTGACGCCACAGCGAATTCGAGTTTCGTTGCTTCGAGCTGTTTAGAATGACGTAATCAAAATTCTGGTTGTCATCCTCCCAGGCTATGCAGACCGGTGTGACTATCTCATCAGGCAGGCGCCAAGTCCTTACAACTTTTTCATCGTCTATCGACATCACGGCGATCCTGAAAGGCTCGCTTGCTTTCTGACGGAAAAAATAGGCGACTAACTTCCCGCTGGATGAAAATGCGGGTTGCAAAACTTCCTCCTCCGATACTTTTGTTTCGTTGCTTCCTTCCGGTGAAATCCTCCACAGTCTTCGTTGCAACGCCGAAACAAAATAAACCGATTGGTGGTCTGGTGTGACGAATACCGGATAACCGCCTTCTCCTTTTGTAAGCTGGATTTGATTGCTGCCATCGGAATTCATGCGCCAGACTTGAATTGAGCCCGAACGCGCTGAACCGAAGAAGATGTATTGCCCATCAGGTGAAACACGCGGGCCGAAATCCTTGAGAGGACTATTTGTAAGTTGGCGCTGCTCGCCGCCATCACGATTGATTGTCCAAATATCACCATCGTCGCCCGCAAACACGATCTTGCCGCCTGGCGCAAAAGTAAAAGTACGAGCGACCGCCAGGGATTTCGAATTGTTCAAATCGTTGGCCGGGGCGAGATACAAGTGAAAAGTATTGCTGGTATTTGTGGCGATCATCTTGTCGGCCGCGCTGTCCAAACTGATACTCCAATAATTGGTGGCATCGTTGGTCAGCACTTTCACTTCCTGGTTGAGCAGTGACGCCTCCCAGATTCTGAGCGGTCCATCAATTGTCTCGTAGGCGGTAAAGAGTAATTCGTTGCCATTGGGTAACCACTTCAGATTTTCGATCTCAAAAAATGTCTTCGGCGAAATCTGGATCTCGGTGCCGTTGGCAAGGTCAAATCGGAGCAGTCGAAAATCACTGGCGCCGTTCCGCGATTGGCCCAGGGCAAACGCGATGGACTTTCCGTCGGGAGAGAATTGGTTATCGACGATACGAAACGGTCGAGGCCGGGTTAAGAGTTTTCTTTCATTCTGCCCATCAACATCTGCGAGAAGCAGTGAGCAGTAATCTTCATCCTCGTACTTACAACGAACGAACGATATCTGCCGGTCGTCCGGTGATAGGCTGATTGAGCCCTGCGTCTTTCCAATGATCTTGACTGGGATTCCGCCAAAGGTCATGACGCGATAAATTGATAAAGAATTACGGTCCTCCTCATTGTTGCGAGCGAAGTAAAGCGAATTGCCATCGTGTGAGATTGCCAGACCGCGGTAGAGTAGCTCGGAAGGTGGGACGATTTGAATGTTTTCCGAGGTTTCAAGCTGCCGCAGCCAAATGCTCGTTTTACCTCCAACTTCGGTCGTGTAAGCGACGTATTTGCCATTAGGTGTGATGACGGCGCGTTCTGCTCCAGCACTTAAGAAATTCTCCGACTTAAATGGCTTGGACAGAATCGGCGCGGATAATCCTGAAGCGAAATGTTTGCGTTGTCCAAACCAAAGAGCGCCCGACAGACAGGCGAGTACCAGAACTGCAAACAGAGCAATCGACAAATAGACTCTCTTGATTGGTTTTGGCGACGCGACCGTGAGGGAAGGGACCCGAGAAACGACTGCTTCCGCTTTCACGGCTAACGGTCCAGAGTTCTGGTTGACGTTGGCAATAAAACGATATCCGCGTCGCGGTACGGTCTCGATGAATCGAGGTTGATGTGCGTCGTCGTCGAGCACCCGGCGTAGCACTTTAATGTTAAATGACAGGTTACTTTCTTCGACGAACTGATCCTTCCAGATCCTTTGCATCAATTCGTCTTTCTCCAGCAGACGGCCGGCATGTTCCACAAAGACTTGAAGCGTCGTAAAGACCTTAGGTCTCAATGGCACGGGTTTATTGTCGCGGAAGAGGATTTTCTCTTTCGTGTCGAGACGAAAGTTTCCGAACTCGTAAAAATGTGGGATTTCGGCCGACATCACGCCTGTTCACAAATTTCTCTGCAAAGGCTCACCGAAAGCTCAAGACTTCTGGGGTCCAATTAATTTAGCTTCCGCGAGCAAAGCGGGTGGTTTGGTGGATTCTAACACTGGACCGCGAAACCCGGAAAACTAATGACGAAGCCTCTCCTGGTCTCGCTTTGCTTACTGGCTTGTGCGGGCTGTCAAACCGGATCGATAAGTCCTGAAAAGCCGGTCTCGGCCGGCGCGTTGGGCGATGCGTATGAAAGATCCACTGCTAGCGTACGAAACAAATATGACGGCAAGGAAATCGTTATCCGGGGATATACGTTGAACCCGCCGGCGATGCCACAGCCGGATGCCGACCAGGGCTCAGTTTTGCTGGAAGACAATGACAGCCAATCCGTTTCAAAAGTTGCCTGCTGGTTCAGCAAAGAACAAGCGGTGGAATTTTCGAGGATCAAAGGTAACCAATATTTGACTGTTCGGGGCGTTTTCAATGGCGAGCGCGGTGTGGAATTAAAGTTTTGCAAGCTCGTGAAGATTGAGTAGCACGTAAGGAGGGAGAGATGACTTTACGTTGTAAGCTGGTCGCACTGATTTTGGTAGTCGTGATCGGATCGGTTGCCGTGCAAGCACAATCCGACGAGCCAGGTGATTGTGCGAATGATTCGAAACTTCTCAACGGTGGTCCAACGGCGGTTTTTGGCGAAGGGGACGGCACCTTTTGGGGCCTGGTGACAGACGGGCTCAATCAGGCTGGCATCGAAGAAGAACAAGACCAAATCGAATATTTGAATCATGTATTCGGCACGGACTTCGGTAATCTTGACGACCTGAAGGTTTTCAACCTCAACCTACTCGAGGAAACCTGGGACAAGAACCACAATGGGTTTATTTGTGCGTATGAACTACGCGGGACACGGGCGTACTTAGACGATCCCTTGATCAATCTCACCTTCTTTGGCGTTAGCGACGACAAGCTTCGGAAGAAATAGAACGACTGCTAAGAATGTGACTGATGAACGTCGGAAACCACGTTCATCATCCATTCGTCCAGGTTGGGGGTCATCTCGATCAGCCGGCTGAAAACAAGGGAAGACGTCATGAGATGCACGTACCTATTTGCCGCATTGGCTCTAATCTTCGGCGTGCTGATCTTTGGTTATAGTCAATCGCCCAGGCGAACGTCCCAAACACCTCAAACAGTTCCCACAGCAGAAAGCATCAACCCTGAGAAAGTCCTGAGCACTCAGCAGCGTATCAATCGTTATTTCCATGGCGATGTAATGACAAAGGTCACGAAGTGCTGGGCCAATGTTCAGGGCAACGGAACTATTGCTTTTAAGTACACCTACACGAAAGCTGGTACACGGTGGTTATTTAACAAGCTGGAAACGGAGCAGTCGACCTTGCCGAAAGGCCAGGATAGTTTAGCTTCAAAGTGCATGTTGAATGCCGTGGGTGCGAGTTCCTTTCCAGTTGACACATCAGAGAAGAGCGGAAACACGTTTGTTCTTAATTGGAAATGGCCAGTCCCGTTTCCGGCGAATTCTGATGAACTCACAAAGAGTATGTTCGCAATGCGAGTTTCAAAGTCCTGATCAGAGTGCCGGGAGAAAATAGATGAGACGAATCATTATCACGCTTCTTCTCTTATTCATCCTGGCTGTTTGTACAGTTGCACAGACGCAACCAAGAACAGTAACTGACTTCTATCTGATCTTGCCGGGCAGCATTAACGGAATACAAGGAACGCAGGATTCGGAGATCCCCGGATTTGAAAATGACTTTTTCTTCTATGCGAATGAGAGAAACGAATCAAGAGACGCAATCGGCAAGTACCGTAAGGCTTTGATCAAAATTGAAGACATCAAGAATGGATATCTACGTCTTGAATCTAACGACTGGAAGGGATGGGCAGAAATCGCGCTTTTTAAAAAAGCGGATGGATCCTATGTCGTTGGAATCTCACAAGTCACATGCGAACCCAACTGTACCGGAGGAATCTTGTTTACGACTTACAAAAGCGGGCGTTGGAAAAATGTGACGCGGCAAGTTTTTCCTTACTCATCACAGCCTCACGGCTATTACCAATTGCCACGCGTTGGAACATCCGTCGTTCGTATTTGCGGAGACAAGAGCGGGAATAGTTGTGTCTTCGGAGGGGAACTGGCCGAGTTTCAATGGAACCGAGAGGAGTTCGTTCCACCATCAGCCCGGTGATCGAAGTAAGAGACACGAATCTTGAGTCTGTTAAAGAGCCAGTTGGTCCACGTTGCGGAAGAAAGGACAAGAATTATGAGACGCACCAGGACGATCGTAATGGTTACGCCGATCCTTTTCGGAATTGGTCTGCTCGTTGCATTCAGCATGGCGCATTCTTCCGCAACGCAATTACCCCAAACGATTTCGAGAACTCCTGAACATCAACTCACGCTTCAGAAAACCGTTGATACCCAGCGGAGATTCAATCGCTACTTTCAAAAGGATGTGACACCTAAGTTGAAAGACTGCTGGGCACAAATAAAAGGGCGCGGCTCAGTTGAAATCCAATACACCTATCGCAAAGTCGCCGCGGGTAAATGGACGCCTGAACAGCTAGCCATCTCCAGTTCCACACTGCCGCGCGGCGAAGAGGTTGTCGCCTTGAAATGCATGCAGGATTCAGTTCGCGGAACCAACTTGCCGAGTGACAGCAGTGAGAGCACTTACACGGTTTATTGGAATTGGCCCGTGCCAATGCCTGCAAGCTTCCCGCAAACAGCAACCGAAATAAGCGCAGGCAGCGTTGGTGGCAACGGGTGTGACGGAAAAGGAGCACCTGCTCGCTGTTGGCTGTGTGCACCCGGTGGGTGCAGGCCATCATGCTTCGGCGGTGAATCATGCAGAATCAGTGGCACTCCTCGCACCTGTCGCGTGGTCGGTGACTGCGGGACCGGCGGAATCTACGGTGTGATGGGCCAGGCCATGATGCAGTGAGAGCAAACGGTGCAGTAGCCCGACTGTTAAGGAGGGCGCGCCAGGGTCGAAGTGGCGCGAAGACGTTTAGCCCTCCGTAACAAGTCGAGCTACTGAACGCCCGCGTCACCGCTATCGAGATAAGGAGAAGATTAGTGAGACACAGCACCCTGATCCTGATCGTTCTTGCATTCATTAGCATGACAGCGCTTCTGTTTGCGCAGAGTCAAACACCGCGGACAACGACGCGAACACCCCAGGCCACTAGCCGAATAAATGAGCAACGACTGCAGCGAACCATCACAACGCAACAACGACTCAATCGGTATTTCCACTCGAATGTCATTCCAAAATTGCAAAACTGTTGGAATCATCTGCGGGGCGCGGGCACTATTCAAATCAACCACAACTACGTAAGGACCGACAACGGCAGATGGGCTGTAAAGGATCTGACGGTTGGCAGGTCAACCCTACCGCAAGGACAAGAAACCTTAGCTTTACGTTGTATGCAAGAGGCTGTGGGCAGCAGCTCGTTTCCGGTGAGTAGCGACGACGGGGACAGCAAGGAATATGTCGTCAAATGGACCTGGCCCGTGCCGTTGCCGGCAAATCTAGATGAACAAGCACGCGTAATGTTCGCCGCTAAAGGTTCCTTGGGTGCCTCGGGCTGTGGCAACACGGCCCCGAATTGTGTGGACTGTGCAAATACTGGGTTGAGGTGTATCGATGTTTGCAATGGTTATCACTCTTGCCAGTTAGTCGGCGGCGCGTGCCAGGCAAGTTACCGCTGCACGACCGGCAGTCCTTTTTCCGTGGCTGGTTCCACGGTGTTGTATTGAACACCTGCCGATGGTGGTGGCCCATCTTGCTGGCCGTTATAGTCCACACTGGACCAGTGATCCCTCGGATGTTGCTAATTGCGAAAGGAGAAATAGAATGAGAACTATCCATGTGATTTCAATTTTCGTCTTGATTTTGACGGCCGTGATTTTTACCTATAGTCAGTCGCCGCAATCTTCCGGCCGCCCGATGCAATCAGAAACCCGGATTCAGGAAAATCAGCCCGTGAAGGCCAGCAAGTTGCTCGTGAAAAACCTACCCAAGGGTTTGCAGGGAATCGTCATCGAAAAAGGTGTCTTTAGGCTCAAGCAGGGTTACAAATTTGTAAACCTTCCTAACAACACAGTCGGAGTAGCACTGAAGGCAAACGGTGAAATTGGGGGAACATTCACTTGCGGCTGTTACAAGGAAGCTGGCGCCGGAGGTTCGGTATCGGGCACCTGTCGAGTTGCATTTGACAAGGAAAATCGGATGATGTGCAGAAACGACCCACAGAACTCCTGTAGCGCAGTCTGTTTTCTCGAAGCAAAAGTAAACAGCCTTTCATCGCGACTCGCGATATTCTAAGACTCAAGGAGTTGAGCACGTATCATTTGATATCGTTGGTAAAGAATGGCGGCTGAAAAGGAACAGACCTATGTTGATAGCAAACCAGCGGCTAGTTACCTTTCCATTCCTGGCGGTAATGCTGTGCTTTGTTCCCGCTTTGGGCCAGGATGAACGGCGCGATGATAGTAAACGCCTTCTGCCGAACGATCATCAGCCTACCATTGTGAGGATGACGGCTGAGGTGACGGATATTTCAGCACAGGCGGACATCAAATTCCGTGAAATGCGCTTCGGCAAGCCGCCGTTGGTTTATCTTTCATTCGATGTCATCCTTCGCAATGATCAGAAATCCCCCAGATGGTTTCTGCTTCCGAGCAATCTGGGATCCGGTCATGGAGCAATTGGTGAGAAGGGCGGCGTTGATACGTTGGAAGTTTTTTCTCCGCAAGGCAAAGGACGAGTCGTCATTGGTCGTTTCCTGGGAACGGGCGGGTTTAATGCCGTCCTCTTGCCTGCGCGCGCCGAAGTCCGCTTGAGACAGTTTCCAATCTCTTACTGGGGCGACCCGCCAGGCAACCTTGAAATTGAGATCGTGATTGCAAAGCAGTTAACGATTGGTGGAGATAGAGCTGAGAATTGGTTTGGAAAGAGTCCGATGAGCAGCGTTAAAGCCGACATCGCAGAAGGTGCGGAGAACCCAATGCGGGTGCGCACAACAAAGCGGACATCAGACAATAAAGAGGTTGCACCACTGATTGAAGAAGATCGAAGGCTTAGACTCCCAGTCTCTCTCGAAGCTAAATGATTGCTGTGCACAACTTCTTCTGCCGGACCGCGCGCGTCCTCGCGGGCCAACTTTAAAGACAAGTGCAACTTAATCGACGCGGACGGTCCGACAGAATCTTCACGAAGCTCTACCGCGAGCGGCCCAAGCCCAACTTTTAGACCACAAGCCAGGTTGGCCCGCGAGGACGCGCGCGGTCCGGCAGAAGAGGTTGAGTGGGGCAAAGGAGGTCCTTACGAAGCCAGGCTCCTAAGACAATTGGGAACTTATTTGAAGCCCTCTCTAGACTGCACAACCTCTTCTGCCGGACCGCGCGCGTCCTCGCGGGCCAACTTTAAAGACAAGTGCAACTTAATCGACGCGGACG
>DASROI010000185.1:0-5193 GCA_035646955.1 Pyrinomonadaceae bacterium
AACACAAACGCAGAACTAACCTACTACGCCATCCGCAACGGCCTCGTCGAGTAGTAGGGGGCGTCAACTCCGCGGACGCCCCCGCGCTTGCGAATGAGTGTCTGAGTGGGGACGTGGGGCGCCCGTAGACGTCCGTTCTTCCAACAAGGGGCTGATTGGGACTGTGGGGCGCACGCGAGGGACGCCGCTACAAGCTGGTCCATCAGACGGTGGTGGCTGAACCGTGGAGCATTCCGCGTAGCTTTATTCCCAGCAATACCAGGATTATTCCAAATAGTATTGCGTAGATGCCGATCAACCACAGTACTGCCAGAGCTCCCGCACCCGGATTCAACAGCAGAAGCACTCCAAAAAGAATGGAGGTGATACCGCCGAGCGCCAGTAGCCACTCACCTTGAATCTCTTTGCGAAGTTGAACCGCAGCGACAATCTCAATTACTCCGGTGATGATGGCCCAACCCGCGATCAGTCCAAGCAGTATTAGCGCTGTAATGCCGGGAATGACAAATGCCATTACTCCGGCGATCACGCTCAGGATCCCTTCAATCAACAATACCCACCACTTGGCGAACTCTCTTGGCGCTCGGACGCCGGCGATAATTGCAAACACGCCATCTACGATCGCGTAAGCGCCAAAGAGTAAAACTAGAGTTGCCAGCGTGATCTGGGGCCAGATAAAAGTCATCACGCCGAAGAGAATGGCAACCACTCCCCGAAGAACCAAAGCCCACCAATTTGCCATCGCAATGTACATAGACCACCTCCGATCTCTCAAGTAGGACCAATTTAAAGGTCATCCAATGTTGCACGACGAACGTTCGTCAACTCACGATTCAAGGTTCGTATGCGTTCCATCAGATCCAGAATGACCGCGGCTCCAGCAAAGTTTACGCCCAGGTCGTGCCGGAGTCGCTTCATGCGACGAATTCTCATAATTGTTCTACGGGGCAGAATTGGCTCAATCGATTGTCCACTCGACTCTGTCACAACTTCCAATAGTCCTTGTCGCGCGAGCTTAACGACAACTGATCGTCGAGTGTTGGTAATCTCGGCAACAATATCGCACGTTAATGGCTCGTCCATGTCAACGTCGTCAGCTCGCATGACTTGCACCTTTCCAATTGCATTAGTTGTTATCTGGGCTTCAAGGAAGAAGCCGTACGGAGCTCCTCCCAGAGTTTCTTTTCCTCGCCGCTGACTGATTTGGGCAGGACAACCTTCAAGCGTACATATTCGTCGCCTCTGCCCCCGGACCGTTTATTCAAACCTTGTCCTCGAAGTCTGAGTCGTTGTCCGGCTTGAGCGCCAGCAGGAACTTTTAGTTGCACTTTTCCATCAATCGTCGCCACCTCGACACTTGTTCCTAAGACAGCTTCCCATGGAGCCACTGTCAATTCGATTTCCAGGTCGTCATCGCCTCGAATCGAGAAGGAAGAGTGCGGCTGGATATTAATGTGCAGGTAGAGATCGCCCGGAGGTGCTCCGTCCGCTCCAGCGCCGCCCTGGCCCGACAATCTCACGATCGAACCATCGCGAACACCGGCTGGAATATTGACTTCGAGAGTCTTTGGTTTCAGGACCTGTCCCGCGCCACCACAGGTCGGACAAATCTGATCATCATTGATGGTTCCTGTTCCATGACAGGTAGGACACGTGTCCGCCACCTGCATCTGCAACGTGCGCCGGGTTCCTCGATGAGCATCTTCGAGGCTGAGTGAGATTTCGGCTTCGACATCGCGACCGCGAGCACTGCGTTGCGTGCGGCCGCGACCTGAACGCCCAAACATCTCTTCGAAGATATCAAAGCCCCCAGCACTGCTGCCGAACGATCCAAAGTCGAAGTCACGGAAATCGACTCGTGGTCCCTGTCGCTGACCAGTCGTTGGTCCTGCTTGTGGGCCACCTTCCCAACCTGGAGGAGGAGGTGGGCCTCCACCCTGCTTCACAGCGCGCCAGTTCTCTCCATATTGGTCGTAAAGTTTCCGGTCCTCCGCATCCGAGAGTACGTCGTAGGCTTCTTGTAACTGTTTGAATCGTTCTTCTGACTGTTTGTCGCCAGGGTTAAGATCTGGGTGAAATTTGCGCGCCAGCTTCCGGTAGGCGCCCTTGATCTCATCTGCCCCAACTGAACGAGCCACTCCCAGCGTTTCGTAATAGTCTTTTGTAGCTTCAGCCATCAAACGTAGTCAGTCTCAGACTGACACCCCTGGTTTGGAATTAACGGAGATGACAAAATTGGTTGCTTGTCTATCGTGGCTGCTCGCTTTCTATCACCAACTGGTTCTTAACTTCAAATAGACCGGGAACACCTCGAGCTCGGATGTATGCTAATTGCGCATCCCCTTTATTCGCGACGATCCCTTTTAGTGTAGCCCGGCCTCGATTGACGATCAGGTGAATTGGCGGAATTGACTGGACCGCATATCTAAAGAGCGGAGAGTTTGAACCGTAAATGGCGCGATACAAGGCGCGCCGTAAGCGATCGTCTTGAGGCGATAAAGGCAAAACCTCAATTTGGTTCACAACTCGCGACACTCCATCTACGTCTTTCACGTTGGCTTCGGCATCCGACTTGGTGGTGGGCCTAACTACCTGACCGCGCAAGACAATTGTGTTATCGGGTTGAATTTCAAACTCAAGCCAATCGAATACTCCGTAATAAGGTAGGGTTACCAGTTCGTGCCTGACCTGTCGAACCAGTCGTGCATTGGTTTGTAGGGTCGGCGCTCCTGATGTTTGGTTCGGATAAAAAGCAACTAAGAAAGAAACAGCCAGAATTCCTGTTTGAAGTGATCTGCGAATTCGCATTGTTGAACCTCCACTAACACTCGTTGGACCAATGGGCCAGACGGTATGTCAGCACGTCGGTCCAGCTAACTTTTACCGTATTTTAGGCAGACAATCTTCGAAAGTAATTGCCATTCTTTCCACGATTTTGTGCCAAATGCGATTGAGAAGGTCTTTATTTTGAGTCCTTGAGCTGGAAACTGAGCAAAAAAAGGAGCTGAGACGCGACAAGCGTCCCAACTCTTTTGTCTCACAGTGATCTTCGTCGTTACTGGCCGATTGGTGGATCAGTTGAAGTGGCTGGTTGAGTGTCGTTCACGTGAATCGTATTGGAGTCCGAATCCACAAAATAGTGGTTCTTTCCGGTGGCGCCAACACCCTCCGCAACCTGTGGATCAGCATTGATGGTATACCCGGCGGGTTGGGCGGTTGATTTCGGGATGACCTTCATGTTGTAAACATAACCGTCGACAACCGGGGTCGTGCCAGAAAATCTCGTATCGAGCAGATTTTCCTTTCTCATCTCATCAAAAGTGCCAAAGGTCGTGCGTTGATGAGCGTTAAAGTAAAGCATTTGCTGCTCGGCGATGGACCGCAACGTTTTGATGGCTGCCGCCTCGTTAGCCGATTTCATAGCCGCCTTGTATCCCGTAACACCCACGGCGATCAGAATTCCGATGATCGCGATCACGATCATTAGCTCGATGAGCGAAAAGCCGCGCTGGCTAGCATCCTTATATCTAGTTTGGGGTTCCATAAATCCTCCTCGAGCACTTTAACGAACGGCAGAAGGTCAGGTTCCTAATTCTGCATACCGTGCCCGGTATTCATTTGGCCTAAGTCTACTACAGGACCTGTTCCCAGTCACCGGGTGGACGCGTTTAAGTAGTGGTGTGGTCTGCTTACCTCTATATCGCGGTAATCCTTCGAACCCTCCATGAATGAGGGCATTTGAACTGGAACGGTCAAAGTATCAATGGTTACAGCCAACTTTTTAATGCTACTGATGCTCTTAGCATGTAGAATGACCTCGAATTCATGCGGAATCTAGAGCAAATCGACACCCCACTGACCTCTGGCGCCAGCGCTGTTGAGCAGATTGAACTGCTCCAGCGCGCGATAGAGACAGTAATACGAGGCAAACCTGAAGCTGTCCGACTGGCAATCATCACCCTGATCGCAGGTGGACATCTATTGGTCGAGGACGTTCCCGGAGTCGGAAAAACAACGCTGGCTCACGCTTTGGCTCGGGCGCTTGACTGCAATTTTCAGCGAATACAGTTTACGTCAGACCTTCTGCCTTCGGATGTCATCGGACTTTCTGTCTATAACCAGCACAGCGGTGTCTTCGAATGGAAGCCCGGTCCAGTCTTTGCCAACATAGTTCTGGCGGACGAAATCAATCGAACCACTCCAAAAACTCAGTCGGCTTTGCTTGAAGCAATGGCTGAGCGACACGTGACTGTCGAAGGTGAAACGCACCCATTGCCCGCTCCATTTATCGTGCTTGCTACTCAGAACCCGATTGAGCACCATGGCACTTACCCGCTTCCTGAATCACAACTCGACAGGTTTATGCTGAGATTGCGGATTGGTTATCCAAATGCCGCAGATGAAGAGCGAATACTTCGAGACCGAGAGTACGTTGATCCACTCGATGAACTCGAGCCCGTAATGCGAAATCATGACGTGCTCGAACTCCAGCGTGCTGTGACGACAGTATCGGTTGACGACTCGTTGGTGCAGTATTTGATGAGAATTGTGGCCGCCACCAGAGATTCCGAAATGTTGGACCTCGGAGTTAGCCCGCGGGGTACACTTTCGTTATTCCGGGCTGCTCAGGCGCTGGCATTGGGTGAAGATCGTAACTTCTGTATTCCTGACGATATCAAGCGGCTGGTGGTGCCGGTGTTTGCTCATCGCATTGTCGTGAGTTCGCGTTTTTCGTCGTCTCTGAGACGCAGCGAAGAAGCCGAAGCAGTGCTAAACGAAATTCTCAAGACCGTTAGCGTTCCCCTCTGAAAGTCATGAAGGACGAAGCGATCAAGAATGAGTGAAGATCTCGAGCGCTCAGACAAGTTCGCACGCTTGCTCCCTCAAACATCATCGCTTGTACGAATAGTTCTCGGCACTCTCCTCGTGCTCGCTGGTTTAGCAGCAGCAGTCGTCACAGTACTGGCTCGACGACAAAACGAGCCGGCCCTGGCCGGGGCTGCGGCAATAATGTCGCTCGTCATTGCCGTGTTGCTAACCATTTTTATCGTGCCACCGCTCGCTCGATCGGCACGCGTTGAAATTGCCAATCTTGATTTTCCTTTCGAACCTACCAGCGGCGGCGGAGTCTTTATCATTATCATCATCGTGGTTGGATTCGCAGCCTGGAATACAGGCAACAATCTGCTGTTC
>DASROI010000186.1:0-7747 GCA_035646955.1 Pyrinomonadaceae bacterium
ACAATCTGCTGTTCCTGGTCTTCTCGTTGTTGTGCTCAACTCTTTTTGTGGGTTGGATCGCGGCAATGGCTTCTTTACGAGATTTGACTGTTTCAGCGAGATTTCCTGATCACATATTTGCCGGCGAGTCGGCGCCCGTCATCGTAACCTTGAGAAATACGAAACGAGTTCTTCCATCCTTTTCGATTGTCGTAGAAGCTCGTGGGCCGAATACCGAGGTCCCACTCGTCGGAGAGAGGTCATTGAAGAAGTATGCGAATCGTTTACTCGCGTACTTCAGTTATGTTCCACATCGAGCGGCCGCTGAACAGCGAGTTGAGCAGTTGTTTCCCAACCGAGGTCATGTGTTGATTGACGGGTTTGAACTTTCAACTCGTTTTCCGTTCGGATTCTTTCGACGACGACGACGTCTGCGTGCAAGGAACGTGGATATCATTGTTTATCCCAAGCCAGAGGTGATCAGCGACGATCTCCATTCGCTTCCGATGTACACCGGACGACTCGCCTCTTCGCGACGCGGCGCGGGTCATGATCTCTTCTCAATGCGCGATTACCAGCCCCAGGACGATTTGCGACATATCGACTGGAAAGCAACTGCCAGATCCCGAAAGTTGACTGTCCGCGAATTCACTTCAGAGGACGAACGGCGTGTCACGATAGTCTTCGACACGAGGCTGGCCCAGGGGACGGATGACGACCTTAAGCTCGAGTTAGCGGAAAGGTTTGAGGGCGGGGTAATCCAGACTGCTTCTTTGGTAAAGCACTTCATCGACGAGCGCGCAGAAGTGAGATTAGTCATGGGAGATGACGTTGGTGCGTTTGGCTCGGGTCGCGAACATCTCTACCGCTGCCTTCGTCGTTTGGCACTGGTTGCTCCTTCAATTGAAGGTGCGGATGCTGCTCTCGAGTCTAATCTGAAGAGAAGCATGGACCCTGAGACCGTCGAGCATGACTTTGCGATTCTTCTTACTGCTGCGCCTCCAGGTTCCATTCCAGCTAGTGTCTGGCGAACCTCACATGTAATTTACCTGTGAGGTGTTTTAGAGTTCTAAATTTCTACAGACAATAAGGAACGACTCGCCCTTGACCGACAGTTCAGTGCCTTCGTCAAAGCCTGCGGTTTATTCGCAATCCACCATTTATCTCATCGGGTTGTGTTTCGTTCTTTCCGGCGCCACCGGATTAATCTACGAAGTGCTCTGGGCCCGCATGCTCGGACTCGTGTTTGGAGCGACAACACTGGCAGTGAGTACGGTTCTGGCGGCCTTTATGGGTGGACTCGCTTTGGGTAGCACACTCGCCGGTCGTTTTGGACCACGCCTTCCGAGACCTTTGAGCGCATATGGCTGGTTGGAGGTGGGAATCGCGGTTTATGCGCTGTGTGTACCCATTATTTTCGCACTAGTAGACCGGTTGTATGTCCTAATCTGGCAACAATTCCATCCTGACTTTTTTGCTTTTAGTGTCTGGCGTTTTGTCCTTTCTTGTTTGTTGCTGTTAGTGCCAACGACTTTGATGGGGGCGACGTTGCCTGTTTTGTCGGCTGCTTTGCTCGACTCGGCGGGCCACAAAAGAAGTTCAGTGGCAACGCTCTACACCTGCAATCTGGCCGGAGCAATAATCGGGACACTGCTCGCAGGATTCGTACTATTGCCGATGATTGGCGTGAGTAAAACGATTTGGTTCGCAGCAAGCCTCAACGCCTTAGTTGGTCTTGTCGCCATCATCGCGCAACGGAAGTATTCCCCTATCAGAAAATCGTCCGTTGTTGTTCAAACCGATACCGGCTCGACGCTGGGAACGGGAGTGTGGTTACTCGCCGCTTTCGTTTCTGGTTTCGTGACAATCAGTAGCCAGGTGTCATGGACCCGCATTTTAACGATGGTAATTGGTTCAAGTACTTATGCCTTCAGCCTGGTTGTTGCCCTCTTCCTCATCGGCCTTGCGGCTGGAGCGTCATTGGTTTCCCGATTCCTCAAAGACTCGGTTCTTAGAAACAGCTTAATGAAGGTTGAGCTACTAACGACGGCGACCCTGGTCATTAGTTTGTATGTTGTAAATTTGATCCCTGCGTTAGTGATTAGTCTCGGGTTGAATCTCAAGATAAATTCCTGGGCCGGCTTACTTTCATTGCAAGTACTGGCGGCGAGCCTGCTGGTTCTGTTACCCGCTCTGCTGATGGGAATGATCATGCCGTTGGTCCTTGTCTGGGCCAGTGGTGACGAGCAGCACGCGGTCAACTTGGTCGGGCAAAGCTACGCCGTTAATACGGTCGGAGCAATAATCGGTGCGTTTACAGCCGGCTTCGTCTTGATCCCGAAGCTTAGCACCAGGTTTACGATCCTATTTGCAGCGACCACTTGTTTGATCGTCGCGGGGATCGCCTACCAGCCAGGCGAAAAAGCTAAGGATCCAGCTCTCAGGAAGAGTATTGTTGCTGGCGCCATACCAATTCTGATAATCGCGATGTTTTTCGTATTTGCTCCTCAGATGAATAAGGCTGATCTTTCGATAGGAGCTTACGATAGCCTAATTCGAATCCTGGCCAAGAGTCGGGAAGGAGGGAATGCGGAAGGAGCTGAGCAGGGAAGGACCGACAACCACAAATTGCTTATGTATAACGAAGGACCGACAGCGACTGTCTCAGTCAGAGACGACCTGGGAACCATCTCACTCGCGATCAATGGAAGGACCAATGCGTCTGATAGTGATTTTGATATGCCTACGCAGGTGATGCTCTCGCAGTTACCGCTGTTGGTGGCTCCAAAAATTGACAATGCTTTAATAATCGGCTTCGCGACCGGAATTAGTGTTGGATCTCTTTTGCAGTCCCCCATTGAGTCGGTCACTTGCCTGGAGTTGGAGACAGCAACTATCGCAGCGTCGCGCTTCTTTAATCACGTCAATCATCTACCCCTTGACGATCCTCGTACGCACTTGATTATTGATGATGCGCGTACGTTCCTCCGTGTCACGCCCAACAAGTATGACATGATTATCAGTGAGCCAAGTCATCCATGGGTGCCTGGTGTGGCAAACCTGTTCACGAAGGAATTTTTTGAACTTAGTCGAGAGCGCTTGAGCGACGAAGGAGTCTTTGTCCAGTGGGTGCAAGTTTATCAACTGTCGACTGAAAGCCTGCAATCTGTTTTGGCTACTTATCACTCGGTCTTTCCACATGTTCTGATGTTTCGAGTTGGTGGTCCAGAGAAAGGGAAGGATTTGATACTAATTGGTGGTAAGCAACGGCTGGATTTAAATCATTTGTCAGCTCGTTTTGCGGATCCACGAATGGCAGCTGAAACGGGTCGAGTAGAGCTAAAGTCGGAGAAGGATGTGCGAGACTGGTTTGTCTGCGACGAAACACGTCTTGGACCTGCCGTACGAGGAGCAAGGATCAATACGGATGACAACATGTTGATCGAAACTACGGTTCCGCGAGAGGCATTTCGGCCGTTGATGCAATCAAATTCCCAGTGGGTCAGTTCGCTTGCCGTAGAAAAGTGAGGTCGGTTAATGAAGGATTTGCACAAACTAACCTTCTAGAGTGGTCGAGCGATGAGTACAGTACCGCGAGTGAAGCGACCGGATGGTGCACTCAACGCAATCATCAGGAATCAGGCGTAAAGTTGGAGTGCACCATCCGGTCGCTTCGCTCGCGGTACTGTAATTGAGACCATCTAAGCGAGTTCTAACATCGTTGAGGCGGCTGACTCTCCGCTACGAATACAGTCAGGAATGCCGGCGCCCCGTAAAGCATTACCAGCGAGCGTGAGTCCGGGAAGTTTCAAAGCCCTAGCTTCAATCTCATCAACCAACTGTAAATGGCCCACCTCATACTGGGGCATCGACTTTATCCAACGACTAACTTCTGCAAATAACGGCTCACCTGAGATCGAGATAAGTTGCGCGAGATCGCTCGTAATGCGTCTAAGCATTTCCTCGTCATTGAGTGCGAGCATCTCGGGTTGTAGTGCTCCACCAACAAAAGCCCGGAGGAGAACACAATCGGCCGGGGCACGGCCCGCAAATTTGACACTGGAAAAACTACAGGCAATCACCGACCGACCCTCGATGTTAGGAACCACAAACCCAAAGCCGTCCAGAGCGTGACCGATCTGCGAGCGTCGATATGCGAGATTAATCGTCGCCGTTGAGGAATACTCAATTCGTTCCAGGAGCGATGACAGTGGTGGATCTACCTGGGCCAATAATGCACCGGCTATATAAGAAGGAACTGCTAAACAGATTGCGTCGGCACCGACTGGGCCCATTTCGGTATTAATTGTCCAGTTTCCTGAGTGCGTAACCGAGTTGACCTTACAATTGAGGCGAGTGATTACACCTCGGTCCTTGATTTGTTCCCCAAGTTTGTTTACGAGCGTTTGCATTCCGCGATCGAATGACATGAACAGGCTGTAGCGCGCACCACTTACCCCCGAACCTTTACCTGTTTCCTTCCGTAGTTTTTTTGCTTTTCTCCACATAGCGAGAATAATGCTTCGCTCCGCTTGTTCCATGTCGAGAAATCGTGGCAGCGTGGCCCGAAGGCTGAGTTTTTCAGGATCAGCTGTATAGATGCCTCCGACCATTGGTTGGGCCATCCGGTTTAAGGCTTCATTTCCTAGACGTCTGCGCACAAAATCCGCGAGTGACTCGTCTGCATTTCCGTTGACGCTTCGCCTTGGCAGCACAAGATCTCCTGCCATACGAACCTTACCGGCGATGCTGAAGATGTCGGTTGTCACAAACGGCCACATCCTGGTTGGCGCGAGCAACTGAAAGCCTTCGGGTACGGGTCGCAATCGACCAGCGCGTACGAGAAAACTGCGACGGTGTTCGGGATTGGTTTCTATTAAGTTTGAACTGAGTCCAAGCCGATGAGCCAGATCGACGGCTTGTGGCTTTTCTGAAATGAACGAGTCCGGACCTCGTTCCAGAAGAAATCCATCTCTTTCGTCTGTCCGCAAGGTGCCGCCGAGCCGCGCGCTCGATTCAAAAACCGTAATTTGGATTTTATCGTCCGGCGCCAGTTCCGTAAGCCGGTGGGCCGCCGCGAGGCCTGAAATACCACCACCTATTATCACGATATGCTTCATTATGCTGAGATCTACTTGAGGCAACAGTCGACCGCACAAACGTCATGATTGGGACCAAAATCGCCAAGGAATCTACGCGGAGCATTTTCGGTTTTTTCCATAAGAAGTTCTCGAACCATTTTTACGAATAACGGATGTGTTCCTGCCGTGGCTGCTCGAGCGATGCTCAGTCCAATTTCAGCCGCCGTGCGCTTGGCCTCAATGTCCAAATCATAAATAACTTCCATGTGATCCGATACAAAGCCAATCGGCGCAATGACAACATTCTCAACCCCTTTGGTTTTTAAAGTTCTCAAGTGACTCGAAATATCGGGTTCGAGCCAGGGCTGAGTTGGTGGACCGCTGCGGCTCTGGAATGCCAGGTCCCAGTTTGAAATGTTCAATGCATCCGCGACCAGCCTGCCTGTCTCGCGTAACTGCTTTTCGTAATCACAATTGGTGGCCATCGCCGAAGGAATGCTATGAGCGGTGAAGACGATTGTGACCTCACCTTGTGGAAGTGTTGATAACGCTGCGCGACTTTGCTCGACGTTGGCTTCAATGAAAAGCGGATGGTTATAGAAGGCGCGCACCTTATCGATTTGAGGTGCGCCTGGACCAACTACGTTTCGGGCGTCGGCAATGTTCTCCAAGTACTGGCGGCAACTCGAGTAAGAGCTGTAGGCGGAAGTCGCAAACGCCAGTGCTTTTCGTACACCATCCCTGGCCATCTCCGAGAGGGTGTCGGGTAATAGCGGATGCCAATTTCTGTTGCCCCAGTAGATTGGAAGTCGTGGTCCATGTGTATCAAGTTCTTTTTGTAGAGCTTGGATCAGGTTTCGATTTTGTTGGTTGATAGGGCTGACGCCACCGAACAATTTGTAATGTTCAGCGACTTGCAAGAGTCGTTCTCGGGGAACGTTCTTCCCACGTAATACATTCTCGAGGAAGGGAATTACTTCGTCAGGTCCTTCTGGTCCGCCAAAGGAGACGAGGAGGAGCGCATCATAGTTATTATTAGATTGCCCCGATGACACTAAAATACCCTTTTCAGAAATCGCCTGTTTCGGTTCGATTCACACCAAGTTTCGGTTTGGCGTCTTCATTCACACCGGGCTTAAAGCCTCGTGACTCTGTTCGGCTAATAGCTGAAACCGTTCAACGGTTTGTTGACGCAACCCTCTCTCGCGCAGTCAAGATAAGACAGAAACCGTTAAAACGGTCGTACTATCGAGCGTTCACTCGACCCCAGACTAAAGCGTGGGGTGAATGAGAGTTGATCCGAGCGTTACGCGAACCTGATCCAAGGGTTAGGCGAACCATCACTTAAGCAGGCGACCGCGTCGAGCTCAGTTCGTGGACCATCTCGACGAGTGCCAGGACATTCTCAACTGGAGTCTCCGGCAGGATGCCGTGACCAAGATTAAAGATGTGTCCGGGTCGCCCAGCGGCTTGTTCCAGAATCCTTTTCGCCTGCGAACGTAAGACATCTCTGTTGGAAAATAGCGTGACGGGATCAAGATTACCCATTATTGCAACATCGTGACCAACCCGACTCCAACCCTCGTCAAGCTCGACGCGCCAATCAAGACCAATTACATCTCCGCCTGCCTGTCGCATTAACTCGAGCAGGCTGCCCGTGCCAGTTCCAAAATGGAGAACCGGCGTTCCTGGTGCGATGTTCTCAATAACCTTGCGAGTGTGAGGTAGAACATATTCTCGGTAATCGCTTGGGCTCAGACATCCAACCCACGAATCAAACAGCTGTACTGCTTGAGCCCCAGCATCAATCTGCGCGTTCAGGTACTTCACCAATGCTCGCGAGATTACGGCCATCAAGTCGTGCCATGCCCCTGGATCGTTGTACATCAATGCCTTGGTGTTAATGTAGTTTCTAGACCCACCCCCCTCAATCATGTACGACGCGAGTGTAAACGGAGCGCCAGAAAAACCAATAAGCGGAGTAGTAACAGGTAATTGAGCTCGCGTTATCTTGATCGCTTCATAAACGAATTCCAGGGCGTTAGGGTCTTCCAGCTCACGTATCACCTTAAGGTCGGCTGCCGTTCGGACAGGGTTGTGAATCACCGGCCCTTCGCCTTTTGCAAATTCGAGCTGGAGACCCAATGGTTCGAGTATCAGCAGAATGTCAGCAAAAATAATGGCCGCGTCGACGCCGAGACGTTGAGCGGCAGTCACTGTTACTTCTGCGGCAAGCGAAGGATTTTTGCACAGTTCGAGAAAGCTTGTGCGTTCCCGAACCTCGCGATAATCCTTCATGTAGCGGCCGGCCTGACGCATCAGCCAGATGGGCGTGAATGGAGTTTTTTCGCGACGACAGGCTAACAGAAAGGGACTGTTTGAAAGGCTTTCTTCCGAGTTTTTGGGACTTTCTTGGTTCAAGGCTATGGAGTTTTCAGTTTCCGCGGCGAACTTTCCCGGGCTTGAGCGCGTTCAACGAAACATTGCGAGCTTTTCAGCCACTAACTTAAGCCACCGCTCTTAATCTGTTCAGATATTGGTGCAAGACCAGTTTCAGACTACAATAATCCGGAAAAAAGCTGTAGCACCCTGGATTATAAAACTTGTCACAAGTCAGTAGTTTGTGGTGTTTTCACTGTTGAGAGAGCGGTGATTGATGAACGGACAAGCTAGAGCTTTGATCGAGT
>DASROI010000187.1:0-5517 GCA_035646955.1 Pyrinomonadaceae bacterium
TGATGACTCCCCACAAATAATTGTCCAACCTGACATTCAATCTGAGCCTCTGCCCACCGAAACCATGGAAGCGGAGCCAATCGAGTTCGCCGCAATCGAAGGTGAGGCGGAGATTGTTGAGCCCGAAGTCAGCGAGGTGGAGCCTGAGCCAATTACGGTTGAAGCCGAACCGTCGACCATCTCGGATGAGTTTGTCTTTGAGATCGAACCCACACCGACCCAAAGCTGGCTACCACCTGAGGAGGTCGTCGTCCCAGTAGTCGAAGTCGAGCCTGAAGCGGTCGAGGAAGAACTAGCCCCAGCGATTGACTCCCCTGGTTATGTTGATGCATACGCGCCATTTGACTCCAGGCACGACATTGACATCTCCGAAGTTGTTACCGAAGGCGGACTTGTAATTTCGCTACTGGATGATGAGGAATTTCATTCTGGCGAAAAACGAACCTTGAGAGTATTAGTGAGTAACCGCAAAGGCGATAACGACAAACCGCTTGCAAATGCATCAATCTCGATAAAAATTTTGGGCACCACGTTTCGACCGTTGCTGTTCACACTGAAGACAGAGAAAGACGGCGTTGCTACAGTTGATGCCGAAATTCCAGAGTTCACCTCAGGACGAGCCGCAGTTCTGGTTCGGGCGGTGGCAAGAGATCAGGCTGCTGAATTACGCCGTATAATTCACCCGAAAAGATGAGGCACTGAGTCTTGCAGGTTTACGTGAATGGTGAAAGTAAAGCATTTCCCGAGGGCGTTTCGTTAGCTGATCTGATCGCCCAACTCGACTTGCCGGCGCAACGAATCGCGGTTGAGCATAACCGGTCGGTTGTTCGACGTTCGGAGTGGGAATCAACGCTTCTAAGTGAAGGTGATCGGGTTGAAATTGTTCATTTTGTAGGTGGCGGTAATTCCTCAACCGGCTTCTGAGTTTCACGACAAAGAGTGAAAGGGTGTAAAGTGCGTCCAAAGCACGAGAAGGAAGAACTATGTCTACAGCTATTAGCGATCAATCACTAAGTGGCGTTCTGCGCATTGGAAACCTGAGTTTTCAGTCACGATTAATAATTGGTACTGGCAAGTATCGAAGTCACGAAGAAATGAAGAGTGCGCACGCAGCATCCGGGGCGCAAATGGTTACCGTTGCCGTTCGACGCGTACCGCTTGATCGAAGTTCTGAGTCATTTCTGGATCATTTGAATCCGTCGTTACAGATCCTTCCCAACACAGCGGGATGCTACTCGGCGGAGGATGCGGTGCGCACAGCACGGCTAGCGCGTGAGGCGCTCAATACTGATCTAGTTAAGCTTGAAGTCATTGGAGATCAAACTACCCTATTTCCAGATAATGAACAGACGCTTGAAGCGGCAAGGATTTTGTCTAAAGAAGGATTTATCGTTCTTCCTTACTTCAACGACGATTTAATTATGGCAAAGAAGCTGCTGGATGCTGGTTGTGCGGCGATTATGCCGTTGGCCGCTCCGATTGGGTCGGGCCTTGGAATTCAAAATCCGGCTAATCTTCAAATCATGCGCGAGCAACTTCCTGACGCGACGATCATTGTCGACGCCGGAGTAGGGACCGCAAGTGACGCGGCAATAGCGATGGAACTCGGTGCCGATGGGGTGTTAATGAATACCGCAATAGCGGAAGCGAAGGCTCCAGAGGCAATGGCAAAGGCTATGAGGTTGGCGATCGAGGCCGGCCGGTTGGCATATCTCGCCGGTCGCATGCCTCGCAGACTTTATGCGAGCGCGTCGAGTCCACTATCTGGCATGATTTAAAATGATCGATAGGACCGGTTAAGGTGTTTTAAGAAATGTGAACGATTCGAAAAAGCGATCTACGTTTTTATCGTCCTGGGTGTCCTTAAAAACAAGCGCCGCTATTTGGTAAAGTCTGTTACCCACCAAAAAGATTCTTGACTTCACATTTGCCGCACTTATCTCGCTTGTAAATTCCAGTCCCGTCTTGCCATCGAGTTCCACATTTCGACTGGATAACAACGTAGCCTGCATTTGTTTGTTGAAGTCGTCTCTATTTGCCTCCAGAGCTTTTTCAGGAATGGTCGTGTAGTCGCTATAGCTGATGAGGTAGACAGTTTTGCCCATTGTCGAGCTATACATGTGAGTAATGTAATTCGCTCGTTTTTCAACCTTCTCGTTTGGTTCCGAGGGAAGCATAATCTCAAAACCGCTTCCGGTTGGCGAAAAGCGAATCCATTTATCCTCTTGAACAAGCGTGCTCATGGACGAAAGTAAAAAGAGCGCAAACAATCCCACTGTTCTTCTCATTTAAAACACTCCTATTCTGAGTTCCAATTAAGTTGCCTGCGCAATTGAGCACTGATATCGAGCCAGTACGAACTTAATCATCCCGTAGCTGATGTGGCCGGGCAAGGCATCACGCAATGATTTGAGAGTCGCGAAACCAAATTTTTCTATCGCTCCGACTATCAGCTTTTGATCTGGTCCGGACACTAACCCGTCCAAATCGATCTCCAATCCAACACGAATGCAGTCTGCGAGGTGATCCTCGATTGTGCGAACCTGTAAAGCGCGGCGCTCGGCGATTTCGGGTAGCGACAGGCCTTCTTTAAAGAGATTGTACGTTTCGAGTCTTGTCGGGGTATCGCTTCGAACTGTGCTCCGAGGACGCGTTGTGTCCATTACGACGACGGGAAGACTCAACTTTACGACCTCCTGTTCACGCATTACTCGCTCGCCCAATTCTGTGATCGAGATCGTCGGGTATGTGCCCTTGCTGGATAGAAGACACTTACCAATAAGCAACGATTCGATGTAGAGCATCAAGTCGTCGTGGCGCATGTCGTTCAAGATACCGTACGTCGAAAGCTCGTTTAGCTTTGCCTGAAAAACATTTTTAGCGGCAGAGCCACGCAATGTTGCAGCCAGCATTGACTTACCAAACCTACCCCTCATTCGCTTGGCACATGCAAGAATTTTTCGCATGCGCAGCAACTCCTCATCATTGAGGTCACGTGGTTCAAGTTCGTCGAGATCCTGGTCCGGCTGATTCTTAATGACAAACGCGTTCAGCTTTGGCCCTGAGTCGCAGTTGCCGCATGTGCCGCATTCCTGACGGTGATGGGTGTCGCCAAAATAATCGAGTATGTACGCACGAAAGCAATCCTCCGTGTAGCAAAACTCGATCATCTCTCGAAGTTTGTGTCGCTCGAGAGCTGCTCTCCGGGCCAGATCCTGCTGATTGATACGAAGTTGAGTGACGGGTTTCGGGTCAAGTAGGAGAATACCCCGGCTATCATCTTTTCGATTTCGAGCGCCAGTCCTTTCGATATGGCCCGCTCGTTCCAGTAGGTAGATTGTCGACTGAACGGCCATCTCGTTGCGTTCGCCAACGCGACGCGCGAGTTCGGTAGTTGAAAGTTGGACCATTCGCGAGCCAACCGAATAAAGCTCCGAGTAGACCTGGCGAACCAAGGTCTGGTCCGGGTATGAACCTTCAATAAAAAAGTCGTGCGTGTTTTTGTCTGCATAGTTAAATAGCAGCAAGCACCTAGAGTTCAATCCGTCACGGCCAGCTCGTCCAATTTCCTGGTAATACGCTTCGATTGAACCAGGCATTTGGAAATGAATGACAAAACGAATATCGGCCTTGTCGATTCCCATTCCAAAGGCATTGGTGGCGACAATGATTCTCTTTCGGCCACTCATGAACAGGTCCTGCTCTTTTATTCGGACTGAGTCGCTCATACCGCCATGGTAGGTGGCAGTAGCGATTCCATAACCGTTCAGTTCCTGGCCCACCTCTTCGACAGCTTTTCGAGTTGAAGCATAAATAATCCCGCAACCATCGACAGCTTCTGCAAGCCGGCGGATGCGTGAAAATTTCTGGCGCTCTTTCTGAATGCGAGCGACTTTAATTGATAGGTTTGGCCTATCGAAGCCGCTGACGAATGTCTGCGGTGAGGTCAATCCGAGTTGCTCGATTATGTCCGAGCGAACGTAAGGAGTTGCGGTAGCGGTTAACGCGATGGTCTGCGGCTTGTTTAGCGACTCTCTGACTGCTTTGAGTCTCAAGTAATCGGGTCGGAAGTCGTGGCCCCAGGTTGAGATGCAGTGTGCTTCGTCTATAGCGAGCAAAGAGACGGAGACGGACTGGAGCACGGAGATGAATCTACCGCTTCGGAAACGTTCGGGAGCCACGTAAACGAGTTTGTATTCACCTTTTCTCAGTCCTTCGATCCGCTTGTGTTGTTCCACTTCGCTGATAGAGCTATTGATGAACGTCGCCGGAAGTCCACGAGCCCGTAAGGCGTCAACCTGATCCTTCATCAAGGCGATGAGGGGCGAGACAACCAGGGTTGCTCCTGTTCTAAGCATCGCCGGCAACTGGTAGCAAAGAGATTTGCCGCTCCCAGTAGGCATAACGACCACGGCGTCATCACCCTTAAGAGTTGCATTGATGACCTCTTCCTGACCTTCACGAAAGTGATCGAACCCAAAGAGTTGGCGGAGGGAAGGGAGACTTTCAGCGAGCGATGGCATAGCGCGCTTAGCTTATCAGAGAACTCCCGGTTTTTGAGTAACGTCTTCGGAAGCACTGCGAAGATCTAAAGCCGCTTCCCAAAAAACGAAGATCCAAGCATTTGATTACATGGCTGCACACAAAGAGGAGCATGCCAAACTACAGTACCGCGACCGAAGCGACCGGATGGCTACTCTCAAGGCTGCAGTACCACGAGCGAAGCGAGCGCATGGGTACTCACGTGCGACACTCAACAACAGTCGAGGTTTTTGTATTACGCCTCACTACATGTTGCGGTCAGGAAATCTACGAGCGTGCAGCATTCCAAGCTCGTTACCGATTGCGGATTGGAATTTAAAAGTGCTACGTAAAAGTAACTATGAAATATAGCGGTATCACTCCACACCAACCCGTCCCAATTCGCTCAAATATACGATGAAGACTCGCCGAGACACAGAGGTTCGTCGGCGCTAACAGATTTCGCGGCGCCGGCGGTGCAGTTACGAAGTCGTTGCGATTATCTGCTGTGTCAAAGCAACCTGCATTTGCCCTGACCACAGCGTTAGTATTGCTCGGCGCTGCCGCCGGCGAGGAACCGCGAAAACAGGTGGCTGACGCTCCATAACCGACCAGATCGACAATTGAGGACGCTGAAGGACACGTGCCCGAAATGGCTGTAGTCGATCGCACGAGCGCAACTTTACCGGCGGTTGCAGCCATGGCAATCGAGCCAACTACATCGGGAGCTGGTAATGCGATTCCATTTGTTCCACCCGAAGCCTCCTGAATCAAATAGTAGTGACCGGGTGCCAAGGTGACGGAAGTCAAAGGCGTAACCGACCAATTTGTATTTGTTGCGCTTGCGTATTGTAGGGACCAATCCGATAAGTCAACTGCCTCATTGCCCCGGTTAAAGATCTCGATGAAATCATTCCGAAACGGTGCTCCCGAATTGCCGCCCCCGCCAAAAATCTGACTAATCACCACCAGACTAGTTGGAGATGGAGAAGGCGT
>DASROI010000188.1:0-6763 GCA_035646955.1 Pyrinomonadaceae bacterium
CGCGACACTACTTCGCGTACGCTACCGACGCGGGCGGCAATCTGACCATTATTCATAATAAGGTCGAAGGTGATGCCGCGGTCCAATCTCTTACCGCGAATTTCTGCTTCTGTGAGCAGCAAACGCGCGAGTCGCTGTCCGACTTCCCGCAAAGACAGCGCTTCGACCAGTTCTGCGTGCCGCCGCAAGCGTGCGGCAAGCATCTTGAGTGCGGCAAGCGAGATCCTTGGGTGTTCCAGACAGACTGCACGCACATCCTCTTTAGCGATGAAGAGCAGCACGGAGTCTTCGTCCGCAACAGCCGTGGCCGGATATGTGCCATCGTCGAAAACCGGTACATCGGCGAGTATGGCTCCGGCGCTCTCCGTGTGTATCACCTGCTCTCGCCCGTCGGCACCAGCCCGGAAAGCGCGTACGGCGCCACTGACGACCACATAGAGTCCGCGTGCCTCTTCGCCGGCAAGAAACAAAACCTCTTCACGAGAGAGGCGGCGTTCCGTACAGCGAGCGGCTAGAGCCAACAATTCCTCTTCCGTTAAGCTGCCAAAAAGGGCAGTTCCACGTAGCGCTGCGATCTTGTCTGTAGCCATAGAAAACATGATCGGCTTGGGCCAGGCTTTTTACAAGCCAACACGATTGTTCAAATTCCAGGCGAGATCAGGAGCGGGAGGTCTTCTCCGCGTGAAGATCCTCAGTTGCCGACTGTGACACAGGTCATTTCCGGTTTTGAACAAATTAGTCATACTAATCGGTCAATGCAAGTATATGAAAGAAGATTGACAATTTTTACGGAGGACAGTCATGTCGCACGCAGAAAAGACGATTGATAGGAAGGACGCTGGAGAACATCTTCTACTGATGTCCGCTGCGCTCGCTGGTCAGACTGAAACGGTCAAAGAACTAATAGGTCTAGGTGCCGACGTAAATGCGCGAACTCATGAGGGGCGTACGGCCCTAATGTTTGCTGTCATCAACAGGCATGCAGCCACGGTACAAACACTGTTGCAGTTTGGAGCGGACGTGAATGCCCAATCTAATCTTGGCTTTACGCCCCTAATCCTTGCGGCGTGTAGCGGCGATGTGGGAATTGCCCAAGTGTTGCTGAATAGTGGTGCTGACGTTCGCAAAACTTTAAGGTCAGGACAGACTGCGCTAAGCCATGCCGCAGAACATGGCTACAACGATATCATTGAATTGCTCGAGCGGGCGGTGAAGCAAGTCTCCATAGGTAAAGTCTCAAATAGTTCCTTTTGAAATTCACAGGCAACTTTACCAATGAAGCACATTACTGGTGGGTCTTCGATCTTAATGACCGTCTGAGATTGAGCTGTCATTGTTTACTCCTTCGATCTATTGGTTGGCTCCACAATTTTTCCCACGCCGTATTCATCGAGTAAAAGAAGATACCCGAGAGCCAGTTCAAAATCATTACTGAGTTAACAGCCGCCAGAAGCAGAGCCACTCGCCGTCCGTACACTTTGTGCCAGTCTGCCCACGGCCCACGGCAAAAGCATTCCACCGGTTAGCGCTATCGCAAACAATATTCCGAACGCCGTTCCCGAATAAGCCTCGAACTTGCTGCCGGCGACTCCGAATGTTGTCGGGAAAATACTTGCGAATCACGAAGGCGGAGCTTTCCGTCCAGGTCGTGCCTGGTGCGACGAGATAATTATTTGTGTGGGAGGAACGGTACGCATAATTAACACAAACAACTCAGTTACATTAGAGTCTCGTGCTTAATAACCCCGCCCAAAATGGGGCAAAACTGGTGGTTTACCGGTTAGCTTCTAATGGGAGTGGAGAATCCAAAGGAGGTGTTGTCTCAGTGAAACAGAGAAAAAATGATGTTAAGCGAGGCGGCTGGAGCGCGCACAAACTTAGCGATGAATCGTCTTACGCGATAGATATGAAGCAAAAGCTAAAACAAGGCGATGTTGACCGTGACGACGATGCGCTGATAACACCGGACGCGAGGACGGTAGCACCACCAGATGCGGCGCGCACTTCCCATTCCGAAACGAAAGCGCCTCGCAAACAATCGTCAAAAACGCGCCGTGTTCGATGAAATCGTGCGCGAGCTGATTTCGACGGACTCCAAGCGTCGGCGCGAGCGCGGGGCAGGCAGCCGGTGAAGAGATTACGATCTTTCCAATTAGCAATTCCCCCTGATGCTCACAGTGTGAGCGAAGATTTGAAAGGAGTGGACTAAATGCCATTGAATGAAACGATCGAAAAACTCGCCGCTTTTGAGCCGACGGATTTGCCGGTCATCAGCCTCTACCTCAACACTCAAGCCGACCAGCACGGACGCGACAACTTCGATTCATTCGTCCGCAAAGAGTTCAAAACGAAGTCACAAACTTTCGCTTTGCGTTCGCCCGGGCGCTTGAGCTTCGATAAAGACTCGGAGCGCATTAACGCTTACCTCGAAAATCTTCGCCCGTCTGCAAACGGTGTCGCAATTTTTGCTTGTGCGGGTGCCGATGATTTCTTCGAGGCCGTTGAACTCGACGCGCCAATTGATAATCATAAACTCTACGTTTATCACCAGCCACACCTCTACCCGCTCGCCCGCCTTAGTGACCAGTATCCGCGGTATGCTGCACTGATAGCTGATACGAACGCGGCGCGGATATACGTTTTTGGGATTGGTGAAAAGCTGCGCGAGGATGTGATTAAGAACCAGAACGTCAACAAAACTCAACTCGGCGGTTGGTCGCAAGCCAGGTACCAACGGCACATCGAAAACTATTACTTGCATCACGCGAAAGAAGTTGTGGATGCGCTCGACAAAGTGGTACGGGAAGAAGATATCCAGCAGATCATCCTTGCCGGAGACGAGGTCATCTTGCCCGTTCTTCGTGAACAGTTTTCGCCATACTTGAGAGACAGAGTTATTGACATCTTGCGCCTCGACATTACGACGCCTGAGCATGAAGTTGCGAAACGAACTTTAGAAGCTCTGCGTGCATATGACGCGAGAACAGACATCCAGCGTGTTGAGCGCTTGATGGATGAATATCGCTCCGGTGGTCTAGGCGTCGCCGGCGTGCATGACACGCTCGCCGCTCTTAGCATCGGGCAGGTTGATGAATTGTACTTGAGCGCGCGGCTTGAAGAGATTCATGCCGGAGCGGAAGGGATGGGCAAACAACTCGTGTCGCACAATGATTTGATGGCGGACGATAATGAGGCGACGCATAAAGTCAAGGTCGCCGATGAACTTGTCACGCGCGCGAAACAAACTGGGGCGCGTGTGACCTTTATCGAAGACGCTGCGTTGTTGAATGACATTGGCGGCATCGGAGCGACACTGCGTTACACGATTTGAGTGGTCGGTATCGAAGTATGAAGCAATAAGTCGGGTTTGGCGATTTCAACACCTTGTGAAGAGGGGTGTTCATGGGCCAGCCGTACGTGACGCATGGGCTTTCGATCGTCGCGGACGCATAGACCGCTCCAAGGTGCGGCGCGAACTTGGGTGTGAAAAGTTGTCGCTGAACAAATGCAGATGTGGATCTCGAACGCAAAATAAAGAAGGTATAAGATGGTTCCGTTCGACAAGGAGAATCGCCCACAACCGACGCCAAGTGAACAATCATTCATTAACTTACATGCTTCGCAGACGTGTGCTGCGATAGATGATCCGGCTCGTACTATTCCTGCAATCGACTTCCGTCATGTCAGATTTTCATATACTGACGACCGCCCGATACTCGACGATGTCAGCTTCCAGGTTATGCGAGGAGAAACCCTGCTTGTTCTAAGCGGCTCGGGCGGCGGCAAATCAACCATTCTCAAACTTGTGATAGGTCTTATCAAACCCGACGCCGGACGGATTCTGATCGAGGGTGAGGACATCACAGGTTACGGCGAAAATGAGCTTAATCGCGTCCGACGAAAGATCGGAATGCAATTTCAGAACGGCGCGCTTTTCGATTCTCTCACCGTTTATGACAATATCGCCTTCCGCTGTCACGAAAACGACGTTCCGGAGGAGGATGTTGAGCAAGAAGTGCGTCGCCTCCTGCGCTTCGTCAACTTAGAGGATGCGATTGAGATGATGCCGGCCGAGCTATCGGGCGGGATGAAAATTCGCGTCGGCATCGCGCGCGCACTCGCAGGTCGTCCTCGTATCGTCCTGTTAGATGAGCCAACCGCCGGACTTGATCCGCCGACCGCCCGCACCATCTGTGAACTCGGTATCAAGATGCGAGATTTGAGAGACGTCTCATCCATCTTCGTCACGCACGGGTTGGAGAACGTCCGCTTTCTCACCTCAACCTACACATCTATTGATGAGAAGGGAGAAGCGGTCTTCATGAAAGAAGAGAATCGCCTGTGTTTGATTAACACCAAGATCATGATGCTTCGAGAAGGTTGTATTAACTTCTACGGCGCCGATGAAGAGCTATTCAAGTTGGAAGACCCGTACATCAGGAACTTTTTGCTCGTGGACTAAATGAGCAGCTGAGTTCGGGCCAGGCGGCCGCCAATCGAAAAGCAAAGTTGTCAGTTTTCCTTTTCACTCCTTCACCGAAGGATCATCAGATGACTGCAAGTGGGCTTCGAGAAACCACAACGACTTGTCGAGGCCGCGCGAAACTTCGGTAAAGAGGTCTGCAGTGTCGGCATCACCAGGGCGCTCGGCCATCTCGATTGCCTCGCGAGTTGTTCCTGCCAAAGACGCATATGCTCCTGGATCTCTCATCACCAGCCCGCAACGTTGCTGCTCCACGAAACTCCGCCGCAGTTCTGCAGCCCGCGTTTTGAGCGTGACTCATTTCCGAGTAGGCTTTCGGCTCTTTGTTGAAGATGCGGGTGCGCGGACCGTCGAGTTGTCGCGTGGAGTTAGTTTCTTATCCTGGCCTTTATCGTTGCGGATTGGTCTGATATCGTCCGCGGTTGTGTCGGCCGCAATCCTTCCTCCTTCGTTCTCCCATCGGTCAAGCATTTTTTTCTTCAGACGCTTTCTAGCAACCGGATCAGCCATCGGTGTAGCCCTCCTTACTCTGCTTCTCGTTAAATCTACGCTGGTTACCAAATCGGTCTTTCAGATCGTGGCCGAATGAATCCTATTATCGCTGTTGAGTCGTGATCTTCAACCCACCAGCTCCTTAAAGGGTTTTTTCGCGTTCTCTCCCGGTGGAACGATTCGGCTATCAAACGAGCAGGAGAAGTCCTATATATATGAGAGCGGTATATATTAAAGGACGGCCGTCATCGCCACCATCATTCGAGCATTATGGTTGTAGATCGAGTATCCGTATCTCCTGCGATACAGGTTGACTCCCACGAGGAACTGGGACAGGCAGTCAGCTAGACTCTGGGATGTTGCCGGCGGAATCGAACTCGTTGGCATGATTTTCGGTTTTACTCAAATAGGACACTTCGATTGGGCCAGTGAACTCAGCGCTAGTTTGGGACTTGGGTTGTTGGTTGTCGGAATAATCATTAGGTGGTCGGCGATCTATACCCTCGGCAAGTACTTTACCGGCACGGTCATGATTAAGGATGATCATCGGCTGGTACAAAATGGGTTGTATCGCTACCTCAGGCATCCCGCCTATGCGGGCGGACTTCTCGCGCATCTTGGCTTGGGTCTGTCATTCTCAAATTGGATCAGTCTCGGTTGCAGTGTGCTGCCATTTATTTTTGCTGCTTCGTATCGTATCCGCGTGGAGGAGAGAGCTCTTGTAGAGGCGTTTGGTGAGGCTTATGTCAATTACTCGAGAAGGACGAGACGGCTGATACCGAGGGTGTATTTAACATGAGCCCTAATGCCGTTAATTGTTAGCCGTACGTGATTAGGGCACGTAAAGCGCGGGAAACTGTTGGCGAAGTCTTCTTACCTTCGGAAGATCATTGATCACTATGTATGAATCATTCGGATGCTTAATGGCAAAATCTTGATGATAAGACTCAGCTTTGTAGAACGCATGAAGACCGACAACCTGAGTCACTATCGGTCGCTCAAAAACTTTAGTCTGACTTAGCTGATTAATGTAAGCCAGGGCAATTCGACGCTGGTCTTCGTTGGAGTAGAAGATCACCGAGCGATATTGAGTACCTGTGTCTGGTCCTTGACGATTTAGCTCGGTAGGATCATGAGCGACAAAAAAGAAGACTTTCAAAAGCTGACCATAGGTAATCTGGGACGGATCATAAGTAATTTGGACCGCCTCAGCATGCCCGGTTGAGCCATCACTGACTGCCTCATAAGTAGCCGTCTCTGCGGAGCCTCCCGAGTATCCCGCTGCGACAGCGCTGACTCCCTTGACATGTTCGAAGACTGCTTGAAGACCCCAGAAGCAGCCGCCTGCAAGGACCACCGTGCGTTCGCTTTTGCCGGTCGCCAGAGTTGAATCAACTGCTGGATCGGGAATTCTGCCTTCAGCCGCAACGGCCGTTGCAATCGCCATCCAAGCCGCAATCGTAAAAAGTTTGCTTTTAATACTATCCATCGTGTCCTCTGTTATTTCTTATTCGGTTATCTTCGAGGGCATGTCACCAACGAATGAGCCTGACTATCTCTGTTATACAGTCTACTAATTATATTATCCCGATAAAGCTTCAACTTATTCCCTCGACGATCCCTCATTATGCTGATGATGAAAGAAAAAAGCTGGGAATAAAATTAAATGGCCTGGGTATTCTACAAAAAGCGAGTCGTAGTTCCAGAAGGGTTGCGGGCTTTTGGAAACACACGTTTACAAGTTCTTCGCAGCTTGTTTCTAATTAATTCATTGACGGAGATTGACTC
>DASROI010000189.1:0-2999 GCA_035646955.1 Pyrinomonadaceae bacterium
ATGTATAGTTTACCGGTCTTGTTTTCTCGAGTGATTATCTGCCGCCCTTGTCCGCAAATATGGCATAAAACTACCCACGCAGCCTTTCCATCTGATGACCTTTCCCCATTCAAACCAATTTAGTTTAGCGTTCCGGCTAAAAGCACAACTTGAAAAATGGGGCTTTTGCCTTTTCTCCCGCGTTCCTTTACTTTGAACTCTCTTATGGCGATAAGGTTTCTGGCGCTCGACCTGGATGGAACACTACTCAATCGAAGAGGCGAAGTCTCGGTTAGAAATCGAGAAGCACTCGATGCGGCGCGGGAGCGTGGAGTTCACGTTGCAGTTGTCACGGGACGCCGCTTCCGTGATTCGAGACCAATCGCTTTAGAACTCGGGTTAGACATTCCCGTCATTTCTCACAACGGCGCTTTGACTAAACATGCTCGCACGCTGGAGACCGTCGCCGTTTTGCCATTACCTTTAGAACAAGCCCGGCAAGCGCTAAAGATCGGTCGCGCTTCGGGAGCGGATCCGCTGCTGAGCGATGACCATGAAGGCCTCGGTGTCCTTGTCTACGATCATCTCAGCGGTGACAATACCGCGGTTCATAAATACATCGCCTGGGCCAGGGGAATTCATGGTGACGAAGAAGGACAAAGAGCGGTCCAACAGGTCCAATCGCTGGACGAATATCTCGACCACGACCCGATTCACCTGGCCTTCTCCGGCACTTGCAGCAACATGGACCAGCTTGAACAAACTCTGAACCACGAGATGGGCGTAACGATCAAAATACTGTGCACCAAGTATCCAAAAGAAAACTTTACCCTGCTCGACATCCTTAATTCGGCAGCTTCGAAAGGCGCGGGCGTTGCTGCAGCCGCCGCAGAGTTAGACTTGGAAGCCGGTGAGGTAATGGCTATCGGCGATAACTACAACGACCTCGAAATGCTGCTCTTCGCCGGAACCGGTGTCGTAATGGCTAACGCTCCGCAATCTTTGCGTGAAATTGAAGGTCTATATCCAACAACTTCACAGAACGAGGATGGAGTTGCGTTAGCGGTCGAGAAATTTATTTTGAATCAATAGGCAAACATCAATGCCTTGAATTTTTACTGAGGAGACGAAATGGCAAACCGAACAGCTGTAATTCAAACAAACAAAGGAACCGTTAAGGTCGAATTGCTCGAATCAGATTCACCAAAAACCACTGACAACTTCATCCGGCTCGCACAAAAGGGTTATTACGATGGCATCATCTTCCATCGCGTGATCAAGAACTTCATGATCCAGGGTGGAGACCCAACCGGAACAGGCAGAGGCGGAGAGTCAGCCGACGGCGGCAAATTTAATGATGAGATCAACTCCCAGTCGCAGGTTTACAAGACTGGATACAAAGCGGGCACCATGGCGATGGCGAATGCTGGTCCAAACACAAATGGATCACAGTTCTTTATCATGCACGTCGATTACCCACTGCCGCCAAACTACACAATATTTGGACGTGTAGTCGAAGGTCAGGACGTTGTTAATTCAATTGCGACCTCAGCCACTGATCGCAACGATCGACCGCTCGAAGAAGTGAAAATGGAAAAAGTTACGATTGAAGGCTAAGGGAGATCTTAACAAGGTGCTCGCATTGGAGCCTCATGACTTGATTTCCTCTGTGCAACCTTTGTGTCCTTTGTGACTCTGTGGTGAGGGATGTCTTTAAAACTACCACCACAGAGCCACAGAGTTCTCAGAGGTAGCACGATGAAGGTTCAGGTAGAAGACCACTCCTGATTCGACTCGCTATAAAGGCAGCGCACCATGACCTATGCGTGTTGAGGTGAGTAAGGCGCGTATACGATGATCAACAAACTTCTTTGCGGCTCTAACGGACTCCGATAGCTCAAGCCCTTGAGCAAGATTAGCCGCTATGGCTGCAGACAGGGTGCATCCCGTTCCGTGGATCGGTCCAACATCTACAAATTTCGATCTGAGCTCGAGCTCTTCGCCGTCCTGGTCCATCATCAAGTCAACCACACTGCCGCCCTGACTGCCAAGATGTCCTCCTTTGATCAAAACGACTGAAACATTCTGATCGAGTATCACCCTTCCAGCTCGCCGCATATCAGCTTCATTATTTATTGAAAAACCAGCGAGCCGTTCTGCTTCGGGAATGTTTGGAGTAATTAATCGCGCCAACGGCAAAAGTCTTGAGGTGAGAACTTGAAAAGCTTCTGGTCCAATAAGATCGTGACCCGAAGTCGAGACCATCACTGGATCGACCACGGGCGCAGGCAGATTCAATTCTTCAAGAAGATCAGCTACACATGAGACGATCTCGGCTGTTGGCAACATGCCTGTCTTTACCGCAGCGACCTTGAGATCTTTGGCAATTGGTTCCAACTGCCCACGCAGAGTTGCCGCGGTTTGATGAACAGCGCCAAAGACACCGGTTGTGTTTTGGAACGTTATGGAAGTCAGGGCCGCGGTAGGAAAACAACCCAGCGAGACGAATGTCCGAACGTCAGCGATCACTCCGGCCCCGCCCGACGGATCGAGTCCAGCGATAGTCAGCGCGATGGGTGTAGATTCAGTCATCTTTAATCGCCTTTTCTCTGCGTAACTCTGCGCGATCTCAGCGTTTCTCTGCGTTAAAGCGGTAAGCTCGTTTAATCAAATTACAATTATGACGCAGAGAGACGCTGAGATCGCGCAGAGTTACGCAGAGAAAGACACTTTATAACGATCGTTGATAACTCTAATACGATGCGCGAGTGTAGACGAGTCTTCAAACATTCTAATTGCAGCTACTCCCATTGCTCCTGCCGCGAAACAGTCGTCCACGTTGTCGAGATTCACTCCACCGATGGCCAACACTGGCAACTCCCCCACCAACGACGAAATCTCTCGCAGCTTTTCGATTCCCTGGGGCTCACCCAGATGCAACTTCGACGGCGTTTCGAACACCGGACCAAAAACCACGAAATCCGCCCCTCCATTTCTTGCTTCAGTCACCTCTGAAAAAG
>DASROI010000190.1:0-2567 GCA_035646955.1 Pyrinomonadaceae bacterium
GACTGGGAATATCAATAGTAAAACCTACGGGCTCGTTTAAGCGCGAGCGATAGTCAAATTCCCAGGTGCCGTCTACCCATTGCAACGCAAGGCGAAGAATGTCGGTCACCTGGCGAGTCTGGATTTGCTGGGCCGCGTCAGCTTGCAAAAGTTTTTGCTTGCAGAGTCCTCGCGCGAGGGCCAGATCGGACTCGGTGTTGGGAACATGGTCAAGCACCTGGGCGGAAACGAGGTCTGCCTTGCGTAGATACTCACGGAGGCGAAATGTCTTTATATTTGAGGCTGCATAGATGATTTGGCCGTCGATAAAATAGATAGCGACCTTAATCAATTCGTGCTGCAAACGCAGTCTTCCTGTGAACTTTTTCGACGAAATCTCTCTTATTAGCTCGACGAGCGGTTGCTCGCTTAGTTGGCCGTTCATGCGATTTGATCAGGTGGGAACTGCTGTCGCCCTTACGCTCCCTTGGCGGTAATCATAACGCACGGCGAATCAGGCCTGTTAGTAAAAATAAACTGGCTTTGACACTGACTAAGCGCGAACCCTATATTGATGTAAAACGAGACAAAAAGCGGTTCGGTAAAGTAATTCAAAAGGGTGGGATCTATATGTCTGAACGAGCAAGCGAGGGTGTCAAACAAGTGTCTGAGAAAACAGATATCTCATCGATGGAAAACGATGACGGCGATTCAGAGGAGCGGGTCGAGCTTCTATTCAAGAAGCTAAGAGAGCGGACTGCCGAACTGGAAGAGGCCAACCGGGAGTTGCAGCGCGTCTCTCACTACCGCTCGTTATTTTTGGCGCGCATGTCGCATGAATTGCGCACTCCATTGACTTCTATACTTGGCTTTAGCGAGATATTGCTCGATCAGGAAGAGCTCGGTGAAACACAACGGCGCTTCTGTCAGAAGATCCAGGACTCGGGATTTCAATTGCAAGCGAGTCTGAATCAACTGGTCGATCTATCGCGTATTGAAGCCGGCCAAACAGAAGTCTTCTTGCAGGAATTTACTTTGCGAGAAACCCTGCGAGAGTCCTGCGCAAACGTTGCGCGCTTGGCCCAGAAGAAGCAGGTTAAAGTTGAGTACGAGATGGAGCCGGAGATCACAACCGTAGTTTCCGATCAGGGTAAGCTCAGACAGATACTCTTCAACTTCATTGCCTGGGCCGTAAGTCGAAGTCCGGTCGGTGAAGCGGTAAACATATCGGTTGAGATCAACGATCAAGCGCGTCTCAACATCAACATCAAAGACCAGGGTGATCCGGTTGACGACGTCGATCACATCTTCGATCCAGAACATGCTACTAACGCTCGCGAACCCAATACCAATGAGTTGGGCATCATCATCGCTCGCAAACTCCTGGAAATGATGAATGGAACGGTTGTACTCAATGACACCGCGGCTCGCGGACTCGAAACAACCATCCAGTTGCCGGCTCGACCGCTAAGGGGATAACAACCGGGAATGACAGAAATCATAATCAGGGAGTGCACCACAGTGGATGAGCTTGACCGCTGCGTGCTACTTCAGAAAGAAGTGTTTGGACTTCCGGACCTGGAAATTTCACCGCGACGCCACCTGATTGTTTCGCGACAAGCTGGAGGATGGACGCTTGGTGCCTTTGCTGATGATCGGTTAGTTGGTTTTGTTCACCACCTGGCCGGGGTGAAACCAAACAATGAAATCTTTGGTTACTCACACATGATGGCTGTCGTCCGCGATTATCAAAACCAGGGTGTCGGGGCCCGCTTAAAATGGGCCCAGAGAGAGCGCGCCCTGTCAGAGGGGCGTAGATACATTAAATGGACCTGGGACCCGATGCAGGCACGGAATGCCCATTTCAATCTGAATCGACTTGGAGTGACAGTCGACAACTTCGCAGATAACTTTTATGGGACCGACTACAATTCCGATCCGCTGCAAACCGGTGAGTTACCTGGGTTACAAAGCGACCGGCTGTTTGCCAATTGGTACCTCGATTCAGATCGCGTCACGACGCTGGGAAAGGGTTCGACATTTCAACTGGCCGCCGCACCGGTTGCCGCGGTGGCGGTTCCTAATAATTGGACAGAACTCGTGAGAAATGATGTGGAACGCGCTCGGGCTGAACAGTTACGAGTTAGAACCGAATTCAAAACCTTCTTTGCCGACGGCTTGATCTGCGCGGCGTTTGAAAGAGACGACTTGCGTCCCAGGTACCTGCTTTTTAAAGCAGCTGATGTCTAGTGCCCTATGAGCTTGAGTAAGTTCGATCGTTACGTTGATCGCCATGCACGCAGTTTTACCGAGCGCTTGCAGGCACTTTGTCGCATGCCTTCAGTGGCGGCTCGAGGGACGGGAATGCGCGCCATGGCGGAAGCCGTCGAGCAGCTAATGCAGCGAGTTGGGGTTGGTACCAGACTCTTTCGGATGGGTAGCGGTTACCCGATAATTTACGGTGAATGCGGTGGCGGCCCACGCAGTTATGTTGTCTATGGTCACTACGATGTACAGCCCGTCGGTCAACTCAGCGAGTGGTCGTTTGGACCATTTTCCGCAACGATTCAGGACGACAAGCTTTACGC
>DASROI010000191.1:0-4045 GCA_035646955.1 Pyrinomonadaceae bacterium
GTGTCGAACTGGCCCCTAATAGCAATCTGCGTCTGAGCTTCGCGGACAACAACATGACCGCAATGCTGGAGACAGGTAGCGCTCACGTTTCAACATCGGCAGGCGTTAATGTGAATTTGACGACCAAGGATGGTGCCGTGCTGGTTGATGGAAGCCAGGCGACATCGTTCACCGTCAGTGCATCACGTGGTCGCACTTCGATTGCAACTCAAGCTGGTGTAGCGCAGCTTCGAGCAGGTGGCAGTGTTAAGCAGATTGC
Organism: Pyrinomonadaceae bacterium; assembly: GCA_035646955.1. GTDB lineage: Bacteria > Acidobacteriota > Blastocatellia > Pyrinomonadales > Pyrinomonadaceae > PSRF01. The sequence goes on from DASROI010000191.1 coordinate 260, forward strand.
CGCTGGCGAAAGCGCCACTGCCGGAACCCCGAAACCCGCTGATGACGATGACGACGGTCTGAGTGGCGGCGCACTAGCCGTGCTGCTCTTGGCCGTTGGTGGTGCTGTGGCTGGTGTTCTTTATGCCGCTTTCCACAACAATGACCTGAACTTCGGTGGTTCGGTAACTGTAGTCAGCCCGACTAAGTAAGTTCGTCGAGTTGGTCCAACAAATACTGCAGCAGCCGATGTTTGTCGCTGCAGTCAACCGATTTGACCTTGCGGGTCACGCGACGAAAGTCGTGCGTGACCCGCAAGGTTTTGATTGTCAGTTATTATTTCCCAGGTAATTTTTGGCGAGTCTCAACTAGATGCATATAGCAGTAATTGGTAGTGGTTACGTTGGTCTGGTTACGGGTGCATGCTTCGCAGAATTCGGCGTCGATGTAACCTGTGTTGATGTTGATGAGGAAAAGATTGAGCGGCTAATGAATGGCATCATGCCAATCTATGAGCCCGGTCTTGAACATCTTGTTTCCAAAAATACTCACGCCGGACGACTCACTTTCACCACGGATGTTCGTCAAGCAGTCCAGGAAGCTCTCGTCATATTTCTCGCAGTCGGCACCCCACCATTACCCGACGGCTCACCCGACTTAAGCTACATCGAATCAGCCGCCACCGCAGTTGCCGAGCATATGAACGGGTACAAAGTCGTCGTGACGAAGTCGACAGTCCCAATCGGCACCGGCGAACACATTCGCTCGCTGATCAATGAGCGCAAAACAACGCGAGCTAATTTTGGAGTAGTTTCGAATCCTGAGTTTCTGCGTGAAGGAGCAGCGATAAACGACTTCATGAGACCCGACCGGGTAGTTATCGGCAGTCGCGACGAAGAAGCGATTGCGATTATGAAAGATCTTTATCGACCGCTTTACTTGATCGAAGCCCCATTCGTTATTACGTCGCTGGAAGCAGCTGAACTCACCAAGTATGCGGCAAATGCGTTTCTCGCAACGAAGGTCTCATTCATCAACGAGATAGCAAATCTCTGCGACAAGATTGGTTGCGACGTTCACGATGTAGCTCGTGCTATTGGAATGGATAAGCGAATTGGTAGTAAGTTTCTGCACCCTGGTCCAGGTTTTGGCGGATCGTGTTTCCCAAAAGACACGAGGGCTTTGTCATCAGTGGCGCGAGAGTTCGACAGCGAGTCACTAATCGTAGATGCAGTCATTGAGGTTAATCGCCGCCAGGCAAGAGCGATGCTCGCGAAGATTCAGAATCTGGTTGGAACTCTCGCAGGTAAAAATATTGCTGTCCTTGGTCTTGCCTTCAAACCGGAAACTGATGACATGCGCGAAGCTCCATCCATCGGTATCATTCGTCATTTGATTGAAAGCGGCGCCAAGGTGCGTGCATACGATCCGGTGGCTAAGGATGAAGCTTTAAAAATCTTGCCCGAAGTTTCATACGCTGACGATGAATACGATGCTGTTGAAGGGGCAGATGCTCTTGTTTTCATTACTGAATGGAACCAATTCCGGGCGCTTGATATGGCCCGTGTGCGTGACCTGATGAAAACTCCGAAGGTTGCAGATTTACGTAATATTTACGAGCCTGAGGACATGCGCGAGTTGGGCTTCGAATACGTTGGAGTCGGGCGTTAGTCGGAACTGTTTAAAGTACCAAGACAAGGACACTAAATTCGAATGGCATTGAGCGGCATTGCACTTGTTACAGGCGGCGCTGGTTTTATCGGTTCCCACATTGCTTCGGCGTTGCTGGCGAGTGGCGCACGCGTCAGGGTTCTTGATGATCTCTCAACGGGACATCTGGAAAACATCGACGAGATTGGTTCGGCCGTCGAGTTTATTGAAGGAAGTGTGGCTGACCCCAATAAGTTGGACAGAGCATTGGACGGAGTCGAGCTGGTTTTTCACGAGGCTGCAATTCCGTCAGTTCCGCGCTCGGTCGAGAATCCGTTGCAAACTCACATAGCCTCAGTTGATGGGACTTTCTCCTTATTACTGGCCGCACGCGACAAGAAAGTGCGAAGGTTGATCTATGCCGCGTCATCGTCGGCGTACGGAGATCAGCCGACACTACCGAAGGTAGAGGACATGTCTCCCGATCCTTTGTCTCCTTATGCTGTAGCCAAACTTGTTGGTGAGTATTATTGCAAGGTGTTCTCGAGAGTGTATGACCTGGAAACGATCTCGCTGAGGTATTTCAATGTGTTTGGACCACGACAGGATCCGGGCTCACAATATTCCGGAGTTGTTTCTCGTTTCATAAGCTGTCTCTTAAACAATGAACGTCCGGTGATCTACGGCGATGGCGAGCAGTCAAGAGACTTTACTTATATCGACAACGTCGTGTCCGCGAACCTGAAGGCCGCTGAAACACGAGAGGGAATTGGACGAGTCTTCAATGTCGCAAACGGTGACCGGGTGACATTGAATCAGCTGCTGGCGGAATTAAAGGATCTCACGGGCAATCCACAAGTAACAGCAGAATATAAAGAGCCGCGTGTGGGGGATGTACGTCACAGTTTGGCTGATGTGACGGCGGCCAGACAACTTCTAGGTTATGAGTCGATCGTTGATCTGCGCGACGGTTTGCAACGCACAATTGATTGGTGGAAAACCAGCCGCTTCGCGAACGCTTAATCAAGATCCAACTTAACGATTATCGAATCCGCAGATTACACCGATTACCAAGACTCCCTCTTTGAGCTGGGAAAGGCCGGGCTAAGGTTCTAAGAATGAGTCTGTGTTATCGGCGTAATCTATGGATGATCGGTTTTAAATCAGTGGTGTCCGGCGGTGTTGGTCTCCTCAGGCTCGAATAACTTCTTCAAACTCTCTTCGTAAGGCGCTCGAGCGACTCCTTTGTCGGTGATAATCGCGGCTATCAAGTTATTCGGTGTAACATCAAACGCAGGATTGTGAACTGAGATTCCATCCGGCGCCAGTTGGTGCTCCTTGATGTGAGTTATTTCCCTTCCATCACGCTCTTCGATCGGAATTTCTGCCCCTGTTTTCAGTGTCAAATCAAGTGTAGTAAGCGGAGCTGCAACATAGAACGGTATTCCATGCTCGCGTGCTAAGACAGCGACCATGTAAGTCCCAATCTTGTTTGCCGTGTCCCCATTTGCTGCGATCCGATCGGCGCCAACCACGACGGCATCCACTTTTCCGCTCTTCATTACATGACCCGCCATGTTGTCAGTGATGACGGTTACCGGAATATCGTCTTTCGCAAGTTCCCAGGCCGTCAACCGCAAGCCCTGAAGAAATGGCCTTGTTTCGTCCGCAATTACTGCAACACGTTTGCCGGCATCCCGGGCACCACGAATGACTCCGAGTGCTGTCCCATAATCGCCTGCCGTGGCGAGCGCACCTGCATTGCAGTGGGTGAGAACAGTTGCGCCATCCGCGATCAGGTCCGCGCCATTGCGACCAATAGCCCGGTTAGCAGTGATGTCCTCTTCAAAGATCGCTAGCGCTTCGTCGACCATTGCTTTCTTGGCTGCGTCGATGTCGTTCGATGCTTTTGCCTCTTTGAATGCTGTTCGCATCCGCTCGATGGCCCAAAACAGGTTGACGGCGGTTGGACGAGTCTTGCCCATGACATCGAAGATGTAATCGAGGTCGTCTTCAAGATCAGCAACGGAGGTCCCAACTGACTGACTTGCGCCGAGTGCGATACCCATGGCGGCGGACACGCCGATGGCGGGAGCACCACGGATCACCATCTTCTTGATGGCCTCTGCGACCTCGTCATAAGAGCGCAGCATCAGGT
>DASROI010000192.1:0-4651 GCA_035646955.1 Pyrinomonadaceae bacterium
GTGCTGCCGACACTGCCCCGAGTCTTGGCCTGGGCAGCTTTGAAGCGTCAATGCAAGAAAGTATCGGCGGTGCTTCAAAATTCAACCAGTGCGCCAAATAGGTACTCTCCACTAACGGGGTGCAATCGTCCCTATCCCAACAAAGCTCTCGCAAACCTTTAACTTAGGATCTCGACGGTAAGTGCCGCTTCGTACAGACGCTCATCTTCCAGCTAAGGTAGCGTCAGCATATCTGTGCTTATTCACGGAGAAGATCTGTTCAGGTATGCACAAAAAGCATAAATTGCAAATGCTTAATGCTCGTCACCAAAAATCCTGATGGAAATTTGGCTGAAGGAAGCTGTAGGGTTGTTTGCGTGCCTAAGTGCTCTGCTTATACGACGCTGGATACGAGAGTCAGCAACCAGTGATTGCGATTCGCAGGTTAGCAGCATTGACCGCTCTACCTCGGCAACGATCTTGTCGAACCGTTCGAACACAACCACGATCGCGCGACTATTGTATTGGGGAGGCCTAGTTCTGAAGGTATTGGCTTTATAACGCATTGGCGCACCCGAAGTCAGAAACCATTTAGATTCAAAAATACGATACACCCATCCTCTGACAGACCAAAACAAAATAAGGTCACTGGATGAAAAAGCAATGATAATGATACATCTCATACTAGTCCGATATTTGAACCACTACGAAAAATAATCAGCAGGATTTCCTATCATTCCCCAGACATTGCTGAGTTGAAGAAACGGTGGTATAGCAAAGACATGCTGATATTAAGTCCCAAAGACGACGGATGCAGCCACTCAAGCAGATGGACGAAAACAGAATCAAGGATCTGGTAGTTGTTGGCTCTTCGGCCGGTGGTGTGGGTGCGCTGACTACGCTGGTCAGTTCGCTTAATAAATATTTCCCTGCGCCTATCGTTTTAGCTCAGCACCTGGATCCGCAGCGACCAAGTAATCTTGGACCAATCCTTGAGCGGAGAAGTACTCTGCCGATCGTCATCGTAAGCGATACTCAACCGACGCTACTCGAGTCGGGCACAATTTATGTCGTACCCTCTAACCGACACGTAACGATTGTTGATGGTCACGTGCAACTCGAGGCGGACCATAGTGAGAGACCCAGGCCCTCTGTTGACCTTTTGCTCTCGAGTGCTGCCGAAGTCTATGGGGAACACCTTATCGCGGTGATTTTGACGGGCTCAGGATCAGACGGCGCGGCGGGAGCAGTCGATGTAAAGAATGCGGGCGGTATTGTAATCATTCAAAATCCTCAAACAGCCGCGTATCCGTCAATGCCGATGTCGCTGCCGCCGACAGTAGTGGACCACATAGTTGAAATGGAGCAGATTGGTCCATTGCTCTATGACCTCTTGTTGGGAACAACCCTACCGCCGGCAGAAAACTCCGGAGACCCTTTGCGTGACTTACTCGCGATGGTGGGTGCGCAAACCAACGTCGATTTTCGCAATTACAAATCCTCAACGATTCTGCGCCGCATAAGCCGGCGGATGGCAGTAACGCACAACGCAAACTTGCGTGATTACGCTGACTTCCTCAGGACTCACCCGGACGAGGTAAAAGAGTTGGTCCGCGCCTTTCTTATCAAGGTTACCGGTTTCTTTCGAGATCCCGAAGCGTTCGACTTCCTAAAGATAAATGTGATCCCTCAGATGATCGAAAAGGCCAGGGGCAATGGCAGGATACTGAGATTCTGGTCTGCAGGGTGTGCGACGGGAGAAGAGGCCTACTCAATCGCGTTGATGGTGGCCGAGGCGTTAGGTCCCGACTTTCCAGAGTGGAACGTCAAAATTTTTGCCACTGACCTGGCTGAAGACGCTATCGCATTCGCGCGTCGTGGTTACTATCCTGAGAATGTCCTTAAGGATTTGCCTGAAGCTTGTCGAGCGCGCTTTTTTGAAAGAATCGACCATGGCTATAGAATTTCCAAGCAGCTACGGCAAGCAGTGATCTTTGGACAACAGGACATTAGCCGAGGGATGCCGTTTCCCCGGATTGATCTCGTCATCTGCCGGAACCTTTTGATTTATCTGAAGCCGGAATTGCAACAGACTGTGCTCGAACTTTTTGCGTATTCCCTACATCAATCTCAGGGTTATCTTTTTCTTGGTAAGGCAGAGACCGCCAGGCCTACTCAGGCGAGTTTTGACCTGATAAACAAAAGATGGAAGGTATATCGGTGTATGGGAGCACCGCTGGCCTTTCCCATCCATGAATCCGACGGGACTCGTGGAACTCAATTCCTTGTGCGAAAACCGGCACGTCGCATTCCAATTGGACAGGTCCCGGGTTTAAATGAAATGGCCGATACTGATATCGATATAACGCAACTACGACGCATCAACGAAACGATGCTTCGCTATACCACGTCCGGTTTCGTGATTATCGACCGCACCTATCGAATTATCACCATCAATGGCGCGGCCCGGCGGCTACTCGGTATTCGCGACATCGCCTATGATCAGGATTTTCTTCACACGCTCCGCGGAGTCTCGTACCAGGATGTTAGAACCGCAATTGATACTACTTTTCGTGAGCACAGTTCTACGACGCTCGCCGAGATCGCATTGGATCCAACTATAGGGGGAAGCGGGCGTTACGTGAGCCTGACAATAATGCTCATGCAAGTTGAACCGGGCGCACCGGAACTTTGTGTGATCAGCGTGCTGGACGTTACTGACGCGGTCCAATTGAAGAAACGGCTGGAAGCAGTTGAGAAAGAACAAGCCCAGCTCGTGTCTGAACTCAGTGCAGCCAACAAGCGCTTCAGCGACATGAACAAAGAGTTGCAGGATGCGAACGAGGAACTGCAAGCCGCCAATGAAGAATTAATGCTCACACAGGAAGAATTGCAAGCGACTAACGAAGAATTTGAGGCGACTAACGAAGAACTACAGGCTACGAATGAAGAGTTGGAAACTAATAACGAAGAACTACAGGCTACGAATGAAGAGCTGCAAACAACCAATGATGAACTAAGCGCTCGAAGCACCGAACTGCACGAACTTACAAGACAGAATCGAGTTGAACAGTCGCATCTCTCAGAAGTGCTCGAAAGATTTCCTTATTACATCATGGTACTCGATGCGAGTGATCTGACTGTTCAGAGTGTTAATCCTGGCTATTCCGTTCCGGGGCACGTGAGACAATTAGTAGGCCGGCCAGTAAATGAGGTGTTTAAGGGAATTGACCTGGAAACTTTTCTGCACACCGTGCAGGGGGTTATTGAAGTCGGTCAACCAGTAACTACCGGACCTCTGTTAGTCAACGCCGCGGAAACTAAAGATGGAGAGCGCTTCGTGCACACTATCGTGCCCGTTCGGGAAGCGCAGGGCAATGTGAGGAGACTATTTATTTATAGTGAGCTGGCAGGAAGATGAGCAACGTAGCGGAACTTCAGTTTCGAGTGCCTTCGAATTCAGCACGCAGGATCGGATAGCACTCGCAGGCCGCCTTTTCCAAAACTAAGCGATCCATGATATGGAGCTGTCCGCGCTGATATTCGATTGCGCCCTGGGCCTGAAGGAGTCCGGCAGCCACAGTGATTCCGGCGCGCCGTGCGCCTAAGCGACTCGCAATCATTTCCTGGGTCAACTTTAAATTCTTATTGCCGAGCCGATCATGGACCATCAATAACCAGGTGATGAACCTTTCGGAAACGCTATGTCGAACATTACAAACGGAGCGCTGAGAAATCTGGGCGATTAATGATCGGTAACCTGCCAAAACCGCTTTCATAATTTCATCGTTCGCTGCGAAAAGTTCTTGCAAAACCGCGGCAGGCAGGCGAATAGCCGAGCCGCCAACTGAAACACGAACCCACAGCCGAGTCGCACCGGATCCTAGAATTGCGGAGATTCCAGCCATTCCTTCCCGACCAATCATAGATATTTCCACGGTTGCGCCATCTTCAAGAATTGATATCGAAGAGATAAGCGAGTCGATTGGGAAATAGGCAAACTCGATTTCATCACCCTCCGTATAAATGGCCTTGTCAACAGAAAGATTTACCAGTTCGATCCTGGACGCCAGGTATTGGGGACTGGCACCCAACATCTTGGCGAGCAGATGGTTATGCCCGGCATATCCAACTACCTGGTCTCGTTTAACTGTTTGGGTTGAGTTTTCGCTCCACATAATGGCGACCTCGTCAGAGCTAGATCAAACGTTCAGGCAACGTCTAATGGAGCGGAAGAAGTTGCGAAGATTGTACTTCAGATGGTCCCCTCTTTAAAGGCAAATCCATTCGATGCAAAAAGCGGCAAATCCTCGTCATAAAAAGAACACATTGGTCGATTCGGTTCACGTACTTCTTCTGTGATATAGAGGGACGGTGGAAATGCAATTGTCCGTTCGAATTCGAAAGGCCAAGTAATACAGAAATGAATGGTGCTAAAAGCGAAAGAGTTAGTGAATTATCCGCACACACCGAGCTGATGCGAGCTGCACTTGAGGGTAACCTGCCGGCGCTCGAACTTATGCTTAACAGCGGGCAGGATCCAAACAGTCGCGACAAAAATGGACGGACGGCATTGATGTTCGCTGTTATTAATATGCATTCGACGTCAGCCAAACTGCTCATTCGGCATGGCGCTGAAATCAATGCTGTGGCAAACGACGGTTCCACGCCA
>DASROI010000193.1:0-3980 GCA_035646955.1 Pyrinomonadaceae bacterium
GTCTCATTAGAAACAAGTTCAGATTTCGCTAATAGTTTGCGGAACTGCTACCTCGTTCTTGGAACCGAAAGGCCACTGAATTTAGACTGGCGTTTTAAGGCCCGGTTGAAGGGCGCGAACCGGCTACTTGAGTCTCCCGCAGCAGTGGTCTATCCTCGACTCATTCCTCCAACAATACCCCCAAGTTTCCACGTTAATTTTGAGACAAGTGAGGGGATTTATGCTGCGAATTGCAATTGGCGTCATGATGCTTGCCCTGGTTGTACTGATTCCAAGATCGGTGGCTTTTAGTCAGGTAGCGGGCCAACCATATCGTGTAAGCGACCGGGAAGTTGAGCAAACACTTAAACGGATAGAACAGAGTTCTGATCGGTTCCACTCCAGCCTCGACAGCGCTTTAGACAAAAGCCCGCTCGACGGCACATCAAGGGAGGACGAAATTAATGCCTACGTGAAGCAGTTCTACGAGGCGACTAAAATCCTGAGGGATCGTTTTAATGACCATAAATCAACGTCACAGGACGTGCAGGTTGTTCTTGAGCGGGCCGATCGAATCGATGGCTTTCTACGGCGGCAGGTTTTAACGTCACGGGCTCAAGAAGACTGGTCGGCAGTCCGGACAAACCTGGACCAGCTGGCAACAGTCTACGACGTTCGCTGGGGATGGAATGGTGAAGGCACTCGTCCGGGAGTAGTTGAAGTTCCCTATCGCATTAATGACAAAGATGTAGAGAAGGTCTTAAAACAGATCGAGAACCAATCGGATCGGTTTCGGTCGAGTCTTGACTCAGGATTAGACAGGAGCAGGCTGGACGGAACCAGGGAAGAAGACAACATCAACGCATTTGTGAAGGACTTTTACGAGAGTACCAGGAATCTCCGTCATCATTTCGATGATCACAAGTCAACAAGCGCTGACGTGCAAGCGGTCCTGGATCGGGCGTCCAGAATCGACGGTTTCATGCGACGCAACCGAACAGGCGGCAATGCAATGAGTGACTGGAACAAGTTAAGGGGAAATCTGGACGAACTCGCGCGCGTCTACAACGTGAGTTGGCGCTGGGGTTACTAGGTCCCGAAAGTAGTTTTTTAGGGGCGTCCTGCAGGGCGCCTCTACTATTACCTCCAGAAAATTTTTATAAGACTTACCGAAACGATTGTAGAATACTCACTCAATTCGGCGGCATTTCGTTCCACCTCAGTTCCATTACAGGGAGAAATACATGAAACGTGTATTCGTCATCGGTATGGCTTTATTCCTGTTTGCCTCGATTCTGCGAGCCCAGCCGCGGTCCAACGACGCAACTAAATCGCAAACCATTTCAGAAAAAGTTGCGGGAATGCAGAAGTACCCCGGGTACTTTCCTTTCTATTGGGACTCAAAGGCGGGAAAGATTTGGCTGGAGATCGATAAATGGAACAGTGAATTTCTATATCTGGAGTCTTTGCCAGCCGGGATCGGCTCCAATGATATTGGTTTGGACCGCGGCCAACTAGGTAACAGCTTCATCGTTCGCTTTGATCGAAGTGGACCACGCGTCTTACTGGTTGCGCCAAATTATGATTTTCGTGCCACCACGGACAATCCGGATGAGAAGCGAGCGGTGAAAGACGCATTTGCAGAATCGACTCTATGGGGCTTTGAGGTCGCCGCCGAAGAAGATGGGCGAGCGCTAGTAGACGCCACGGCTTTTTTTCTTCGTGACGTTCATCAAGTTCCGGCGACCCTGCAACGAGCTCAACAAGGTACGTATCGCCTTGAACCAACCAGGTGCGCCTTCTACCTTCCTAATATCAAAAACTTTCCACAGAATACCGAGATCGAGACAACGCTAACTTTCAGTAGTGACTCTCCTGGTCAACTTGTGAGGCAAGTAGTACCGATGGCTGAGGCGATTACTGTTCGTGAACGACATTCTTTCGTACAACTGCCTGGTCCAGGTTTTAAACCTCGTGTGTACGATCCGCGCTCGGGCTTTTACGGAATCACTTACATGGATTTCGCCACTCCAATTGAAGAGCCCATCACGAAGCGCTTTATCGCCCGGCATCGCCTTGAGAAAAAAGATCCGACGGCAGCAGTTAGCGAGCCGGTAACACCAATTACCTATTATGTGGATCGCGGAGCTCCCGAACCGGTCCGTTCTGCGTTACTCGAAGGAGCACGGTGGTGGGATCAAGCGTTTGAGGCGGCCGGTTACAAGAACGCCTTTCGAGTTGAGTTGATGCCCGCCGATGCTGACCCCATGGATGTTCGCTATAACGTGATCCAGTGGGTTCACAGGTCAACACGCGGATGGTCATACGGGAACAGCCTTCAAGATCCGCGTACGGGTGAAATCATCCAGGGTCGAGTCTCACTCGGATCTCTTCGCGACCGCCAGGACTTTTTGATCGCCGCAGGCTTGCTCGCTCCTTATGAAAAAGGCAAGCCACTCTCTCCAAAATTGATGGAGATGGTGCTGGCGCGCTTAAGACAACTATCTGCTCACGAAGTGGGCCATACGCTTGGGCTCCAACACAATTACGCTGCGAGCCCAGTCAATCGTGCGTCAGTAATGGACTATCCGGCGCCGCGAGCGAAGCTTGGACCAGACGGCATTCCCGATCTCTCTGATGCGTATGCAAAAGGCATTGGTGAATGGGACAAGGTCGCAATCACATATGGCTATCAGGATTTTCCAGCCGGCGCTGACGAGCAAAGTGGCCTTGATACTATCCTGGCAAAAGCCTTCGCTCGCGGTCTGATGTACCTAACCGATCAAGATGCAAGGCCGGCCAGCGCCGCTAGTTCGGTAGCACACCTTTGGGATAACGGAACCAATGTTATCGACGAACTTAACGACGTGATGAAAGTCAGATCGGCTGCCTTAAAGCGATTTGGCGACAATAACATCCGTGAAGGTGAGCCAATGGCCACCATAGAAGACGTCTTGGTGCCTATTTACATGTACCATCGTTACCAGGTTGAGGCGGCCGCGAAAGTAATCGGCGGACAGGACTATACGTTTAGTCTTCGGGGAAAAGGAGATCGCGATCCACAAATCGTTCCCCCTGAGGAACAACGTCGCGCGCTTCAGGCTGTTTTGGAAACCATTAAACCGGATGCGTTGGCTTTGCCTGAGTCTTTACTAAAACTCATTCCGCCTCGACCGGTTGGTTACGGTCGAACACGAGAAGATTTTCGAATTCGAACTCAACCCGTCTTTGATGCCCTGGCGCCTGCAGAAGCGGCTGCGGATCATGTAAGCAACTTTTTGCTGAATCAAGAGCGGGCAGCCCGGTTGGTCCAATTTCATGCGCGAGACGCACGGTATCCCGGTCTCGTCGAAGTCCTGGATAAGGTATTGGGAGCGACCTGGAAAGTTCCAGTCGCCCCTGGCTACAACGGAGAAATTCAACGAACCGTCGATATGGTCGTGTTGCATGACTTGATGGCGCTCGCTACCGGAGAGCGAGCTTCGAATCAGGTGCGAGCAGTGGCTGAATTGAAGCTGGACCAATTAAAAGTTTGGATTGCGCGTCAAAAGGCGGTCGCCGCAAATGAGGAACAGCGTGCCTTTCTTTTTTATGCTGGTGAGCAGATAAAGAAATTTCAGGAAGATCCCAAGAAGATGAATTTGACGCGTGCGCAGGATCCTCCCGACGGTCAACCGATTGGTATGGATGAGTGGGCTTGCGAGTGGAAATAGGGATCAGGGGTCGGAGGTCAGGAGTGGTGTAGCAGCTTTTATTTCTCAGTGGTCATTTCTCATTTTTCATTTTTGATTGCCGGCACCGAAAAGAATCCAGGCCTATCTACCCTCAAAATGATCAATGACCAATGATCAATGACCAATAAAAGCAAATAGATGACTTGCCCTGATCTCCGACCCCGACCCGCTTTTATTTCTCATTGGTCATTTTCTCATTTCTCATTTCTCATTTTTCATTTTTGATTGCCGGCACCGAAAAGAATCCAGGCCTATCTACCCTCAAAA
>DASROI010000194.1:0-4412 GCA_035646955.1 Pyrinomonadaceae bacterium
ACTCTCTGAGTAAGAGTGCCAAGAATAAATGGGAGTGGCTGTGGTTGTCAAATGGAGGCAATGATTGTTGGGTATTGATCATTTGGGATGGATTGAAGAATTATCAATTGATCATTGTTAATTTTTCTGACCCCGTCATTCTGTAGGTTCTGATTACTGCAAATTAGCGATGATCAAATGACTAGAATCCCACCTTCCCAACTGCGGGATTCTGGTGAGCTTTGATTCCTGCAAATTAGCGAGAATCAATGATCAATTTAAAGGGAATCAGCGGCTCGACGCGCGACGGGTCTTCTTCTCTTGTTTGTCATAGGTGGCAACGCGTTTGGAGAGGGTATTGCGATGAATACCGAGAGCGGCGGCGGTTTTGGATATGTGCTGGCGATTCCGGGCGAGCGCCTTCTTAATGTACAGCTTCTCAAATTCTGAAATCGCTTCATCAAGGAGAATTCGCCCTTCAAGCATCTCCTCAATCAGATTTTCAAGACGATTGTGCAACATTCGATCTCCGCAAGAGAGAAACTTACAAAACTGCTCGCCGCCGTTTTAGAGTTCCTTGCCCGTTAGTAGCTTGTACGCTTCGAGGTAGCGCGCCGTCGTCGCCTTGGCAACTTCAGGTGGTAACGCTGGAGCAGGAGGTTTCTTGTCCCAATTGAGAGTCTCCAGGTAATCGCGCACGTACTGCTTGTCGAAGGAAGGTTGTGGCTGACCAGGTTTGTAAGAGTCTGCAGGCCAGAAACGAGATGAATCAGGAGTCAGTACCTCATCAACGAGGGTTAGTTCGCCGTTCTTATCGAGGCCAAACTCAAATTTGGTGTCGGCAATAATGATGCCTTTTTGTCGAGCATAGTCCCGAGCTCGCGAATATAACTTTAGGGATGTATCCCGAAGCCGCGCAGTCTGGTCGGCGCCGATTAAATCAACTACTTGAGCTTCGCTGATATTTTCGTCGTGCCCTTGTTCGGCTTTTGTTGACGGCGTGAACAGCGGTTCGGGTAACTCCGCTGACTCGACCAGGTTCTCTGGCAACTTATGTCCGCAAACCTCCCCGGTTCGCAAGTAATCTTTCCAACCGGAGCCGACGAGATAACCTCGTACGACACACTCGACGGGAAAAACTTCGGCACGCTTCACCAGCATGGACCGTCCGGCAAGTACGTCGGCGTGACGAAGTAACGCTTCTGGCATCTCATCGATCTTCGTCGTAATTAAATGGTTGGTGACAACGTCACCCAGTTGATCGAACCAGAACTGTGAGAGTGCAGTAAGCACTTCACCTTTTCTTTCGATGGGTGTGGGAAGCACGCAGTCGAATGCTGAAATTCGATCGGTGGCGACGATTAAGAGACTATCTGAATCAACTGCATAAACATCACGTACTTTGCCCTTCCGAACTAACTGAAGATCAGACAGTGATGATTGCAGTAATGTACCTGCGCTCATGATGATTACGTACCCGAAGCTCTGGAGATTATAGTTTGTATAGAGGCAAGTGCGGATTGTGCTCGCGCTCTAAAAGTTTGTCAAGACGCTGACTGATTTAAGTGATCTCTTTGCGTCCCTGCGTTAGGCCTCATTTTCAAATTCCAGAATCACGCAGTTGGGAAGGGTGGCAGAGCGGCCAATCTCAAGACTCACCAGAATCATGCCGTTGGGAAGGGTGGCAGAGCGGGCACAACATTCAAAATTGTAATGTCAGTTGTAGCGCCGCCCCCGCTCTTAACCTCTCCGTCCTTCTGCCTGAGATTGGCCGCTCTGCCACCCTTCCCAGCTGCATGACTCTGGACAGATCATGAAGACAACGCATCACGCAGTCGAAGGATCTGCGAGGCGTGATTGTGCGCGTGATCGGCATAAATCTTTAACCACGTCTCAACGCCGTATGGTCCGCTTTCAGTATGAACGCCTTCGCGCTTCCAATCTTCGTCGTGAAGAATTTCGAGTAGCGGCACAGTGGATGCTCGCGCGAAGCGGAACGCCTCGAGTGACGGTTGCATGTCGCGTTCGTTGTAACGAAGTTTCTGCGCGTAGACGTCCTGGTCGTACCCTTGAATTACAGGACTGTCTTCGGCAAGCAGTCTTCTCAGGCGAATGGCTGAAGTGGTTTCGCTGTCGGCGAGGTGGTGAACGATTTCTCGCGCGCTCCACTTTCCAGGTATCGGGTGCGCTCCAAGGTTGTCAGCAGGGAATCCATCGAGGGCGTTCATCACTTCTTTGTAGCCATCAGCGTAACGGGAGATTAATTGCTTCCTTTCATCTGAAGTCATCATGGGGCCTTTCTTTGTATTAGTGTTGCTGTGGTGTAACAATGCGAAAGGATATCATTTGTGAGTTGGTATTGGGACTTTGTGATTGAGCATGCCACTAGAATCATGCAGTTGGGAAGGTGGGCAGAGCGGGCATCATACTCAAAAATATAATGTCAGTCACAGCGTCGCCCCCGCCTTAACTCTGCGTCCTCTCTGGTGCTTAAGTTACAAACCAAGATGAGAAGATTTGATTCAGAAGATAACTCAGGGGCAGAGCGGGGCGACGCTAGGTTCGAGTGGGGAGAGTATTGATTCTGGCCGCTCTGCCCACCTTCCCAACTGCATGATTGCTGGTGAATGCTCAAATACCAAGGCCAAAGACCCAAGATCAAAGCCCAAATACCACCCGGACAACAATTCTCACTTTTCAAATATCAAATGACCATTGAAACTTATTTCGGAGGCATGGATGTTAAGTAAGTCGCACTCTTTATCACGAATCATATTGGCAATAGTTCTACTGCTCTCAATAACTGCAGCTACAACGACCGCCGCGGTTCACCAGACAGTCCAGGTTCAAGTAAATCAAACAAAACCTTTTCCCCAAACTCAGTACATTCCCGACCACGATTTCGACTCGCGCCACCTGGCGCTCGACATCCGTTTCGACTGGGACAAGGAGCAGTTAATCGGCCGTGAGACGCTCGTTTTCGCGCCACTCGTCCCCAACCTGCGCTCGATTTCGCTGGACGCGGCAAACATCACAGCGACTTCCGTGAAATTATCTTCCGGCACAACACTGCAGTTCAACGGCGACGCCCCAAAGGAAAAACTCAACATCACTCTCGACCGTGCCTACCAGCCATCCGATGAACTGACGATGGTGATCGACTACCACACAAATGGACCTCAGGATCCCAAACGTACCGGACTCGTGGGAGTCGGATTGAGATTTATCAAGCCGAGTAGCGACGATCCTAAAAGACCAAAACAGATCTGGTCCCAGGGAGAGAGTGAGTACAACCATTACTGGTTTCCGTGCTACGACCATCCCAACGACTTTTTTACCTCCGAAATCACCGCAACCGTCGACAAGCCGATGCAGGTAATCTCGAATGGCAAGTTGCTCGAGACTAAAGATAATCCGGATGGAACGCGGACTTTCCACTGGAAGATCGACCAACCGCACGCTAGTTATCTGACCTCGATTGTCGTCGGCGAATTTACTCCAATTGTTGGTGAGTACGCGGGTATTCCCGTAATCACCAATGTCTATCCGAGCGAAGCAACCGAGGGAAAAGTTACTGCGGCCCGTCTGCCGGAGATGGTGAAGTTCTTTTCAGAGAAGACGGGGATCAAGTATCCCTATGACAAGTACGCCCAAACCATGGCTCGGGATTTTGGCGGCGGAATGGAGAACATCAGCGCCACCACGCAGACCGATAACATGATTCATGATCTGCGCACTGAGCTGGACCAGACGAGTGATGGTCTACAGTCTCACGAATTGGCTCACCAGTGGTTCGGCGATTACGTCACCGCACGCAGTTGGTCCGACATCTGGCTAAACGAAAGCTTTGCCACCTACTTCCAGGCGATGTGGGACGAGTACAAGCTTGGCCCAGATGATTTTCTCTTTTCCGACGTAAAAGCAAACCAGGATTCCTATTTCACTGCCTGGAAGTCGGGGAATCGACGTCCGATTGTCACGAAGAACTACACCGATCCCGACGCTGTGTTTGACACATACGCATACCCGCGCGGCGGCGCAGTTCTCCATATGCTCCGCAAGACGTTGGGAGACGACAATTGGTGGCGGGCGATTAATTACTACTTGAAAAAATATGCTCACCAGCCAGTCGAGACTGAGCAATTCCGGATCGCTATTGAAGAATCTACTGGCCAGTCGATGGATTGGTTTTTCGACGAGTGGCTCTATCGGATGGGCCATCCGGTATTCAAGATTACGCAGCAATACGACGAGGCGACGAAGTCTTTAACTCTCGTCGTTGAACAGCAACAGAAGACCGATCCGAGTTCGCTCTATCCACAAGTCGACTTGTTTCAGACTCCAACTGACATAGAGATTGGGACCGCAACGCAGACACGCATCGAGCGCGTGCAAATTGAGCCCAAGAGACAACAGACGTTTAATTTTAAAGT
>DASROI010000195.1:0-19511 GCA_035646955.1 Pyrinomonadaceae bacterium
TCTCGATAGTCTGTTTTTTACCTTCTGCATCCGTAACTTCAACTTTGCCCGGAAGTGCTAGTTTTCCTGTTCCTTTGAACACCACGACTTTGTTCTTCTTCATCAGGTATTCAATGCCTTTGGAGTTCTTTAATACAACTTTATCCTTCCGTTTCTGGACATCAGCGAATGCCAGTTGAATTCCCGAAGCCTGCACACCGAAATCAGCAGCATGCTGCATCTGCTCGTAGACGTGGGCCGACATCAACATTGCCTTGGTCGGGATACACCCACGGAGCGTGCAAGTTCCGCCTAACCGATTGTCCTTCTCAACGATTGCAACCTTAAGTCCCAATTGTCCGGCTCTAATAGCGGCCACATAGCCGCCCGGACCACTACCGATAACTGTCACATCAAACTTTTCGTTAGCCAATTTAGTCCCTCTCGTAAATATTGTGATTAGCGACGATTAACAGGTGGGCAATATAAAATCGACTCACACGATACCTTCGCTCACTGAAGCTGTTGGCGCCTTTTTGAAAGACCAAGCATTATAATGGTTTGGCAGCTTGCTACCAAATCAGACGTCTTGTTGACAGCCAATTAAAAAGGACCATCGAAGAATGGAACACACCGAAGGATTTCTTAAGTTAGTTAATGCGATAAAGCCCAATATTCGTGAGATATCCGTATCCGAAGCCCGGAAACGCATTTCGGCTGACCCGAAGGTAAAACTGATTGATGTCCGGGAGGACCATGAATGGGACGCCGAACACGCCAGGGGCTCGCTTCATCTGGGAAAAGGGGTCATCGAACGCGACGTCGAGCGGACCATTCCCGACCAAACCACCGAAATTATTCTTTATTGCGGCGGCGGCTATCGTTCAGCACTTGCCGCTGACGCTTTGCAGAAGATGGGATACTCAAATGTGCTTTCCCTGGCCGGAGGGTGGAAGGCCTGGGTGGAAAGTGGAGCACCAACCGAAAAGTAGCCGGAATTGCCGCAAAGAAAAGTAAAGGCGCGTTGTTTTTAACAACGCGCCTTTTTAGATCGTCGCACCTGGTGCTGAGACTAGAACTCAAATCTGACGGCCAATTGAACCTGGCGCTCGCGGAAGAAGAACCCGTCCGCACCAGTTACCTGTCCGAAAGCAGGGTTGAAATTCAAGTTTGCAATCGGATTACCCGTGGTCGTCTGGATGTTGTAAATGGTGTTGTTAACCGACGTCACTTGAGTGTGGTTGAAGATATTGAAACCTTCCGCCAACACCTCAAGCTTGGTTCCCTCGGTTATTGCAAACCGTCGAGAGATGCGCAGGTCGGTGTACTTGATTGCAGGCTGCTTGAAGAAGTTCCGCGGCAAGAAAGCAAACCGGAGTGAACCGTTCGAGCCATTGATGCCGCCCGCCTGACTGAAGCCAAAAGCAGTACTAGGACTGCCCGATAGATTTGCCGTGTAGCGCGCGCCCGAGAATGCATTGAAGATTGGCGAAATGGTCCAATTGTCAAGGATCAAGTGGGCTGCCCCGTTGTCATCGTCTTTGAAGAAGTTGGTGTTGTAAACAACACTCACGACAAACTTGTGACGGCGATCGAAATTCGAGAGTGCATTCTCATTTGCCTGATCGAACGGATTGAATGGTAACGAGAAGTTCGCTGTGAACGTCTGCGAGCCCTGTCCATTATCAGAGGCGCGTGAGAGCGTGTAGTTGGTCTGGAACTGCAGACCATTGGTCAGACGACGATTGGCTTGCAACACCAGCGCATGATACTTAGAAGAGATGTTGCTGCGAATCTCTTCAATCAAACCAAAGCTGGTATTGGGGCGGCTAGCGCCGAGGAAGTACGGAATGGTCCATTTCTGACCTGCGTACGGACCATTAAGAATGTTGTAAGTTCGCGGAACAGTAACTGGATTCAGGTTGGTATCAACAAAGTTCGGAAGGTTTTTGCCGAAGCTGAAGAGATACGAAACCGAAACCGCTGTGTTTCTTGCGACTTCACGTTCAAACACCACGTCGCCCTGATGGATTAGAGGGTTTTGAAAATCATCAGCAAAGTAGAAGATTGAACCGGCG
Organism: Pyrinomonadaceae bacterium; assembly: GCA_035646955.1. Lineage (GTDB taxonomy): Bacteria > Acidobacteriota > Blastocatellia > Pyrinomonadales > Pyrinomonadaceae > PSRF01. Next base: position 2,058 of record DASROI010000195.1, read on the forward strand.
CCCGCGGGAGCGCTGGTTAACACGTTCGGGAAAATCGGAGCTGCGGCATTTGTAGGCTGTAGCGAAGCTGTGGTCTGGCCTCCCGAGCGACCCGTGCTGATAAGAGCGTTCAGGACGGTGGAATTGACTATTGGGCCATAGTAAATACCGTAGCCTGCGCGCAGACTCGTTTTTCCATCCCCTGTTAAGTCGTACGCAAAACCAACTCGCGGACCAAAGTTATTTCGATCGTCCGGCATATTTGAAGTCTGCGGCAACGATGGATTCGCCAGGAACGGTTCCGGTGTGCGGAGGTATTCATACCGCAATCCGAGATTGGCTGTAAGTCTTGGAGTTACGCGCCAGTCGTCCTGGAAGAAATAAGAGAGGTTCGTGGTTGAGAAGTCAAAGATAGTTGGGCCAAATCCCTGTGTGTAGTTACTGGTGTAACAAGCACCCACCAACCGTGTGTTGTTGTTTGAGCAGACTTTACCGGCGGTTCTCAACGCTCCATTTGATGTGAAGTTCACATAATCAAGAATGAAGTCGTTGATATTGCTATAGGTGTATTGCCCGGCCTCGGTGAACAGACTGTCCTGTTTGTCTCTCACACGGTTGATGTCGCCACCAAATTTAATGGTGTGGTTACCGGCTGAAATTGTAACGGTGTCGGCAAATTGAATTCGCTTTTCGTCAGGCTGAGCTCTGCGCTCGAGGAAGTTTGGCTTACCAAACTCCAAACCATTGGTCAGAACCACTGAAGGCGACCTGCCATTACCAGCCGTGGTCGGCTCGCCCGGAAGGGGTGGCTGACTAATCTGAAACTCAAAATCCCTCGACCATTGAAAGCGAGCTTCATTCAACAGCGTGGGCGAAAGAGTGGAAGACAGTCGCAAGTTAACAGTATCGGCGTGTACAAAATCGTCGCCATAGCTGGCCCGACCTCGGGTTACGGTTGCTGCGGTTTGAACGCCGGCAGGAGATTCCCAACGCATGCGGTTGTAGGAACCAGTCAACGTATGCTTGTCGGTGATGTTCCAGTCAACTTTTGGTAAAAACAGTGTTTGGTCACCGTTGCGATCAACGACACCCGTCAGACTGTTGAGGAACGACTGGGCACCACTAATCTGAGCGTCAGTTAAGATGCGATTTGGATTTTTCAGGGACTGCCCAAACAGCGTCGCAGTACACCCTGGAGCGTTTGCCGCCGTACAAGTGTTTGTGGTCTGGAGATAATTTGGTTGAGTGAAAACCGAGACACCGGGGAAATTTCGTGCTTGCTGATCGTAGCTGAAGAAGAAGAAGGCCTTGTCTTTGACAATTGGCCCACCAATCGTTCCGCCAAATTGGTAGCGAACGTCTTTGGCCTTGAACGCGACCGGTGTTGAAACTCCATTGACGATCTGGCTTACAAAGCTTCGCGGGTTACGCGCGCCGAGCTTGTTATTGCGGTCGTATAGAAATGCTGATCCGTGAAACTCGTTTGTTCCTGACTTGGTAACGGCGTTAGTTACGCCACCAGCGGAACGGCCATACTCGGCCGAGTAGTTGGAAGTGTTAACCTGGAATTCGCGGATTGCGCCCTGGCTGATTGAATAGGCGCTACGGGTGCGGCCGCGCTCTTCGGAGAAGAACGCCTGGTTGTTATCGCCACCGTCCACGGTGTTGTTGTTCAGCAATCCTGAAATGCCGCGGAAGCTGATCAGACCAAACGTGCCATCGGGGGTGGTACCAGGAGCCAGAATCACAAAGTTGGACCATCGGCGACCGTTAACCGGTAACTCGTTAATCGAAGTCTGATTGATGTTGCTCGAAAAGTCCTGTTGCGTCGTGTTGATAACGGGGGCTTCTGCTGTGACGTCGACTGTGCCCGTGACCTGTCCTACTGCCAGGGCAATCTCTAAAGTCGTTTCCCGACCAACTTCGACTACTACATTTTCCTGGGTTGCTGCACTAAATCCCGTGGAGTTCACCGTGACGGCGTATCTTCCCGGTTGCAGGTTAGGAACTTTGAAGCGCCCTGTATCGTCGGTCGTGGCATTGTCTTCCTTGTTGGTATCAACGTTTCGGACAGTCACTGCCGCACCAGGAACAACCTCCTTATTTGGATTTGAAACTACGCCACCGATAGCGCCGGTGGTGGTTGACTGCGCCATCGCAATAGCGCTCATACCAAATACCAACAAAAATACAAACGAGAGCCTTACAATTTTCGACATACCGGGGAACTCCTTAGGCAATGAGTTAACGATTGAGCGCTCAGCCCTTCGGCGGCGCCAAATTACACCTACATGATTTCGAACTTGGTCTTTGCAAATTCAAGAAGGAAAAACGTTGAAGCTATGATGCAAGAATGCGACTTCTATCACGGCCTGCCTGCTTTCGCAAGAATAAGTTATAGATTGCCGCCATTAAATCTTCGTGACTAAAACCCCTTAAAACAAAAAATTCTAGCGTGGGGCGAGGTAACTCACGTTTTCGCAAGACCCGTGCCGAATGGTGAGGTGTGGCGGGGCGGACTCTGAAACGTCTTTTTTTTAGGTTTACCGTTTAGTATTAGCCTCGAACTTAATCGGACTCAATCGGGAACACTAGGAATTTGGATATCATTGGAAAATCAGGAGAATCCTTTTTTGGAGTCGGAGAACAAATTGTCAGACCCTTTCGACGATTATGGCTATTCCCTGACCTCCACCGATACAAGCAGAAGCTAAGCCATATCGACCGTTGCGCCTTCGAAGTTCATGCAACAAGGTCAAGACTATGCGTGTACCTGTGGCGCCCAATGGGTGACCAAGCGCAATTGCTCCTCCGTTGACGTTGCTTCGACTGCGATCGAGTCCCAACTCTTTTTCCACAGCCAGGTATTGAGCGGCGAAGGCTTCGTTTACTTCCACCAGATCAATGTCGTTTAGCGTCAGGGCAGCCTTCTTGAGAGCTATTCTGGTGGCAGGAACGGGACCGATTCCCATGATTTCAGGTTCGACTCCGGCGTAGGCCCAGCTTACGATGCGACCCATTGGACTAAGATCACGCTGCTTAACAAAATCCTCATCTGCAATCACGAGGGCTGCTGCCCCATCCACAATTCCAGACGCATTACCCGCTGTAACAAACCCATCCTGCGCAAATGCCGGCTTAAGTTTAGCGAGTCCTTCAAGTGTGGTTTCGGGTCTAAGATGATCGTCTTGATCAACCACAACATTTCCTTTTCGACTCTTTACTTCGACTGGAACAATTTCCTCGGCAAGAATTCCCGAGTCTCTGGCTCGCTTGGCCTCCTGTTGCGATCGCAGCGCGTACTCATCTTGTGCAGTTCTCGAGATCTCAAATTTCCTAGCGAGATTTTCCGCTGTGCCAGCCATGGGAGTGTTGCAGTAAGTGTCTAGCAAAGCGACCATCAAACTGTCTTCAAGCTTGCCCTGGCCCAACGCAAAACCAGAACGAGCTCCGCGAATAACATGTGGGGCCTGAGACATCGACTCCATGCCGCCGACTAAGCATGTTCTCGCTTCGCCCAGCTGAATCATCTGTGCGCCGGAAATGATTGACTGAATTCCGCTGCCACATAATCTGTTGACAGTCAGTGCCGGCCGATCAAAAGGGACTCCCGCCTTCAACGCTACGTGGCGCGCTCCATAAATCGCATCACCGGATGTTTGCAGCGCATTTCCAAATACAGCGTGATCAATTTCTCCCGCCTCAACTTTAGTAGCCTTTAAAGCTCCCTTAGCGGCGACGGCGCCCAGGTCAATTGCTGATACATCTTTGAGCGCCCCTACATACTCGCCCATCGGCGTTCGCTTGCCGCCCAGAATAAAAACTTCTTTCGCCATACTTCTCACTTCTCCTCTGGTGTCAAACTATGGTGTCAAAAACTCCGCATGACCAAACAACGAAGCGTAGCAGACGCCCTCAAGGACGGTCAAAGCTGTGAAGAAACCGGATACGGGATCAGTCTGGAACTTTGAAGTCTCAGTGTCACGCCGCATCAGTTTGTGGGTATTGCCGGTCAAATTCGAGCCAAAGGTAACACTGAAGATGATAGTTATTGACTGAACCGGTGCGTGGTGAGATAGCGGTGGAGCAGCTCTTCCAGAAAGCCTTCGTAGGTGAACGACTCGACATCGTAAGCCGGACGAATCTTATACAGAATTGGCATGGCGACTCTCCAGGCCATCCATTGCCTTGGTACATCACTCAGATCCCAACGCCGGCGCAAAAACATTTCGACCACCTGAATCTCTGATTCGGTCAGCGTTGCTAAGCTCGCATTGAAATTTACCGGCTTGAAAGATCTCCGAAGTGCTGGATCACTTACCGGCGAGGCAAACACATTCGCAAATTCCGGCGCCTCAGTTTCCCGCTCGCGCACAACAACTGTTCCAGCCACCAGATCTCCAATTCGTTGATCACGATTAGTCACAAATACTGATATGAGACCGATCGAATAGAACATGGTTGGCAACATGTCGAAGCTTCGCAACAGGTTTCTCACGGCTGCTTCCCAGAACGTTATCGGACGACCATCCTCACGAATCACGCGCAGCTTCATCCAACGCTTGCCCGGCGTTTGTCCACGCCATGCCCATTCAAAGAATGCAAAGTAGCCAGAAAAGATGAGAAACAGAACCAGGATCATCACAGCGTAAACCCACTTTGGAGCCGTTGCCATTACGCCTTCCAGCCTGGAGAAATCAGCAACTATAAGAAACGCAACAGCAACGAGAGCGATTGCGAACACCTGAAGCGCATGGTCAATGGCACAGGCTAGAAAGCGATTGCCGATCGACGCCAACGCGAAGTGCAACGGCACACGTTCGGGCGTTTCGATAATCAGGGTCTCTTCAGTGGCGAGAGTTGCTGACATTCCGTTTGGCTTGGACGGGAGGACCAAAAAAGTTTCAAAGCTGGGCCGCTTTACCACCTACAGCTTGACATCCGCTAGCTTAACTTATTTGCTAGAACACTCGCTATGTCGATTTAATCAACAACAACGGACCAACACCGATTTTGAGTTAAAGGTTGCAGATTAAGACACAATGAAAACCACCAACCAGCAAACGTCACTTTCAGATGCCAGCTTCGCCTTTATAGGCTGCGGAGTGATGGCCGAAGCAATTATCGCAGGGCTGTTGAGAAATAAGCTCGTCAGTCCTAGTCAAATCGTCGGCAGTCATCCACGCGAAGCTCGCCGTAATCAATTGTCAGAGCGATATGGAATCAAAATGGTCGAAGGAAATCGCGATGCCGTCCTGGCGATTCAACCTGCCGTTTCTGAAAAAGGTTCTATTGTGCTACTCGGTGTCAAACCCCAACGACTAAATACTGTCCTGGGTGAACTGAAAGGGTCGCTCCAACCTGAACAGGTTGTTGTTTCAATTATTGCCGGAATCAGGATCGAGAAAATTTCTGACGAGTTGGAGCACGAATCGGTCGTGCGCTCGATGCCAAACACACCCGCGCAAGTTGGAGCCGGTGTCACAGCATGGACCGCTACCCCGGCAGTTTCAGAACTGCAGGCCGAACAAGTCGACGCGATGTTCACCGCGCTTGGCAAGGCGATTCGAGTGGAGAATGAAAGACAAATTGACATGGCAACTGCGCTTAGCGCGACTGGACCAACTTATATCTTTCTGGTCATGGAAGCGCTTATCGATGCCGGTGTGCATTTAGGCTTTTCAAGGTACGTTGCAAAAGATCTGGTGCAGGAGATGATGCTCGGCTCAGTTCTGTTCGCACGCGAATCACTAAAACACCCAGCGGAGCTGAGAAACATGGTTACCTCTCCCGGAGGAACATCTGCGGAAGCCATTTATCAGATGGAGAAAGGTAGTTTGCGCACCGTTCTGTCGAAAGCTGTATGGGCGGCATTTCAAAGAGCCGAAGCGCTGGGAGATTCAAGTGCAAAAAAACCAAAAAGCTCATAGTCACAATTCGGCTCTCTGCGGTGTTTGCTAAACAGGTGGCCTCGAAGGTTATCCAAACCCGTACACAAGGCTGGTGACTGAGATGAAAGAGCTTCTCCTGGTGGTCGCAACCGCGATCGCATGCGCGCTTGGTGCTCCCTTACCAACAAATTGGCCGGAGTTTCACAACACCTCTCCCGACGTATCTTCACCACAACAGGTGGGCGACGTAACCAGTAATATTCAAAAGCTCTCCTCAAACGACCCGCTTGAAAGAGTGACGGCCGCGTGCTCCCTCGGTGAGCTTCGCGCGCAAGAAGCAATTCCGGCTCTCGTCAAATTACTTTCTGACAATACAGAGGTTCAGTACTCCGGCTGCAGTGGCAAGAATAATTGGAAAGACGGGTCAGTCCCAAAGACGACGCCAGGCGAGATGGCTGCCGTTGCCCTGACGCAAATCGGATCGGCTGCAGTTGAACCATTGATTGGCGCAATAAGATCTGATTCTCCAATAGCGAGAGCAAATGCTGCGTTTGCATTCGGATTACTTCGAGATGCGCGAACAGTAGAACCACTCATCAATGCAACCAGAGACATCGACGCTCGGGTACGGGCCAAAGCGGTTTGGTCCCTTGGATTGACGGGCGACTCGCGAGCCGTCGAAGCGTTAGCAGGAGCTTTAAAAGATTCCGACTCAGACGTCCGTTCGCAAGCGGCATGGTCACTTGGATTGAAAGGCGACGATCGGTCAGTTGAGCCTTTGATTGCTGCGCTTGCGGACCAAAATCAAAAGGTCCAGTCACAGGCAGCGTGGGCGTTGGGATTGAAAGGCGATCGACGCGCGGTCGAGCCGCTGGCAAACGCCCTCTCGGCTTCATCAGAGCATGTCAGATCTCAAGCCGCATGGGCTCTCGGCCTGAAAGGCGATGAACGTGCGGTTGTACCCTTAATTGCGGCTTTGAGAGATTCGGAGCCGTCAGTCAGATCTCAGGCCGCTTGGGCGTTGGGTCTGAAAGGTGATCGTCGCTCGGTTGACGCACTGCGCGTGGCTTTGAAGGATGAAGATGAGAGCGTAAGAAAACAGGCAGCCTGGGCGCTGCGACTTCAGGAATTAAAAGGCTACTGAGGCCGATCGATTAGTACCCGTCTACCATCTACACGATAGTCGCTATTGACGATTCGATTGACGGCTTCAGCATAAAGAACGTGTTCCTCTTCGAGGATGCGGGCTGAAAGTGACTCTTCAGAGTCGTCGTCAAGCACCGGCACAGCTCGCTGCGCAACGATTGGACCACCATCGAGTGCGTTATCGACAAAGTGAACTGTGCAGCCGCTTAATTTAACTCCATGGTCAAGCGCTTGTTGCTGCGGTTTCAATCCGGGGAAGGAAGGCAACAGACTCGGGTGAATATTCAGAATTCGCAGCGTAAACGTTTGGACAAAAATAGGCGATAACACTCTCATATAGCCCGCGAGACAAATCAGATCGACGTTGTGTTGCTGTAGAGCTTCGATAACTTCGGCTTCATGTTCCTCGCGTTTCCGCCCCAACCGTTCAATAACAACTGTATTTAAACCTCGTTCGCGGGCCAGATTTACTCCAGCCGCGTCAGCCTTGTCACTCACGACAATTACAATTTCAGCATTTATAATGACGCCATTTCGGATCGAGTCGCTCAAGGCGACCATGTTTGATCCACGTCCGGAAATAAGGACCGCAATCCGCGACGCTTTCGGTTTCTTTTGATTCTGATCCAATCCGATGAACGTCCTAAACTAGAGTTACTGAACGATCGCCTGTTACCACTTTACCTATTCGGAAGCACTTCTGTCCGATTCCGACAAAGTGATTTTCGATCGCGTTTGCCGACTCTGGGGCGCAGACAATCACCATCCCTACACCCATGTTAAAAGTGCGATACATCTCTTCATCGACAACATTACCGAGCTGCTGCATCAACTCGAAAAGCGGCAAGTTGGGCCATGACTTCTTTTCGATAACAACGGCGGTTCCTTCGGGCAGGATTCTGGGCACGTTGTCAGTCAATCCTCCGCCGGTAATATGGGCCAACCCTTTGATTGAACCGTTATCCAGTAGACCTTCGAGCGGCTTGAGATAACTCAAGTGCGGCTGCAGTAGGGATTCAGCGACAGTCATTCCCACTGTCGGTAATGGCGTCTCCGCTTGATAGCCAGCTACGTCAAAAAACAGTTTGCGTGCCAGCGAGTACCCGTTTGTGTGAAGACCAACTGATGGCAGGGCCAGCAAGACATCTCCCGGAACGATACTCTTGCCGTCGATTATCTTTTTTCGATCAACGACCCCAACAATGAAACCCGCAATGTCGTATTCACCTGACTGGTAAAACCCGGGCATTTCAGCTGTCTCGCCACCGAGAAGCACACAGCCATTTTCACGACAACCGGCTGCAACTCCCTCGATCACAGTTGCTACCGTTTCCGGTGAAAGTGCCCCGGTGGCGATATAATCCAGAAAGAACAGTGGCCTTGCGCCCTGGACCAGAATGTCGTTCACACAATGATTAACCAGGTCTCGTCCCACCGTATTATGGACGCCTGTAACGAACGCAATCTTTAGCTTGGTGCCTACCCCATCAGCAGAAGCGACGAGCACAGGTTGGGCCATGCTGGGAAAAGCTCCGTCGAACATGCCACCGAAACTACCAATCTCCGAAAGAGTTCGCGGATTAAAGGTTGTTCTCGCGAGATCTTTAATACGATCCGTAGTTCGGGTCGCGGCGTCGATATCAACACCGGCGTCACTGTAAGAAATTGGTTTAATCATTAAATCGATTACTGCTTCCTGGGTTTAGGTGGCGGGCCAAAGTCGCCATAAGCGATAAAGCCGGACCTTGAAGAATCGTCTTTCTGGGCAAGCCTTCCGGTCCAAAGATCCTCGCTGGGCTCTTTCGCGGTCTTTACAGAAATATCTCCGGCGCCACCACGAGTTGTCAAAGTGATCTCTCCCTGGAGATCAGTTCGATAGAGTTTCACATTCGCTGCTTTAAGTCGATCGAGTACGGATTGATGCGGATGTCCATACCGGTTCCAGGCTCCACAGGAGACTATGGCAATCTCGGGTTTTACACGTTTGAGGAAATCATCCGTGGTCGCATATTTCGAACCGTGGTGCGCAATCTTCAAGACGCGCGCCTGAAGATTCAAATCCTTAGTCAGCAATCGATGTTCTGTTTGCTCCTCGGCGTCGCCCGGTAACAACATTGAAAACGAACCGTAGTCGAGGCGAGCAACAATAGAATTGGCATTTCGTTCGTTGCCGCCAGTCTTCATCTGTTCCTTAGTGAAGTAAGGTTCAGTTGGTCCAAGAATGGTCAGCAAGGCACCGCCCCCCAGGTCGTATTTCTTACCCGGCTGCGCTTTCTCGTATTGCACGCCACCAGTTTTGATTGCGGCCTGATAATCGTCGTAGAACTTCGTTACCGAAGCGGTTTTGGGATTTGGCTTTGCGGGTACGACCGCTGCACCTTTTTTCGACCCTTTGGTACTGGGTGACTTAGCCACAACGGCTGACGGCGGAATAACGGGACCTTCGCCATTGTCAATTACGTTCAGAACTTTTATGGCTTTGAAAACCTCGGCGGCGCCACCGATGTGGTCGGGATGAGGGTGTGTCGCAATAAAGTAGTCGAGTTGTTGGATGTTGTTCTTCTTCAACGCTTCAACAACGGCTTTACCTCTTGAAACGTCACCAGCATCGATTAGTACTTTAATGCCGGAAGGCGAAGTAATCAGTATCGAGTCACCATTAACTGGTCCAACATCAAGAATCTTGATTGTTAGTTCTGCGCCCGACGGAGGTGGATTTCTTGTCTTCCACGCTGGATAGATAAACTTATATCCAAGGTAGCCACCTATCGAAGCCAGCACCAGGAAAACCGCTATTGCACAACCACAGCCTCGGGTAGCTCGTCGCACCTATAGCCCCTCTAAGTATCAATTATCATTTGATAATTATGAATTATGACGTGAGCGAATTTGAGCACAAAACTAACAATTGATAATTCTCAAATCACAATTGATCTTTAACGGGATCATCCTTCGGCAGCTACTGACTCATGATCACGTTCCCACATCGTTTCTGCTTCTCTTGTAATTCGAGTGGGATAGTTGCCATTCCAACAGGCGACACACACTGAATTTTCATTGAGCCCGGTAGCAGTAATCATCCCCTCCAGCGAAAGGTAGCCCAAAGAGTCAGCTTCGATAAACTTACAAATCTCATCAACTGACATTTGTGCCGCTATCAACTCTGACTTGTCGGGAGTATCTACGCCGTAGTAGCAAGGACTGATGGTAGGTGGGCAACTGATGCGTACATGAACTTCTTTCGCCCCGGCTTCACGCACCATGCGCACAATCTTCTTTGAAGTGGTTCCGCGAACGATGGAGTCGTCAATCAACACCACCCTTTTGCCATTAATCAAGTCGCGGACAGGGTTAAGTTTGATGCGAACTCCAAACGAACGAATTGATTGGCGTGGCTCGATAAAAGTCCGGCCCACGTAGTGATTTCGTACCAGGCCAAAACGAAAGCTAAGCCCGCTCTCGGCCGCATATCCGACTGAAGCAGCAACACCCGAATCAGGTACTGGCACCACGATATCTGCGTCAGCTGGCTGTTCGACCGCAAGTTGCCGGCCCATTTTGTGCCTGGATTGATTGATCGACCGTCCATAGATTAGCGAGTCGGGACGAGCGAAGTAGACGTGCTCGAACAAACACATCGAGTGCTTTTGTTTCGGCAGAGGATTAGACGAGCGCAGGCCATTTTGATCGATCACAATCATCTCGCCAGGCTCGACGTCGCGAACGTACTGCGCATCAATCAAATCAAAGGCACACGTCTCGGAGGCAACAACCCAGGCATCACCCAGGCGGCCCAACGCAAGAGGCCTGAACCCCCTACTATCACGGATCGCAATTAACTCCTTCGGGGTGAGAAAGAGCATCGAGAATGCACCCTCTGTCTCACGCAAAACCTGAGGTATCGCCTCTCTGATCGGCAGTTGAGAACGCGCAACTCCATGAAGCACAATTTCAGTGTCGGAGGTGGATGAGAAGATTGCCCCTTCGCGCTCGAGACGACGCCTGTCTTCTCGCGCGAACGGAAGATTGCCGTTGTGGCAAACGGCTATCTGACCATGCTGACAATTTACGAGGAATGGTTGGGCCTCGAGAATCGAAACTTCTCCGGCGGTGGAATAACGCACATGTCCTATCGCGCTTGATCCGCGTAGCCGATCGAGCTGACTTTGATTGAACGCTTCGGAGACGTGCCCCATAGCTCTTTCGAGTCGTAATTCTGAACCGTCGGACGCAACAATACCGCACGACTCCTGACCTCGATGCTGTAAGGCGTAGAGTCCGAGGTAAGTAAGGCGATTTGCTTCCGGGTTTCCATAGATTCCAAAAACGCCACACTCTTCGCGAAGCTTTGTTATCTCGATTTCAGCCAATGGAGTTGTTCCTGGTTTTGAATAGCGTTGGGGACTACTCGATGAGCTTACTTCGCATTCAAAAACGTTTCAACTTCAAAAGTGCAGATTTCTTTTTCGTTGCAAAAAACCTGCAACGAAACGACAGCGGCATGGTCAATACACAAATGTGACTCGCTTCGGTATGATGAATTTCTGGTCGACCTATTTAGACTCGTGAGGACCATTGATGTCGCCTAAAATCGTTTTTGGTACTTTAGTCTTCGCCGCTTTGGTGTGCTTTTGTTTTTCGGTGAATTCAAACGCGCTGGCTTCGAATTCAACCCGTCCGAACAAGCGAGCCGCTGCCAGAATTTACGGTCAGTACTGCATCGCCTGTCACGGCTCCGACGGCCGGTCTCAAACAAAGAAAGGTAAGTACAACCACGCCAGGGACCTTTCTGATGCGAAGTGGCAGGACGACGTTAGCGACGAAAGAATTTTCAACTCGATCATGAATGGTCGCAATGTTCGTGGCAATATGCCCGGGTTTAAGGATAAATTAAATGAGCAGGAAGCCGACACCCTTGTAGAATATGTCCGCCGGTTTAAGAAGTAGCCAGATCGGAAGGTAGTTGAAGTGAATAAGAATCTCATTCGAGGCGTAGCTATTAATCTCCTGCGAGTGGGACTTGTTGCGCTTATTTTGGGCGGTTGCTGGTTGATCTACCGTAGTCTGCCCCAAAGTGAGAGCGCTACGCCCGATCAGGGAGCGACAAACGTCCAGATAATTCTTCACCAACCAGCTGAAAGTGCCTTTCCAACGCTGCAGGCTTCAATCGAGTTATATCCAGTGGATGTTGTGGCCGTCCAGCATGAATTCTTTGCCGAACCGAGAGCTGGAAAACGCTTTGATGATTTTTTTAAAGAGCGGATGAAAGGCCGATCCAAAGTCGATACGGAGCTGGATAAACAAGGACATGGTTCGGTGTTATTGACGCCCGGAAGCTGGTGGCTCCGTGCGAAATTATCTGGAGACGAAGAGATTGAGTGGCGCTTGCCACTGAAAATTTCCGGCACCAGACAGGTGATCGAATTAACCCCTCAGAATGCCTACACTCGCAGTAAAACATTTTGACATGTTAGCCCTGCGCGTCGAAAAGAAACGACTCTCAGTCAAAGAGATTCCAAAGCTGAAACCCGAAGGTGAGGCGCTGGTTCGCGTCGTGCTTTCCGGGATTTGCAACACCGACCTTGAAATTGCTCGCGGATATGCGGGCTTCAACGGAACGATTGGTCACGAGTTCGTAGGCGTCGTTGAGAAGTGCAACGATAAAAGCCTCACCGGAGAACGCGTGGTCGGTGAGATCAATGCCGGGTGCGGCAAATGTCGATTGTGTCTTGCCGGTGACTCGCGTCATTGCCCCAATCGCACTGTGCTCGGAATCGTTGGTCGCGACGGCGCGCACGCGGAATTTCTACGTCTACCGACAAGAAATCTAGTTCGCTTGCCTGCGGCAATCGGTGATAAACAAGCGGTCTTCATCGAACCACTCGCCGCAGCTTGCGGAATCCTGGAACGAGTCTTGATCAATGCCGGTGACAAGGTTGCTGTTATTGGCGATGGAAAGCTGGGCCTGTTGTGCGCCCAGGTGGTAGCGCTGCAAAAGTGTGCCGTGACTCTTATCGGTAAGCATCGAAACAAAATGAGGATTGTAGCCCAACAAGGCATTGAAACGATCAGTCCGGCAATGGCAGGCAAGCGCAAGCGAGAATTCGACGTTGTGGTTGAGGCGTCGGGATCACCTTCGGGATTTGCCCTCGCGCTCGACCTTTTACATCCAAGGGGTACCCTGGTTTTGAAATCCACCTTTCACGACATCACTAAAATGGATGCGGCGCACATTGTTGTTGACGAGATCACCATCGTTGGCTCGCGCTGTGGGCGTTTCGAACCAGCAATCGACCTACTAAAGAGGGGCGCCGTGGAAGTTGAGAGCTTAATAAGCGAAGAACACTCTTTGGCTGACGGCGTGTTTGCGATGCAGCGCGCCGGCGAGCGAGGCGTTATGAAAGTACTGCTCCGGCCTTAAATCCTGCGGCTACGGATTTCGGCCCTTCACGCTTTTGCTTCGCCATGTTAGACCACCGGTGACGCGTTCCGCGCTCGCTTCACGCTCGCCTGGCTGTCAACTATCGCCCTTAAATACCTCTAAATACCTATCTGACGACTTTCGAGGCAAGCTGTTAGCCGCGACCATATCCAAAGCTTTTTGCCCGCAGCCAACCCTTTAGCTATACTCTAGCCCTTTCCTTGTGCTCTCATGCTGGCAGAATCAGCAAACGTGTCCCCGAGAGCACAGCGGTTTCGGTTATTTCGAAGGTGGTGAGCTATGTTTGACCTCTCAAAATCCAATATAACAGACCAGGAACGAACTATTTTGCGAAAGCTGAGAATCTGGATTGCAGCCCTTGCCGTAGCGTGCCTGGTCGCCGGTATTGGTATTGGAGCAATTCTTTCCGGAAGACCTACGGTCGCCCAGGATGGAATACAAATTGCTCGAGCACCTGAAGCTCTCTCTGCCTCTTTTGCCGAAATTGCGCGTCGCGTTGAACCAGCAGTGGTCAACATCGAAACCGTCCAAAAGTCGATCGATGTAACTGATAAGAGCGGCGATGAAGACGGCGACGATCAAGCCGCTAACCCACTGCTCGATATGTTTCGCCGGCAGCAACGACGTCCCACTCGAGGAGTTGGCAGCGGATTCATCGTTAGTCCCAAGGGTTACATCCTGACTAACAATCATGTGATCGAAGACGCCAGCCGCATCATCGTCGGATTGCAGTCAGGTGAGAAATATCGGGGTACGGTGCTCGGCGTAGATTTTGCTACGGACGTCGCGGTCATCAAGATCGATGCTCCGCACGACCTTCCCACCGTCACACTTGGCGACTCGAATGCCGCGCAGGTTGGCGATTGGGTACTCGCCATGGGTTCACCATTTGGGTTGGACCAAACTGTCACCGCCGGAATTATTTCCAAAAAGGAACGCGAGAGCCCGTTCTTCAACGTCTTCCAAAGGTTCCTTCAAACTGATGCTGCCATCAACCGCGGTAACAGCGGTGGCCCATTGGTCAACATGCGTGGTGAAGTGATCGGGATGAATTCTCAGATTGCCACTTCAACCGGGGATTACAACGGCATCGGCTTTGCGCTTCCCGCCAACGAGACCAACTTTGTCTATAAACAAATTGTTAGCCAGGGAAAAGTAAAACGCGGCTATCTCGGCATCTCGCTTGAATCGGTGCATGAGGAGTTTGCAAAAGTTTACGGATTGCCGGAAACAAAAGGAGCTATCGTAACGTCCGTAACTCCGACCGAAAGTGGACAAGCGACGCCGGCAGCCAAAGCGGGTCTTCAAGCCAGCGATGTCATTGTTGAGTTTGAAGGCACTCCCGTTAACAACGCACCTGACCTTATTCAACGAGTTGCAAGCACTCCAGTGGGCCAGCAAACCACGTTGGCTTTCTTGCGTGATGTCAACGGAAAACAGGAAAAGAAAACCGTTAGTGTCGTCCTCAGCGAACGACCAAATACTGACGATAATGTGAAAGAGTGGGTTGAACCAACTAAGACAACTCCGAAGAGCCAAGATCCCAAGGGTAATGCTTTGCACCTTGGTATTACTCTCGCTGAGTTAACACCGCAACTGATCGCTGAGAGAAAATTAACCGGTGTTCAGGGTCTATTAGTAAAAGACATCGATCCGGATGGGCTGGTGGCTGAGATTCGGCTGCCCCCGACCAATTCACCGGCGCTCGTGCTCGGTGACGTGATCAACCGAATCAATCGTGTTCCTGTGAATTCACTGGCTGACTTCCAACGCGTTCTGAACACACTTAAGCCGGGAGATCCAATCGTTCTGAATGTGACCAGCACGCAGCGTGATCGAAATGGAGATCGCCAGGTACCACGAATAGTTCAGTTCACGTATCAATAATCGCCGTAAACCTGAAGCAGGTGCCGAACCGTCGTGCCAGTTGTTGGTGAAACGCACGCGCCGGCACCTGATTCTTCGATAGAAAAGATCTGCGTTTAGAAATAGAAATCGGAAACTAGATATGGCTCAGGCAAAAAAAGCTGTCGCAAAGACCAGCAAACAATCGACTAAAAGCGTTTCACGTTCTTCAGTAAAAACCTATCACAACTTTATCAATGGTAAATGGGTCGCGAGCGAATCAGGAGCGATGTTCGAGAACATCAATCCCGCAGACACGCGCGACATCGTCGGACGCTTTCCACTATCAACAAACGACGACATCTATGCTGCGGTTAACGCCGCTCAGAATGCATTCGACGGGTGGCGCAATACTCCCGCACCGAAACGTGCCGAGTTGTTGTTCCGTTTGGGCGAGATCCTGATTCGTGACAAAGAAAAGTTCACCTCAGATATGACTCGCGAAATGGGCAAGGTTCTAAAAGAAGCCGGAGGCGACGTTCAGGAAGCAATTGACTGTACTTATTACACCGCTGGCGAAGGTCGACGGCTACACGGCTTTACGACTCCCGCTGAAATGCGCGACAAGTTTGCGATGTGCATTCGCCAGCCAGTTGGTCTATGCGGCTTGATAACGCCGTGGAATTTCCCGATGGCAATTCCTTCATGGAAACTTATTCCTGCCCTCATCTGTGGGAATACAGTCGTGATCAAACCGGCCGAGGACACACCACTCTCTACTTACAACCTTGTCAAAGCTTGCGAGGAAGCCGGTATTCCTCCAGGCGTCGTTAACATGGTCAGTGGTTTCGGTGAGACGGTGGGCGCGGCAATGACCAATCATCCGGCGTTGCGCTTGATATCTTTCACTGGATCAACGGCAACTGGTCGCATCGTCGCCTCATCGTGCGCAGAAAGAAATGCTATCTGTTCGCTCGAGATGGGCGGTAAGAATGCCATCATCGTAATGGACGATGCTGATATCGATCTCGCAGTAGAAGGCGCCATCTGGGGCGCCTTTGGTACGTCTGGTCAACGTTGCACTGCTTCGTCACGACTGATTGTCCATAAGAAGGTCTATCGTCAGTTTGTGACCAAGCTCGTGGAACATGCCAAAGGACTGCGCGTTGGCAATGGCGCCGATCCAAAAACTGATGTTGGTCCGGTGATCAATGCCGAAGCAGTCGAGAAGATCATGGGTTACATCCGAATTGGGCGCGATGAAGACGGAGCCAAGCTGGCTTCTGGTGGGAAACGATTATCCCGGGGCGACTATGGTCACGGCTTCTTTATCGAGCCGACTGTGTTTACGGATGCAAGTCCCGACATGAGGATCTCGCAGGAAGAGATATTTGGGCCAGTGACTACAGTTATTCCCACCGGTTCACTCGAAGAAGCAATCAAGATTGCCAACGGAGTGCGATATGGATTGTCCGCGGCAATCTACACTCAGAATGTTAACCGGGCATTTCATGCAATGAACGACATGTACACCGGCATCTTCTACGTAAATGCGTCAACAATTGGCGCTGAAGTACATTTACCGTTTGGCGGCACCAAAGCAACTGGCAACGGTCACCGGGAGGCCGGCACACAGGTCCTGGATATCTTTTCTGAGTGGAAGTCAATCTACGTCGACTTCAGCGGTAAATTGCAACGAGCACAAATC
The DNA here is from genome assembly GCA_035646955.1 of Pyrinomonadaceae bacterium. Lineage (GTDB taxonomy): Bacteria > Acidobacteriota > Blastocatellia > Pyrinomonadales > Pyrinomonadaceae > PSRF01. The sequence goes on from DASROI010000195.1 coordinate 19,069, forward strand.
GACCCCGTCGAATCGTCACAATAGGAAATCACGCGATCAAGTCGATTTAATAACTATCTATTTCAGCGGAGGATAAACAGTGATTGTCGGGCTACCCAAAGAGATAAAAGACAATGAGTATCGAGTTGGCTTAACACCAGCAGGTGTGCGCGCGCTGAAAGATGCGGGCCATGAAATCATTGTCGAAACTAATGCTGGCGGGGGTTCAGGTTTCGAGGACCCTCTCTATCAACGGGCCGGCGGCACCATTGTTAATTCCGCTGATGAAGTTTGGGCCAAGGCTGACATGGTCGTGAAGGTGAAAGAACCAATTGCGCCCGAATATCCGAGAATGCGGGAAGGCCAACTGCTATTCACTTACCTTCATCTTGCGCCAGATCGCGAACTGACAAAACAACTCGTCGAGCGCAAAGTCACTGGCATCGCCTATGAAACCATTACTG
>DASROI010000196.1:0-28478 GCA_035646955.1 Pyrinomonadaceae bacterium
GATTACGACTGCGCGACTCCTGCACAATGATTTCCCAGTAAGCAAGTGGGTAGAAAACATCCCACTCTTCACGAGTCATCTCTTCGGGCTTCATTTGTGAGTAGTCTGGAAAACTTCTTCTCAGAGTATTTAAAGCCCGAACATTGTCATCGTCGGAACGATAGATTCGTGCTTCTGCCAGATTTATCTTCGGACTATCGGGATGTTTCTCGCCGGCTTTATCCAGCTCCTTGATCGCCCAGTCGTCCAGTCCGACGTTGGACAGCTGTTCGGCCTTCAGGATACGCGCTTCTTCCTCAGGCCCCGCCGTTTCCTCAGCGACCGTGACGGTCTTGAGGTTCGCAATGGCACGCGCAACTATCGAATCATCCGGAAAGTTCCTGGCTGGCGCCGAGCGACTGATTACATCGAGCCGTTGTTTCGCAAGATAGCCGTACCAATTAGCGTCGTAACGGGCCTGCATCGCTTCATACAATGCACGCGCTTCAGCGAGCTTACCCGCGCGCTCTGAATCACGAGCTGCCCAGTAACCGGCCCGTCCGCGATTGTCAGTATTTTTATCCGCGTAATATGCAAGATGCTCTGTCAGCATCTTCGATGACTCGGCAAAGTTTTTTGCCTCATGAGCGTCCCACGCAAGCTCAAACTGTGCCTGGGCAACCTCTATCGAGTTAGAAAAACTATTGACCGCTGTCTTGAAGAAGTAAGAAGCGTCGGTGGGGTTCTTTGCGTCTTCAGCAATTTGTCCAGCTGATACAAAAGCTCGTGGCGTAAAACCACTGCTTGGAAAGGAACGCCTCAATTCTTCAACGGTCGAGCGTGCCGGTTCCCATTGCCGGGCTCGAGCATAAGTTTGGGCCAAATAAAAGAGAGCCTCCGCCCGAGCTTCACCGGCAGAGGTGGGCACACTCGAAAGGGCAGCAACGGCCTCGGGAACTTTCCGAGCATTCGCGGCTGCGATACCGCGTCTCAGTTGATTTTCTGTTGTGACTGTAGCGGGAAATCTGCCGAAAGCTTCACCGTAAGCACTCACTGCATCGATGAAATGTTTCGCATCGTAAAGCATTCCGCCTCTGGTAGTAGCTTCTTCGACTGTCGCGGGTGACGTAGTTGAACCAAGGCGGGCGATAGCAGTTGCAGCTTCGACGCTCTCCGTACTCGAAGGGGCGAAGAAATACAAACGACGATAAGCTCCGAGCGCTCGAGTTTGGTCTGACGTCTGTTCGTACGCTTTTGCTGTCGCCAATAGCGCTCCAGGCTCGTCAGCCTTAATGAAATCTTTTAACAGAAGCGGAATGGCAGCCGCCTCACCACTTTTGGTCAGGAGATTTGCTGCGCGCAAAGCCGAGTCGCGTGCTCGCAACGAAGTTGGAAAGCTTTGTAGGAGTTCCTGGTAGGTGGCTCGTGCTTCAGCGGGCCGGTTTCCATCTTCCAGCGCAGTTGCTCGCAAATAAAGCGCGTAGTCGCCAAGCGAGGTTTGCTCGTTAAATGTTTTTGATTGCAGTAAATCTGCGGCGCCAGCGAAGTCTTTGGCGCTCAACTTGATGCGAGCGCGCAATAGCCGGGCGAGTGCCGCCGTCTTTGTCCCTTTGAATTGGTTCTCAATCCGCACGACCACTTCTTCCGACGGAAGAACGTCGTTACGCGTCATTGAGCGCATCTGTTCGAGAGCTTTTTGTTCTCCAAGAGTTTGAGGCCGAGTTAGACAACTGGCGCTCAAGAGGAAGGAGAGAGAAGCGACAGCAAGTACACTGACACCCAGAACAAGAATGACTAATCGATGTTTACCCACAATTTTAAAGCGCGGCTACTCGTTGCCGCTTAAATGCAAACTGAGCGAACGAGAATGATTCTATAACAACGCATTAAAAAGTCACCCGTTCGAAGGCTGGAGGCTCGACGAACTCGTACCTTAGTGGGTTGATGGATGCTTGCGGTTGCTTAGATCGCACAAACACGGGTCGCTTAAAGAGCGCCACCGCGCGGCTTGCGCACTTCCAAAAGGTTAAGCGTTTACGGTTGCGCCTGGATAATTTGAACCGAGCTTGGAAACGTCGCCCTCAGCCAGAGTGTTCACTAACTCACCGTGAAAGTAGTCATAGCGAGAAGCCACCTCGGGTTTGACGCGCTTGTCGTACATTTCTCTTGAACGATCGATGTACTCCCTCAGACGGTCATACAGATCATGTTCCGAGCGACCTTCGACGACTTTCTGCTCGTTATAAAGTTTGATCTCTGAAATCAATAGTCTGGCAAATCGTAAGGCATCGTTGTGTAGCCTGCGTTCTTCATCACTGTGGACCTCAACCGGTAGTTCGGTCTCCTGACCGTAACGACGCTTGGATTGGATTGGTGGAGGTGCAGCTGATGCTGGTTCTTCAGTAACAAATGACGAAGATGGACTTTCGTCTTTCCACGAAGGAGTTTCAGAAAACGACTCCGATGCAGGTGCTAGATCGTACGCTGAAGCCGGCGCCTCATCGATTGCTGACACTCCGGCCGCCGGTGCCTCCTCATAGGAACCATAAGCTGGTGCTTCGTTGACTGAAGAGAATTCAGAACTTGGTGCTGCCGGTGCCGGTTCCTGATAGTCACTGGTTGGAGTGTAAGAGGGAGTTGAGTCTTCAACGGCAGCCGCTGACTCGTTCGCTCGTTTCGGAGTTCCGGTTCTGGCGGAGAGTAGTTCGACCGACATTCCAGTAACTTTGACGAGTGTCTCTAAAGCTTCAAGATTGATTGATTCAGAATCCAAACCTGATGAGTCGGCGTACAAGACTGCGACAGCCCGCCCGCGAACAATCAGCGGGATCGCGACTATTCGTTGTGCAGGCTCTTCGCCGAGCCGGTTCAGTACCATGTGATCTTCTGAATGAGAGCCTGGACCACCACTCCAGGTAGTCAGCGACTTAGCGGCGCTTCCCAGTACCGTGTCGGCTGAGAGTGAGACGGAGATGTCCTGGATGGCATTGTCACCAACTGTTCCTTCAAAGCCTCGCCCACGCCAACCGGACGCTTGGTCCCCTTTGATGACGAAGAATGCGACGCGTGGCGCAAACGAGGCGGCGCGGTTAATGAGGGCTTTCAGTATCTCTGCCTGGGAGCCTTGTTCGTTGAGCTCAGTGACTCCCGCTTTAACGATGGCCATATCACTTGAGGCTTTGGCCCTGGAGGATTCTGAGGCAGCGAGCTCTATCCCACGTTCGTGAGCAGCACGCAGGTGTTCGGCTATCGCTGTACTCAAACTGCCTTCGAGTGGAACATCGCTCTGGCGTTCGAATAAGCCCGAGAGGGATTCATTGAGCAAGCCCTGAAGCGCGCTAATGTCCTGTTTCATCGCGCTCATGCGACTCTCGAGGTACGTCTCGATCTCGTGGCGTAAACTATTCTCTAATTGTCCGTTGACCACAGTTCGATCCTCCGTGTGGGTGGTGTTGGTTTTTTTTGACGAACCTCAAGGTTTTCTAAGGTAGGGATTTGAACCAAGGGTTACCGAGAGCCTCGCATGGGGGCAAGGGCTCCGAGCGATTATGAACGGCGGAGATTATGCTAGTCAATTGTTTTTGCATTTGGAGAGCGAAAGTATCTATTCCAAACGCCCCAATGTGCCCTCAAATAGGACTACTTTGAACTTCAGTTACGTCTTGCGAAGGTAGATTCAGGTCGGTGTTTTTTAGTCATTAGCTGAAAAAACTCCCATAAATTGGCGAAATTCTCTCGACGTGGTTCTCGATTGGGGGTGGGTAGGTAATTTTTCTGAGAGGTATGGCTAGGCGTTGCACAGATCTTGCCTAATATCTAAGGTCTGATACTCTTAGGTCGCTTTTGAAACATTTGGGTCGGTTCTCACTCAGGGTCACGAGATGTCTGCAACGATCCTAATCGCAGAAGATTACGACGATAATCGCGAGCTCTTGCGGTTATTGTTGTCGGCTGCAAATTATGAGGTTTGGGAAGCTCGGAACGGGCAGGAGTGTCTAAAACTGGCCCGGCAGAGCCCGCCGGACCTTATTATGGTCGACTTGTCGATGCCTGAACTCGACGGATGGGAAGTTTTTAGAGAACTGAAAGCCGACCTGTCAACGGCCAACATACCCTGTGTTGCCGTGACTGCGCGTACCGATCTGGATCGGGGGCGAGCGTTGCAGGTGGGTTTCAGTGCCTTTGTCTCCAAACCTTTCAAGACTGACGAATTGCTTGCGACAGTTGCACGATTAGTAACAAAACAATCAGTCCAACAAGCTGGACGCTCAGAACCTTAAGGAGCTTTATAGACACTTCCGCTCTTCATCACCAACCTCACTTTGCGTAATGCCGAAATGTCCTGAGTCGGATCTCCCTCAACCGCGATCAGGTCTGCCAGAAATCCAACCTTGACTGTTCCTATCTTGTCAGCCATGTGTAAGACCCGAGCATCCACTGAAGTCGCGCTCTTCAGTGCGGCCAATGGTGACATTCCAAAATTGACCATCGCTTCAAGTTCACGAACGTTGTCGCCATGAGCAAACACGCCGACATCGCTGCCGCTCGCGATTGTTACCCCTGATTCAAGCGCCGCTTTGAAAACTGCTTTCTTGCGGTCGGCATTTGCGCCAGCTACTGCCAGCGTCGGACAGAGAGCAACGCCACGTTCCTTCATAAGTTGAAAGATTTCCGGTGTACCGCCATCACCATGTTCGATCGTTTCGACGCCTGCTAATATCGCGCGTCTCATTCCTTCAGTGGTTGTAGCGTGGGCTGCAACAGGAACATTTGCACTCTTTGCGGTTTCGACGGCAAGCTTCAATTCTTCCAGTGAAAAAGTTGGCGCGGCTCCCTGAGTTCCCCAGCGATAATCTGCATAGACTTTGATCCAGTCGGCGCCGTGTCCGATTTGGTCCCGCACAACACGTGTTAACGAGTCGATACCATCAGCCTCTTCTGCGCCCTGTGGCACTCGCCACTCCGACGCATAGCCTTTTGGTCCATAACTTCCGGTTGCAACTATCGCTCGTGTGGCTACCAGCATTCTTGGACCAGGAATTATTCCCTGCTCTACAGCCTGTTTAAGTCCGACATCCGCGTAACCCGCGCCCTCGGTGCCGAGATCACGAATGGTCGTGAAGCCGGCCTGCAACGTATTTCTAAGATGATTGGTGGCCCTGGCAACTCTTAAGCTGAGAGACTCGTGTGCTACCTGATCGTTCCAAATAGTTTCTGAGTAAGGATGCAGAAGGACGTGCGAATGAGCTTCGATCAGTCCAGGCATTAAGGTTAAGTTTGGGAGTTCGATCACTCGCGCGCCGGCTGGTGTCTGCAACGCACCCGCTGGACCAGCAAACTCGATTTTTTGTCCGCGAACGAGCACGACCCATCCGTTGTGAAGCTCCGCGCTCTCGCCATCAAACACTCGCGCTGGTTTTAGCAGAACAATGCTTTCAGCTTGAGTATTGACGGATGGTTTCGATTGAAAATCAGGAGTGGCGGGATAGAGCAGGGTGAGACACAGTATTAGTAGAAGAGAGCAGCGCATCATAGACCCTTCCAAAAAAGTAGAATTTTGCCGAGCCGTGAACCAGCAGTACAGTACCGCGAGCGAAGCGACCCGAAACCACACTCAACAAAGCGATCGTGAGAATCACAGCGGAAATTGAGTGTGGCATCCGGTCGCTTCGCTCGCGGTACTGTACTGGTTGTGCCTTTGTGTCTTGTGCTGAGCACAAAAGCGAGATCCTATTTCTCTGAAATCACGACTTGTTGGAAGGTCGGTGGTAATGGATGAAGCGCGCTATGTGAAAAACCAGCGTTAGCAAACATCTTTTCAAGTTCCGAAAATGTATAAGCATCACCAGACGGTGTTCCGCTCAACATAATCAGACTAAAGCCGGCAGAATCTGGCGGCGTGACCCGATCTTCGTTTGGCACAAACTCCAACGTGACAGCGCGGCCCCCATCAGCGAGTGAGCTATGTACTTTTTTCAATAGCTGTTCACACGTTGGCGGGTCAAAGTGATGAAGAAAGTTCGTAAGTAATACGACGTCATAGCCGGTGCCGAAATCGACGTCGAAAGCGCTTCCTTCCAAAGTTTTGTAACGATCTTCAATACCGGCGGTCCTGGCATTCTCTTTTGCTACCTCTAGCACCGCTTTCCAGTCGAGTGCAGTTACCTCTGCCTGTTTGTTGTTAGTAGCTAATGCAATACCAAAGAGTCCGTGTCCGGCAGCTATATCCAGGATCTTAAGCTTCTTATCTGCCTGTGGATCAGCGAGCTTGGCAAGTAGTTGTGCCGGCATCGCCATCAGTCCCGCCATACCTCGAGCAAACTTTACCCACACCGGGTTCTCCGGGCTAACAGTGCCTTCGTTCTCGATGCTTGTCCCGCCTTTGCGAACTGCCTCAGTCAGGTTTCTGAAACCCGCTACCAATGTTGACGAGAGCAGGAATTCAGTCGCTCCACCTACATAGCCGGGTGATCGCTTGTCGAGAAAGACAGATGAGTCGAGAGTCAGCCCATACTTACCGTTTTCCTTTGTAAGCATTTCCATGATGGTCAAATAGTCGCAAAGGATCCTGGTGCCGCGCTCGGATGCGTTGCAACGCTTGGCGATGGCTTCTGCAGTTGTGTTTCCTTCACCAATCGCCGTGAACACCTCCAACTCGATCGCAGCTCTAAGAGCCTCGGTTCTCTGGTGTGCGTTAAGGTTCTGAAAGAAAATTTGGGGAGATGGCTGTGGTGCCACTGAAGTTGACATAAAAATTCCTTCCTTCAAGAGATTATGGTTCAAAACGTAAAAATCTGGGCTACACGGAACAATTTAGCGAATAGGATCGCGGAGTATGATTTCAGCAACAGTCGCGGCTGCTTGCGATGCGACTGGATGACTTTTCCGTAACCCAGCTACCTGTAGTAGTGCTTCTCCGGTCCTGGAGAACATCCGAAATAGATCTCCTTCCTCTGCGCGTGTTTCACGTACAATCCTGGACCACTCCGCACCGTTGGCCCAGAGAACTGCTGCAGCGGCCGCTGAAAAATTTAGCTCTGGAGCTGGCTCCAATCCATGTTTCCACTCTTCGGAAGCAACCTTGAAACCGATCTCTTCAAATTTAGCCAACGACGAAAGAATTTCGTCATCGAGCTCCAGTTCGCCGTAATCCCGGTCGGCATCTGCCGTCAACGCTGCCATGATTCCGGCAAGCTGTTTGGCCTCAAGCGAGTTGAAGAGCTCATTTTCCAGGGCTTCACCGACTAAGAGTGGTCGATCTATGTGCAGATCGGCAAGCCAGCGGCCGCGTTCAGTGACTTTTTCAGCTTCATAGTCAAGATAACCAAAATTCGCTAATACCTTGGCATGTTGCTCGAAAGGTTGCCAAACCGCGTTCCGCAAAGAGTCGATTGTTTGATTGGCCCGTTCAACGTCCTCACTTATAGCGCGTAATTCCCATAGCAATTGGGTACATCTGGTCCGATCTTCACCCTCAATATGTGACGGCAACAGATTGTCGATCGCCTTGTTCAACAGTTCAAGAGCATCGGCGTCTCGCGTGTTTACATCGCGCAAGCGGGGCTCTGCTAAGACCAGATCTTTGCCATTTCGCTTGATTTCATCAAAGGAACGGTCAAAGTCTTCCTCTTGCAAGTGATAAACGGGAGCGTAAACACGACCGATGCGTTCGAGTGGAAAGCTCGCTCCACTCCAATCCTCGCGAAATCCTCGAACGTTTCCGTCCCGCTTCTCAGTAACCATGACTAAGCGTTTGCCGCTTCGTCCGATACCGACAATTCGGCCTGGTTTAACGACCTCGTTCAGCCAACGATAAAACACTTCAACGCGACTTTGTGGTTGATCGTCGAGCAGGCGTCCGCGAGCGCTTACAAGTCTTTCAAGGCCGTGGACCGTCGAGATCGGTATCGCACAGTTTGCTTCCTTTAGTCCCTGTTCGATAGCTGTCTCGGCATTACTTCGAGTTTGCTCAAGCTGGTGAATCTGTTTCGCCGAATCACGATAAGCAAAGCTTCGTTCTGCAATCTCTCGCACGCCCGCAAAGGTTCCGTAGGCGTCGAGCAAGTTGAGCAACGTTGTGTAGGTCGCTCTGAACTGACTTAAAAGGGGATCGGGGGCGGTGCCGAGTAATTGTGCGATGCGAGCAGGATCTTGATGTATTCCCGGCGCCGCGACGACAAAGCCGACGTTATCTCGTCCACGACGTCCTGCACGACCAGTCATCTGTTGAAGTTCCGAAGCGGTCAATTGTCTCCAGCCACTCGCCGTGCGTGCATCAGCACCGGTGAGCACAACACTCCGTGCAGGGAAGTCGACGCCCGCCGCCACAGTGGCCGTGGCGAAGATCGCGTCGAGTAGACCAGCACTCATCAGCTTTTCAATTATTAGTTTCCAGGCCGGAATATGACCGGCATGATGTGAGGCGACACCGGCGCGGACGATCGTGTCCCAATGACGATGATTTCGTACCTCTGGATAATGAGTGACGAAATCTTTCATGAACTCTCGCCGTTTTTCGCGACGGCTCTCGTTTGGATCACGCCTTGTTAGCGCTGATTCTGTCGCAGCTTGATCACAGCGTCTGCGAGTAGGCATGAATATTATCGCCGGCAAAAGGTTGTAGGATTGAAGCGCCGACAACAGCGTCGCCGGAGGCATTTCGGGCATTCGCAACTTCATGCTCTTTTCCACTTCAGTCTCACCACGCCAACGTTCAATAGCGCCGCCGGTTTCCACGTGATCCATCCCGATCGTCTCGCGACCTTTCAATCAGTTGTGCAATCTCAGGGTTCAACCGTCCGGCTGCGTTTACCAAAGGAAGCAATCTCTGATCAGGAAGCAACACTGCAGCTCTCAATGGAACAGGTCGTTGTCCTGGTCCAGGAATCACGGTGCAACCCACGCCGCGAACTTCCTCGATCCAGGACGCGAATTCTCGAGCGTTACCAATGGTCGCAGAGAGCAAGAGGAGTCGAATTCTCTGGGGCGTGAGAATGATCGCTTCCTCCCAAACGTGGCCACGCTCTTCGTCAGATAAGTAGTGCGCCTCGTCGAGCACGACCAGGTCGGCGCCAATTGTCGTCCCGTTACGCATCGAATCGAAGAGCTGGTTTCGGTAGATTTCAGTTGTGCCAATGATCAGAGGAGCGGCTGAATTCTCTTTTCTGTCGCCGGTCAGAATTCCCACTCGGTCGGCGCCGAATTCATCCGAAAACTCCTGATACTTTGAGTTTGTCAACGCTTTCAGCGGAGTCGTGTACCAGGCTCGACGGCCACTTTGCAGCAGTCGTCTGATTTCTTCTCGAGCAATCCACGTCTTGCCACTTCCAGTTGGTGCCGTCACCAACACATCTTCGTGTTCAAGCGCGGCCAAGGCAGCAAGTTGAAAATCATCGGGGCGAAAGGGTTGTGATTGAGGCGTACCAATCCCCTGTAGAAGATGTTGAATCTCTGGCGAATGCGACCTGGGTCGGATTCTTGGAGTGGTTTCGGGAGTCTTGACCTTGTGAGGGTCGGAACGAGGACCTCGTTTGTCACGTTTCTTAAACACTTTTCCGCTTTTTCGTCGCATTAATGCCATTCTAGCTGTGAGACCTCAGACTGCGAAGTGCTAAGCCGTACTTGCGGAGGTACAATCTGGTTCACAACTCGTTGGGTGTAAGGCGCGTCTAAACGCAGTGAAACATGGGAAAAGTTGTATTCGTTTAGGGTGTTGGTCGTCGTAATGGCTGAGTTATTCGAAAACGTTGAGGTTAATCGCGATCCTCGCTGGCCGATCCTGATGCGGCTCGTTGGCGGGTCATTAATTCTGCATCTACTGCTGCTCTGGTTGGTAATTTATGTACCCGCCTTTCGTGAAGCGTTAAATGTCGCGAGTCTGATAGCAAATACACGAATTGTTGATAAGGACTACGTTGCGACAAATATCGGCGACGAAGTTGAGCTGCTGAACTTAGCAGACGAGAAGTTTCATTATCCGGATGGTTATTTCGCACTCGAGAAGTCATTTGAAACCGGCCAGGCTCAGCCGGGATCTAATTATGACGCGTTTGCCCCGAAAATAATTTCTCTCGCTCAACCCCCCGGCAAAGAAGAACCTGACTCAAGTCCTTCTCCAAGTCCATCGCCGCTTCCCAGCCCCTCCGCGTCGAGCTCGCCTCCTGGTGCGGTTGCGCAGGGGACAATACCAGGCGCTCAAGTTAGTCCTTCGCCATTAACAAAAGACGAAGCACAGCAGAAACTCGAAGCGACAGCTGCCGAGAATAATATCGACCTGCCGACCGAGAATCAGCTCAATAGGAAAGTGTTGAAGGATTTTGCTGCCTACGCAAATGACTTGAAGAAGCAAGGGAAGCTCGACATCGATAAACCATTTGAAATCGTGATCGAGGCTGAGATGGACGAATCCGGGAAGCTAAAGAACCCGCGGTTCACGAAGAAGGCTGGCGATCCAAATCTGGTCGATCTTTTTGGAAAGATGGTAGCAGCGTTGAATGACAGCGGCTTCCTCATCTATTTGAAACCGCTGAACAAAGACAATCCAGGCGCTACCGTCAAGTTCACGATCAAGCAGGGCGAAAGTGAAGTACTTGCGTCGGTTGAGTCCGAGGCCTCGTCGACGGATAGTGCACGAATTCTGGCGAAAGCTCTAAACGCTGCACTTGTTTTTGGAGCCGGCTCGAGAGCCGGCAAGGATGAAGAGGTAATCATGAGAAACACCAATGCCTCTCCGGATGGGAAAAAGATCGTGGTAAATTTTTCGATGCCCCGGCAGAGTGTTGTTGATTTGATTAAGAAGCAGTTGGAACCCGGTGTTTAAAGGCAAATAGCCTACTTGCCTCACTTACTTACCTAAACTAAAATCAAACATTGTCAATGAGTTAGATGTTTTTAAGGTCAGAGACATTAGACCGGAGCAGATTATTAGATATGAATTTAGATAAGGCTTTAACAAAGATATTTGGCAGTAGTAATCAGCGATTCCTGAAGACGATTCAACCGCTAGTCGATCAGATCAATTCGCTCGAGCCCGCATTAAAACAGCTCTCCGACGACGAGTTGCGAGCCAAAACCGCAGCCTTTAAAGAACAAGTCCAAAAAGTCGTTGGCGACGTAAAAGATAAAGAAAAAAGAAAACTTCTCGAACGACAGGCTCTCGACGAATTACTTCCAGAAGCTTTTGCCACCGTACGCGAGGCCAGCCGGCGAACCACTGGCATGCGCCACTTCGACGTTCAGTTGATCGGCGGAATCGTGTTGCACCAGGGCAAGATTGCCGAAATGCGCACAGGTGAAGGTAAAACGCTAGTAGCGACACTGCCTTCTTACCTGAATGCTTTGACCGGACGAGGTGGTGTTCACGTTATCACTGTCAACGACTATCTCGCCTCTCGTGACGCTGAATGGATGGGCCAGATTCACCGGTTCCTTGGCCTTGAAGTTGGCTGCATTCAAAACGACATGGATGATTTTGAACGGCAGGCGGCGTATGCGTCAGACATCACCTACGGCACCAACAACGAGTTTGGTTTTGATTACCTTCGCGACAACATGAAATTCGATCTGGCCACGTGCGTTCAGCGTGGTCACTACTTTGCCGTGGTCGACGAAGTTGACTCGATCCTGATCGACGAGGCTCGCACCCCACTCATTATTTCCGGAGCATCGGATGAAGCCACCGATAAATATCGGAATGCCGATGCCATCATTCCCCACCTGAAAAAAGGAGAAGATGTTGATGGTAAGAAAACCGGCGACTATGTAGTCGATGAAAAGGCCCACACCGCAGTTCTAACTGAAGAAGGCGTCGAACGCGCTGAGAAATTACTTGGTGTCGGCAACTTGTACGATCCTTCAAATATGGAGTTGTTGCATTGCGTCGAACAGGCACTGAAGGCTCACACTCTTTATAGATTGGACCATCAGTATGTGGTCCAGGATGGCGAAGTAATCATCGTTGACGACTTCACTGGACGTCTGATGAAAGGCCGGCGTTGGTCTGATGGCTTGCACCAGGCGGTTGAGGCGAAGGAAGGGGTAACGATTGAGCGAGAGAATCAAACGCTCGCTACGATCACGCTACAAAATTACTTCCGTTTATACGAGAAGCTATCGGGCATGACTGGTACAGCTGAAACCGAGGCGGCCGAATTTGCTTCGACGTATAAGCTGGATGTAATTGTCATTCCCACGCACATGCCGATGGTTCGTGATGATTATCCGGATGTGATCTACCGTACCCTTCCGGAAAAATGGGACGCTGTGATCGAAGAGATCAAAGAGTGTTATGAGAAAGGTCAACCAACACTCGTTGGTACCGTTTCGGTTGAAAACTCCGAACTAATTGCCAGAAGGTTGTTAAAAGAAGCTGTTCCGCACAACGTTTTGAATGCGAAGTATCACGAGCGTGAAGCAGAGATCGTGGCCCAGGCTGGTCGGAAGGGCTCCGTTACGATTGCCACCAACATGGCTGGTCGTGGAACTGACATCCTGCTCGGCGGCAATCCCGACTTTATGGCTCGCGAGTTTCTAAAGGAAGAGGAGATCGATCCCGAAGAAGCTACGGAGCAGCAGTGGGGGCAGATGTACGCGCGCGCCAAACGAATTGTCGAAGAAGAACACAAGGAAGTAGTTGGCCTTGGTGGTCTACACATCCTTGGCACTGAGCGTCACGAATCGCGGCGCATTGATAATCAGTTGCGAGGTCGTGCAGGACGACAAGGTGACCCGGGATCCTCAAGATTTTTCCTTTCACTTGAAGACGACTTAATGCGCATCTTCGCCGGCGACAAAGTGAAAGCGTTGATGCAGCGGCTCGGCATGGAAAAAGGCGTGGCCATTGAGTCGAAGATGGTCTCGAAGCGTATTGCGGCGGCTCAAAAATCGGTGGAAGGTCGTAACTTCGAGTCTCGCAAACACGTCCTTGAGTACGACGATGTAATGAACAAGCAGCGCGAAACTATTTATGGGTTGCGCCGCCAGCTTATGGAAGAGCCCGATCAGCGAGATTACCTGCTGGGCGATCCCCCGGCATCTGGAGTCGCCTATGACTTGTTGTCTGATTTGACGAAGCAGTATCTGAATCCGGACGCTTCGCCTGACGATTGGGATATTGAAAATTACAAAATTCAGGTTAAGACGATTTATGACCTCGATGCCGATTCAGAAGGCATCAACATAGCTGCGATGACGTCTCCGGAAGTCGCCGACGCAATCTGGGAAAAGCTGAAGGTCAAGTATACGTTTAAAGAAGAGCAGATTGGCCCAGAGGCGATGCGCACCTACGAGCGCATCATCATGCTCAATATCATCGATGCTCAATGGAAAGATCACTTACTTTCACTCGATCACCTAAAGCAGGGAATCGGATTGGTTGGATATGGTCAGAAGGATCCGCTCGTAGAATACAAGAAGCAGAGTTTCGATCTTTTCCAGGATATGTTGGACCGCATCGATACAGCGACTATTCGATCGCTCTTCAATCTTCAGGTCGTTACCGAACAGCCACCCGAAACGTTGCAGCAACGTCGTATGGCTCGTCGTCCATCAGCTTTGACTTTCACTGGTCCGAACCAGGGCGCAGCGCCTGCGGGTGAAGAAGAGGGCAAGATCAAGACAGTCGTGCGAGATCAACCCAAAGTCGGAAGAAATGAGCCATGCCCGTGCGGCTCAGGCAAGAAATATAAGAAATGCCATGGTATTACTCTTTAGATAAGTTTTGGTCTTAGTTTTTGTTGACTGGTCCACCTATTCCCAGCTTTTACCGATTGTCAGAAAGTCCTATAACGACTTCTGAATCAAATCAAGGGAATTAGTGTAATCTGTGGATGTCCATGACGTTCCGGGTACTACAGCTTAGGACGCTGCCTGATTGAGTTCTTTAACCCCTCCAAATCCGGTGGTCCAGGCAATAATCGCTGGAACCGCTCCACGGCCCGCACGTTTAGCGGCAGCGCGAGGAATGTTGCCGCTTCCGCAAACTGATCGCCTTGAAATCTTAATCTCACTCCAGGCAAATGAAGATGAAGAACTAGCAGCTGCGGCCTCGGAAACACTTGGAGCAGAATCGCCTGAAGACCTTCTAATAGTTGCAAAAGGAGAAGATTCACCGGTTTCAGTGCTCTCTTACCTGGCCGGTCGAAAGGAGGCGACAAAAGAGATTCATGAAGCTGTTGTCTTGAACCCTCAGACTCCCGATGAAGCTCTTGCCACTCTCGCTTCGATTACGAGTGAAGGCTCGTTGCTCGAACTCGTTACGGTAAATCAAACACGGCTGGTTCGCTTCCCGGCTCTGATCGAAGCTGTTCTCAATAATCCAGCACGTACGCCGGAAGCCGAACGGAGGGCGAAAGAAACCAGGCTCGAGTTTTTTGAAAAAGAACGAGGCGCGCGACAAATTGCGGACGAACTCCGAGCTCGCGGGCAAACTGCCGCAGCCGAGTTTTTCGAAGAAGCTGAGCTGACAACTGATTCGGGTGGTCTAACAATCGAAGATGCCTGGATCATCGCCCAACATATTGAAGTATCTGACGCAGACATCGATGACTCGTGGCTCCCCTTAGAGCGTTACGAAGAGCTCTTAGGAGAAACCGACGCTGACAGGGCCGCTAACCTTCAGAGGGTCATCGAGAGCGAACGTCTCGAAGCGGGTGATGTATCCACTGAACGAATTTCGCTGATTCGTCGAATCATGTTGATGAACACTCGCGACAGGATGAAACTAGCAGTTAAGGGCGATCGTGAAGCTCGCGGAATTCTTATCAGGGACTCGAATAAGATCGTATCCTCGGCCGTCATAAACAATCCTCGAATAACCGAACACGAAGTAGAAAATATCGCCGCCATGCGCACAGTTTCGGATGACGTTCTGAGGCTGATTGCATTAAATCGCGGATGGGCCCGCCAATATCCAATCATTCACAATCTGGCGCGTAATCCACGCACGCCGATTCCCACTGCGATGCACATCCTTCCTCGAATTCGATCCAAAGATTTGCAGACTCTTGCTCAAAGCAAAAATGTGTCGGAAGCTGTAAGGCGCCAGGCCTACCGTTTATGTCAGGTCCGCACCGGCGAGTAACGTTTTCCCCAAAACTCCCATAGAAGTTGGGCAGGCTAACCCTAGTTGCCGTTGATGAAAAGATCCGTTCTAACAACAAAGACCAACCGTGAAGTGACGGATGTCACATCATCTTTCCGAAATAGTTAATAATATCCTTGACAGGTCACAAAACAATCGTATAATTTCGCACAACTAACTGAGAAGTACTTGAAAAGTTGGTGAACGGCGCAGATGGCAGGCGAATAAATTCTAAGTTTTTATCCCATGCCGCTTAACGACCGCCCCAAAAGAGAGTTGACCCTAAAATATCAACTCTCATGCTCTGCTCCGCCACCCTATTTGCCCGAACCTGCCGGTAAAGTTTAGCCCCGTCAATTTTTCGAAATTGACGGGGCCATACCTTTTTTTAAACCAGAAATTTACTTTGTTGCCGCGGTCCTGGATAACCTCGATTCTTCTAACTCCGACTTAAACCCTTGATGCCGCAACGCGACGGGTTTGCCGCTCATACGCGAAAATAGATCCTCGTATTTATCGACGACTCTGTCCCAGTCGTAATTTCCCTGAACCCTCAGTTGAGCCCGGTTTCGATAAGCCTGCACCAACGAGCCATCTCTCAACACTCGCTGAAGTTTTTCCGCAAGATCAAATTCATCAATATACGGAATACCAGCTTCGCCGACGGCTTCGATGTTTTCCGGAGTCGCCAGCGTCAACACACAATTGCCATAGCCCATAGCTTCAAGCAATGCCGGATGCGTTCCTCCAACTTCCGTGGCGTGGACATAGCAATACGCATTTTGTTGAAGCGCACGATAATCCTGTCCGAACACAAACCCGGTAAAAATTATTCTTTTATCGCCGCGCGCTTGGGCCTTGAGCTTGTTTATATATTGTTCGGCGTAAGGAGCATCACCCACAACCAGCAGGCGATAAGCGGTCCGCACTTTCTTGAATGCTTCTATCACGAGGTGCGCATTGTTCTCCGGCTCAAGTCTCGATACATAAAGCACGTAACGGTTTGGCTCGACTCTCCATTTGCGCACTGCTTCTCGATCTGGACGACGCTCTACCTCGCTCCCGTAAGCAATCATAGTAGACTGACATTTGTGATGGGCCAGGTAGTAATCTTGAATAACCTGCGCGTCCGTCACCATTTCATTCGGCAATATCGTAGAGAGATATTCAGCCAACCTATAATAGCGGCGGCCTAGTCTTCCCCACTTCTTGCGCTTGTGTTCCAGGCCATCAACATTAATGGCGACAGGAGTACCTGTTAGCCTGAGGAACGGGCTGAACGGCGCGTTCGCAGCATTACAGATCAATGCGGCATCGTACCGGCCGGGAATTGCATGCACTGCGGAAAGAAAGGCATGGACCACGGTGTCGAAATACTTGTGACGGATAGTAGGCAATACTTGCAGTCGGACACCGTGATACTCCAGTTGCCTGGGTGACACGTAGTGGGCACGACAGTAAACGGTAACGTCGTGTCCGCGTGCTACCAGGCGAGTCGAAAGGTGTTCTGCAAAAGTTTCGAAGCCTCCGTAACTGGCGGGAATGCCTCTCGTTCCCAGAATAGCGATACGCATATCTACAACTCGTAAGGGGGCCTTGCGACTTTTAATTTACTCGCGTTGCTTTTTTGCTTAGGGTCGTTTCATCCACGACCTGACGATAAACGTCGAGAGTTCTAAGAGCAGTGTCGCGCCAATCAAATAACCTGGCGCGTGCCTGGCCTTTAATGCTTAACTCCTCTCTTAATATTGAGTCGGTGTTAACCCGCTCGAGCGCACCTGCAATCGCATTTATGTCGTAAGGATCCACGCAAATTGCAGCATCACCTACTACCTCTGGAAGACTGGTAGTATTGCTTACGATTACCGGTGCGCCACACTTCATAGCCTCAAGTGGAGGTAGACCAAAGCCTTCGAAGAACGAAGGATATACGAAACACATTGCTCCTGAATAGAGAGGTGGTAAATCCTTCTCGGGAACATACCCGGTTAAAATTACAGAGTCTTTGACTCCAGACTCTTCCAGCGATCGTAAAGTCTCATCAAAGAGCCAGGCGCGCTTGCCCGCCAGTACTAGTTTAGGAACATTTTCTTTACCTAGCTTCTCAGCTAGTAAAGCATAGGCTCTTACGAGTCGGGCAAGATTTTTGCGAGGTTGGATTGAGCCTACGGAAAGGATGTAATCGCCGTCTATCCCGTAAGTATGTCGCACTCGTTGCAGTTCCGTAGCATCAGTAACGCGGGCGAAGTGGTTTGGCGCTGCAAGAGGTATTGCACTGATTCGTTGCGAGTCGATTCCGTAGGTCGAGATGATGTCCTGCTTTCCGTGCTCCGAAAGAGAGAGAACACGAGCAGCCTGGCGTGCGGAGTGCCGGACAGTTAATCGAAGTTGAGTGCGACTACGGCGTTTGAATGTTTGCGGCAAGTGCTCGAACGAGAGATCGTGAACACTCACCACGACAGGACATGGGCAAAAAGGCGGCGCGGTAAATTGTACATGCAGAACGTCGACGGGATTTTTACGCAGCTCGGCGCTAAGCGTTAAAGGAATCCGGATTAACGGCGTGTGAGGACGCGTAGTCCGAACCTTGAAGTTGGGCCAGCGTTGGTTGAAACGGTCGTATGCTTCGGCAGTAGTTACAAATAGCGTGTAATCGTTTACCGCATCAACTTGAGCCAGGGCCTCAATCAGGTTGATTGCATAGCTTTCGTTCCCGCCAAGTTTAGTCCCAACGGAATGAGCGTCGATTGCGATGCGCAATCGCATTCTCCCAAGTTGCCTTGGCGGATCTGGCCGGGGGTGAATCCGCCAAGAGGTCTATTGACGTCTATTTGCTTTTTCCTGCGACTGAAGCGTGCGCCTCATCATTCTGATGACCACGGGTGTCACGCTCACGAATGCGGGCGGCCTTACCTCGCAGCTCACGAAGATAGTACAACTTCGCTCTGCGAACACGGCCTCTTTTTACCAAATCAATGTGGTCGATGATAGTGGCATGCAGGGGGAAAATTCGTTCCACGCCGACACCGAAACTGGTTTTGCGGACAGTAATTGTCTCGCGGGCGCCGCCATGCTTACGAGCAATGACAACTCCTTCAAAGACTTGCAAGCGCTCTTTGGTTTCAGACTCTTTAATTCTTACGTGAACGCGGACCGTATCGCCCGGCTGAAATTGCGGAATGTTGGTCCGCAACTGTGTTGCTTCAATTTTATCTAATCGATTCATCTTTTAAATGCTCCTGTCCTCGAGCCGCGATACTCTGATCCGCTCAAATACCTTTTAACCGTTCGTGGTCAAACAATTCAACTATTTCAATAAGTCTGGCCGTCGTCGCTCTGTTTTTTTCAACGCCGCCTGTTTACGCCATCGTTCAATCTCGGCGTGATTTCCACTCAAAAGCACTTCGGGTACTTTCATTCCCCGAAACTCGGGTGGTCTGGTGTACTGTGGATGGTCCAACAACCCCGTGCTAAACGACTCATACACTGCCGATGTGTCACTGCCCAGAGCGCCGGGAAGCAACCGTACAATTGCATCGATCAATACGAGAGCTGCGGGTTCGCCTCCCGACAGAACGTAGTCGCCGATGGAAATTTCGTCGGTGACGAGTACTTCAGAAACACGTTCGTCAACGCCCTCATATCTGCCACAAAGCAAAACGATCTGCTCTGCCTGCGAAAACTCTTTCGCGATCGGCTGAGAAAAAACCTGGCCTTGTGGAGATAAGAGAACCACCTTAGTCCCCGCGGCGAAGTTATCCCGGTTACTTGAGCCCGTCAGCGCCTCAACGCCGGCGAATAGTGGTTCTGGTTTAAGTACCATTCCGTCGCCACCGCCAAATGGACGATCATCCACGATCCGATGTTTGTCAGTGGTCCATTGGCGTAAGTCGTGCGACTTTATCTCGACCAAACCCGCACCACGCGCTCGTCTAACGATTCCATAATCGATTACGTCGCGGAAAAACTCGGGGAAGATCGTGATGATATCGAAACGCAACATACGTTCAGCTTACTCTTGCCGATAACGGCACATCGGACGTCTCTCAAAGATCTATAACTCAAACAGCCCCGGCGGCGGATCGATCAGGATTCGCTTGTTGGCCCGATCAATATCCTTGACTATCGAAGCGGCCAGAGGAACGAGGCGCTCGACCTCGGAATCGCTCACGACGAGGATCTCGGTTCCGCCAGTCTTCATGATGGAACTGACGATGCCGACTGAATCACCATCGACGGTGCTGACTGTGCATCCTTCAAGTTCCCAGTCGTAGTATTCGTCCGCTTCGAGCTGAACACGCTCAGCTTCGGGCACGGCGAAATCGAATCCGATAAATACCCTGGCGCTATCTACGTCGTCGAAGGACTCGATCTTCAGAATTACTCGACCGTTCTGAAACCAAAAATTTTCAAGCTTAACAGTTTGCCGTTCGCCATCAGGTGAAACAGCAATTAGTTCCTCAAGGGATTCAAACCGCTCCGGAAAATCCGTTAAGAGTTCGGCGACCAATTCACCTTTTAACCCGCGTGTTCGAACCGCTCGAGCCACTATCACCAAATCACGGTTTTCTTCCACGCCGTGATTCATTCCACAATTTCCAGCAGGTAACGTCTGCCTTTCTTGGCGCCGGCCATGCGAGCCAACGATCTCAAAGCCCGGATCGTACGCCCCTGTTTACCAATTATTTTCCCAACATCTCCGGTTGCAACGCGGACTTCAAGCAACGTCGAGCCATTACGTTGCTCAACTTCTCTAATGTCGACGCTTTCGGTGTCGTCCACCAGTCCTTTGACGACTTTTTCTATTGCTTCTCGCATATGCAGTAGATCAGTGAGCAGAAAGAAATCAAGCTTCGGTTGATGAAGCTGCGGCTGCCTTGGAACTAGCTTTGATCAATCGGCTGACGGTGTTGGTTGGTTGGGCGCCTTTTTCGATCCAATACGTGACGCGATTCAGTTTGAGGTTAATCTCAGCTGGATTTCGCGTTGGGTTGTAGGTCCCGAGATTCTCGAGGTAAGCGCCATCGCGCTTCGAGCGTTTTTCTTTGACTACCACTCTATACGAGGGGCTCTTCTTGGCGCCTGTGCGCATTAACTGAATTGCTAACAAAACGTTCCTCCTTCAAATTAGGCCACCGTGGTGGACACCATCTACTTTCGTCGCTTCTTACGTTTCTTTTTCAATTTCTTCTTCGAAGGACCAGCGGGAAGCGCCGGCATTGCTCCAGGGTCTCCTTCGAATCCTCCCATGTCTGGGAGTCCCGTCATTTTGCGCATCATCTTGCCTTTGAGTCCACTGCCGCCAAAGAGACCGGAACTCGAAAGTTGCCGCATCATCTGGCGCATCTCTACATATTGTTTGATGAGCTGATTAACGTCGGCGACGACGGTGCCGGACCCGCGCGCAATGCGGCGACGGCGATTCGCATTAAGAATCCGATGATCGCTTCTCTCTGCCCAGGTCATCGAGTCGATGATGGCTTCAGTTTTCTTGAGCTCATCTTCCATCATCTTCGACTGTTCATCGTTCAGCTCAGGCATACCCATGCCACCGAGTAGCTGATCGGGCAGCAGCTTCATTATTTTTGAGAAAGATCCGAGTTTCTTTACCTGTCGCAGCTGAGAGCGGAAGTCGTCGAGCGTAAACTCGTTCTTCTGAAGTTTCTTTAACTGCTCTTCAGCTTCAGACTGGTCTACTTTTGATTGTACTTCCTCAATGAGCGACAAGACATCGCCCATTCCCAAAATTCGTTGCGCAACTCGATCAGGATAAAAAGGCTCGAGTGCGTCGTAGCGCTCACCGACGCCAACAAACTTAACTGGTTGACCGGTCACCTGTTTGATGGAAAGGGCCGCGCCGCCTCGGGCGTCGCCGTCCATCTTTGTAAGAATTACACCGGTAATTCCGACCCGGCGATGAAACTCTTCGGCTGATCGAACCGCATCCTGGCCAGTCATGGCATCCGCTACAAACAGAGTCTCAACAGGATGTGTTTCGGCTTTAATCTTGACCAGCTCTTCCATCAGCTCGTCATCGATGTGAAGACGGCCGGCGGTATCAATCATTAGGGTGTCGAAACCAGTTTGTTGAGCGTGCTTGTATGCCTCTCTGACGAGAGTCATCGGATCATTGCTCGCGGGATATTCAAAGATCTGTTGGCCCGTGGCCCTGGCAATTACCTTTAGTTGTTCACGCGCTGCAGGCCGGTAAACGTCAACCGACAGCAAAAGGGGCTTGCGGTCCTGATTTGTCGCGAGCCAGCGTGCAATTTTTCCGGTGGAAGTGGTTTTTCCTGAGCCTTGCAGCCCAACCACCATGACCGTATTTGGTATTTGCTTGGTGAAGACCAGGCGAGAAGATTGCCCACCCAGCAGTTCAACCAGTTCGTCGAAAACAATCTTGACAACTTGTTCTGACGGCTTCAGTTCCTGCCAAACCTGTTGTCCCTCGGCCTTTTTTTGGACTGAAGCAATGAAGTCTTTTGCGACCTTGTAATTAACGTCTGCTTCCAAGAGTGCCAGACGTATCTCACGCAGCGCCGCATCGACATGCGCCTTTGTTAGTACGCCCTCGCCCCGGAGATTCTTCAGCGTACGCTTTAACTTGTCCGAGAGCGACTCAAACATATAACCCCTAGGCGCAGTTCCGTGCTGCAAACGGAAACGCAAATGATAGCGGCCACCCTGAGGGGTGTCAAGGCACAGGCATTGGCGAGGGTTTTCCTGTAACCATTTGTGGGTTGAGCACTTATTTGTGTAATGAGACGCCAAAAGCGAAACCGAACAATACCCTCGTAACACAACTCTGTACGGTTCCCGTCTCGTGTGGTAAATTTCATCACGAATCAGCGGTTTAAACGGCGTCGTCTTCGAGAGGTTGAAGATTTATGGCCGTCCCCACCATTTTTAATGTAATGAAAACTCGGAGCAATTAGTCTTTTAACAACGTAAATGGATAAACGTGTCGGTTCCGGACCCCAGGGTCCCGACCAGGAAAAGACCCCCAACGAGCGAGGTGTCGTCGATTTGGCAGATGCGCGTGTGCGCCTGCGATCTCGTACGCGCCATTCCAATGAATCCCTGATGCAGGAGTTGGACGAGATCCGCTCGTTATTAGACCAGGGCCTGTCGCGTGAGGCGAAAGATCGACTTGCGCTCCTAATCTCCAACGCAAGAAATCATCCAACCGTGCAGGCCCTCGCCCGCTGTGCTCTGTCAACAGCTCTTGAACAACAGGGACATTACCGGGATTCATTAGCCGCAGTAGCGATGTATGAAGCGGCCGAATCAAGGGCCAAGATGGATGACCAAACGGCCAGTCTTATTCGAGTGCAGATTGGTCTTGGCTACAACTACAACGGCGATCATCCAAAAGCCATTGCCATGCTTAACTCCATCCTCCGAGATTATTCGGAGAGTGGTAGTTTTAACCTGGGCCATATCTACGCGGCTCTGTCCCGGATTTACCGCACCATCAGCGAATATCCAATTGCCCGCGACTATGCGCAACGAGCCCTCGAAAACTTCCGTCAGAATGGCGACTGGAGAGGCCTTGCCGAATCATATTTTGGAGTCGGGGTAGCTGATATTCAGGAAGGACACTACGAGGCTGGTCTGGAAAATCTGGCCCAGGCCCTGAAGCTTATTGGTGATCGACCGGCAGCGTATGTGCTCGGCCGGACCTACGCCAACATGGCTGGCGCCTGCTGGTTCCTGAAGCGACCGCAAGAGGGAATCGATTACCTCAAGCAAGCGATTACTTATTACGAGCGAACGGACCATAAGACCAACGCTGCTGACGGATATAACAATCTTGGAATCAATCTGATTTTGATTGGGCAGTGGGATCGTGCGCAGGAAGCGCTTGAGCGTGCTTTAACCCTGGCGACTGAAGTTGATGAACGCGGTGCAAAAGTCCCGATGATTCTCGACTCGCTCGGGGAACTGCACATGCTGCGGGGCAACCTCGACGACGCGCAAGACTACCTGCTGCGAGCGGTATCTCTGGCAACTGAGAACGGGAATAAGTGGTATGCCGGTCAGGCTCTAAGAACACTCGGGCGTTGCTATCTGGCTGTAGCAGATCCTGCAAAAGCACTCACCAAGGCTGGCGAGGCTTTGACGCTGGCTGAGGCGATTGGTGATCGCCAGGCAATATGTGAGTCGCGCCTGATTGCTGCTGAAGCTCATCTGTTGTCGCGCGGGCACGACGAGTGTGAGCGAGAATTACAGGTCGTAAGTGCCGAAACAACTGACTCTGCGACTGACCTTGGTTTTACCGGCGAAGCTCATCGTCTGTACGGAATGCTCAACATGGCGCGTCTCGACGCGGCGGCAGCAGCTCAACATTTTGGCAGTAGCGTTTCTATCTTCGACATGTTGGGTGACCGCTATCGTTCTGCGCGAGCACACCTGGAATTGGGTCGAGCCTATGCGAATATCCTTCCCGAGCGAGCCGGGGAACATCTTTCGCGAGCTTTGAATACTTTTAAGGAATTGGGTGCCCGGCTCGATCTTTCTCGCGCTGAAGAGGAGCTTAGAGATCTAGCCCAGGCAACTCCCGAAAGAGCCCAGGAACAATCGGCGCTGGCCCAACTGTTGACACTGCGTCTGGCAGAGGCAGTAGCTTCTCGTGAGTTACTACTGCGCGAACTCGCAGCTGTGATGCGACAGGAGACAGGCGCACAAAAAGTAATCATCACCGAACAGGGTGAGCACAACGAAGCGCGCGTAGTAATCGCGATGGGCTCTTCGACCGAGGAGAGTTGGAAGATTGCTTCTGAGATTACGAACCTGAACAGCGAACCAATCAAAGAACGTTATTGCCAGAAGAACGACGCCGAGATCATCTCATTGCGTGCATCGAACGCTGCCCCCGCACTCCTTTATCTCGCACCACGAAGTCGCGCGAGTTTGCCAAAGGGCATGGCCCTGGAACCGTTGCTGCGGGTCGTAGAGCTTGGAATGGATGTGTGTGCTTTGCGGGCCGGTGCGCAAAAAGGTGGCAAGAATGAACCGTCGGACGAACTCGCCGGCACGAGTTTAATGCCGGGGTTCATTCACTCGAGCCCGGCAATGACTCAGCTCGTTGAAGAGGTACACAAGATTCGCTCATCGGATGTAACTGTGTTGGTGACCGGCGAGTCTGGTACAGGCAAAGAACTGGTGGCTCGGGCAATTCATGCGATCTCGTCGCGCCGGGCGAAAGTGTTTGTGCCTTTCAACTGCACGGCGGTTCCAAAGGAGTTGTCTGAAGGTTATTTGTTCGGATATCGCCGGGGCGCTTTTACGGGAGCAGTTTCCGATTCGCAGGGTGTTATTCGAGCCGCAGCCGGCGGAACGTTGTTCCTCGATGAGGTTGGTGATCTTCCGCTCGATGTGCAACCGAAGCTTCTTCGATTTCTCCAGGAGGGTGAAATTCAGCCGCTCGGCGAACAGCGTCCGAGCAAAGTCGATGTGCGCATCATCGCCGCTACCAACACCGATCTTGAGGAGATGGTGGCCCAGGGAAAATTCCGAGAAGATCTGTATTACCGGTTGAATGTTATTCGCTTGCGTGTGCCGCCGTTACGCGAGCGCCGCTCTGAGATTCCGACGATCGTCAATTACTACATCAATCACTACTCGGCAAAGTTTGGTCGAAAAGACATTCAAAT
Source organism: Pyrinomonadaceae bacterium (assembly GCA_035646955.1). Lineage (GTDB taxonomy): Bacteria > Acidobacteriota > Blastocatellia > Pyrinomonadales > Pyrinomonadaceae > PSRF01. Next base: position 24,715 of record DASROI010000196.1, read on the forward strand.
CACTCCTCAATCGATTGATTTGTTGATGGTGAGTGACTGGCCCGGTAATGTCAGACAGTTATGCAATGAAATTCAGCGTACAGTAGCGCGCGCTGAAGACGGCACGGTAATTACCCCGGAACAACTTTCGCCGGAGTTAAAACGAACTGCTTCGCCGACTACGCCGTCGGCAGCGTCAATTGCTTCGATGTCTTCATCGACGTTGCAAACTGCAGGAACGCTGGCTGATGCGCTGGCAGACGTTGAGCGACGAATGATCGCGGATGCGTTAAGGCGTCATGGCGGCAACATCTCTCGGGCCGCTCGTGAGTTAGGATTGACGAGGCGAGGTTTGTACTTGAAACTGGAGCGCCACGACCTGAGCGCGAGCGCGTAACGGACCTACACCTGGCAGAGCTTCTTCTGCGCAATCTCCTGAGCAATACTCGAAATTCGATTGATGTCGAATGGCTTCGCAATCACCCAGTCGGCATTGACTGCGTTCCTGGTTTCAACGCTGATCGCGTCTGCCCACCCACTGACGATTGCGAGCGGCACGGTTTTGGACCGTTGTCTTATTTCAGTGACAAGCTCCCAGCCACTCATTTCGGGCATGCCAATGTCGGTAAAGACGGCGTCAAACCGTCCCTGGTATTGATCGAAAAGGGCGAGTGCAATCTCTCCACTTTGGGCAGAGATAACTTCACAGCCTTCAACCTCTAGCGCTTCGATCAGGACATCGCGCACATGTGTTTCATCGTCGACCACGAGAACTCGGACCTTGTCCTCGCTCGGTAAGATTTCGGAGTGTGGTGATTGGACCGAAGTGGTCGCTGCGGGGTTCGCAACTTTCGGAAGAGAGATCTTAAAGGTGGTACCTCGCCCGGGCTCACTCTCGACGTCGATGGTGCCTTCGTGACGGCGGATGATACCAAAGCTGACAGCCAGGCCCATTCCCGTTCCGGCTTTGCCTTTGGTGGTGAAGAAAGGATCGAACAATCGCTGTTTTACTTCCGGTCCCATTCCAGTTCCGGTATCGCTGATCGACACGACGACGCGATCGCGGTTTTCCTGGCTTGAGACGCGCACTTCACCACCGGAAGGCATAGCGTCGACGGCGTTGTAGATCATGTTGACAAGGACTTCTCGCAACTCGACTGGATCGCCTTTGACAAAGGCCTTGCAGTCGGCGTGCAGGGCAAAGCGAATGGGTGAAAATTCCGAGCGCGACTCCCAGCGAGGGCGGGTCATCTCGCATGCATCTTTGAGCAGTTCGGCGACGGAGACGGGTTCGAACTCGCGGCTGGGGCGTTGCCGGGCAAAGTCCTGGATGCGACGGATGATATGAGCACCATCTTCTGCACTCTTGATGATCATCTCGAGGCCGGTTTCGATTTTGGCCGGGTCGTTGCTGTTGCGGAGGATCAGTTGGGCGCGTCCGAGAATGCCGGTGAGTGTGTTGTTGACGTTATGGGCGACACCGAACGAGAGTTCTCCGAGGGCGGCCATTTTCTGGGCATGAATTTCCTGTTCGCGTTGCGCCTCATGTTTGGTGTGGGCTTCGGCAATGGCCTTGAGGCACTTGCGTAGGCGTTCGCGAGTGGCGTGTTGTTGAGAGTTGGCGAGGAGTTGATTAGCCTGGGCTCCAATCTCCCTACGCTCATCATCCGCCAACTGCTCACACATCTCTTCAATGAGGATCAGCAAAGCGCGACCCGCGCCTTCACGATCTCCGCAGCGTTCAGCGACACGTCTTGCGCGTTCAATTATTGGCTTGGCTTCGTGCTTGTGGCCTAACCGACAGAATATTAGTCCCTGAGTTGTTAATGCTTCCGCCAGGAGGGCATCTTCGCCGCTCTCTTCGAGAGTTTCGACAGCTGACTTTATAGAAGCCTCTGCCTGCTGATAACTTGCGTCACCTATGTGGAGTTGCGAAATCGTTTCGTCGACTTGGGCTCTTCTGACCTGGTCTCCGAATTCTTCAAACAATCTTCTTGCTCGAATCAGATGCATTTCCGCTTCTTCTGACCTCCTAAGGGTCAAAAGAAGATGTCCAAGATTGTTCTCAACAATCGCTTTGTAGCGACGATTACCTAGAGTATCGAATTGGGATAGTGCCTCTTTATAATGCCCGAGCGATTTGGTGAAGGATGAACCATCGCTTTCGGCAATCCCCAAATCCTTTAGCGTGGTGGCAAACTCAAGATGAAATCTACCCTTAATCCACGGTCTGGATGCCGCTATCAAAGGGGCCGCCTGATTTAGGAGGCCCAGTGCATCATGGAGTCTACTTGCATGATGCTCTACCAGGGCCAGACGTATCAGTGCCACGGAGCGGAGCTCTGAGTCATCAATGGAGATAATTTCCAGCGAGGATTGCAAGCTGTTTCGGGCAAGGTCATAGAGTCCCTGCCAAAAGTAACAGCAAGCCAACTCTATTTTTGCTTCTGCGACCCGATCTTTAAAACCTCCTTGCTCGAAGAGAGCAATGGATCCATTCAATAGTGCTTCCGCGGGTTTTTGACCACCTTGCATCCGTTTGGTACTCGCAATCCAAGCACTAAGAGTACCAGCGATTAAAAGAAGTTCGGCCGATGCGCGCTGTACGAGTCCCTCGTGCTTAGGCCAACCACCCAACTGCCACCAGGGTTGGAGTATTGCGCAGCCGGCTTCATAGTCCCCAATCTCAAGCTTTTCACGCGCGATTAAACAGCACGCCTCCACGCGCTCGCTTTCATTTAGGGGAAGACTTCGTACCTTCCTAATAGTTCCATTCTCTAACAACATACCTAAACCGTTCTTCGGAATGCGGAAAGCTTAACAAAGCGTTGTTGGATATTTAGTATCCAATGAAACTTGTGTATACATGTGAGTTTGTGGTTTTTAGAGGCCTCTATTTTCTTGAGTTTTTCAGAGACAAATTAAGGATTTAACAAGTCTCGCGCTCGAAGTGTGTATCTATTATCCAGTTTGGTCCCAGCTTTCTGTATGAAGCAGTAGGATCCTAATTGACCATTGTAAGCCTTTTAATTTCAATAAATAGCTCCTCCGGTACTCGGCGATCTTCTCGTGGCACGCCCTTTGAAATAGAACGGCAGTGTTAACAGTTCTTTTTATTGGCTCCGACGAAAGGTCTGGCAAGAGCATTCCGTCGGAGCTCAGCAACCCAGTAAACATTTTGGTTCACCAGGAGAAGGAAAATGATAAAAATCAAATCAACCATCGTAGCCCTCGTTCTTACGCTGACACTTTCCGCGACAGCCTTTGCGGGAAACATTGGCGGTATGCGTTCTCAATCAGCAGGCAATATCGGTGGCATGCGCACGCAGTCCACGGGAAATATCGGTGGAATGAAAGCTGATGCCACGGGAAATATCGGAGGCATGAAAGCCAGCTTCTCCTCGGATCTTTCGATAATGATCGCGGGAAATATCGGTGGCTTACTGCGTTTCCTGATTTCGCCGACAATGTTCTAGGTCCAGTCGTGCAGAGTGGCGGCAGGTTGTCAATTTGATTGGGCGGCCCGTCAAAGATCAGTCAAACTGCGTCAACTTAGGCCAATTCGCCGCCTTAAAACAAACATTGAGCAACCTCCATACCGCTGGAAAAGGAGATAGCAAAGTGGATTTCCTTAAGATTAAGTTTGAGCGTTCTCGGTCGATTCCGGTGATTTCGCTGTTAGATACCCAACTTATGAGGGGGTTCATCTTTCCGGATGATTTTATTTAGTAGTTCGAAGCTGGTGGGTTCGGTTTTTGCGGCTCAACTCGCGTCGTTTCTATCAA